>JAJNQE010000158.1 GCA_021154985.1 Hydrogenophaga sp.
GGCCAAGACCGTGGCCGGCGTGGACAACGTCTCGGTCAACATGACCATGAAGATCACCGCACACGCGGTGCAGCGCGGCGTGCAGGTCATGCCCAACGTGAAGAACATCATCGCCGTGGCCTCGGGCAAGGGCGGCGTGGGCAAGAGCACCACGGCAGTCAACCTGGCGCTGGCGCTCTCGGCCGAAGGTGCCAAGGTCGGCATCCTGGACGCCGACATCTACGGCCCCAGCCAGCCCATGATGATGGGTGTGGAAGGCCGTCCCGAAAGCGCGGATGGCCAGACCATGGAGCCGCTGGAAAACTACGGCGTGCAGGTGATCTCGATCGGTTTCCTGATCGACCGTGACGAGGCCATGATCTGGCGCGGCCCCATGGCCACCCAGGCACTGGAGCAGTTGCTGCGCCAGACCAACTGGAAAGACCTCGATTATTTGATCGTCGACATGCCTCCCGGCACCGGCGACATCCAGCTCACCCTGAGCCAGCGCGTGCCGCTCACCGGCGCCGTGATCGTGACCACGCCGCAAGACATTGCCCTGCTCGACGCGCGCAAGGGCATCAAGATGTTCGAGAAGGTGGGCGTGCCCATCCTGGGCATCGTGGAAAACATGGCGGTGCACGTGTGCGAGAAGTGCGGCCACACCGAACACATCTTCGGTGTGGACGGTGGCAAGAACATGGCGGCCGAGTACGGCATGGACTACCTCGGCGCGCTGCCGCTGAACATGAGCATCCGCGTCCAGGCCGACAGCGGCATGCCCACCGTGGTGGCCGATCCCGAGGGTGAGATTGCCGCGCTGTACAAGACGGTGGCACGCCAACTGGCGATCAAGATCGCGGCCAAGGCCAAGGATTTTTCGAGCAAGTTTCCGAGCATCAAGATCTCCAAGGAAACCTGACGCGGCCAGTGGCCTGCATCGCCCCACAAAGCCGGCCCAGCGCCGGCTTTTTTGCGACCGGATCCGCCTTGAAATTACTGCTGATGCGGTATGGCGTGGGATCGGGGTTTCGGATGTGATGGCGCATACCCCCGGGAGCTCAACATGCCACTTGCGTCCTACCAGATCCGCCGCATGACCCGCAGCCACCTGACCACCGCCATCCACTGGGCCGCCCGCGAGGGCTGGAATCCGGGGCTGCACGACGGCGATGCCGTGTTCGGCCTCGATCCCGAGGGATTCCTGATGGGCTGGTTGGGCGATGGACCGGTGGCATCGGTCTCGTGCGTTCGCTACAGCGATCACTACGCCTTCCTGGGGTTCTACATCGTGGACCCGCTGCTGCGTGGGCACGGTCTGGGCAAAGCCATCTGGGGGGCTTCGCTGGAGCACGCGCGAGGTTGTGTGGTGGGGCTGGACGGTGTGGTCGCACAGCAGCACACCTACCGCCGGGCCGGTTTTGAACTGGCCTGGTACAACGTGCGCTACCAGGGCGCTGGCCGTGCGGCGTCGGTCGCGACCGATCCGCGTGTGGTGCCGCTGTCCTACGTTCCGTTTGAAGCGCTGGCCGCTTTCGACCTCGCCTTTCACCCCGAACCGCGCCCGGCCTTCTTGCGGGCCTGGGTCCATCTGCCGCAGAGCCATGCACTCGGCTGGTGGCAAGACGGCGAGCTGCGCGGATACGGTGTCATTCGGGCCTGTCTGGAGGGGTACAAGCTGGCGCCGTTATGTGCCGACACGCCGGCCATCGCCGAGGCCTTGTTTGAGGCGCTGTGTTCCCGGGTACCGCCGGCAGAGCCCGTGTTCATGGACGTTCCCGAGTGCAACCTGTCGGCCCTTCAACTGGCGTTGGGCCAGGGCATGGAGGCCACCTTCCCCACGGCGCGCATGTACCGGGGCCCGGCGCCACAGATGGCGTTTTCGCGCCTTTACGGCCTGACCAGCCTGGAGGTGGGCTGAAGCAGGCGCCCGGTCTCAGGCGCTGCTGGTTTCGCGTTCGCGCAGCCGGAAGCGCTGGATCTTGCCGGTGGCCGTCTTCGGCAGCTCGGGCAGGAACTCGATGAAGCGCGGGTATTTGTAGGGCGCGAGTTTTTCTTTCACGAAAGCCTGCAGCTCGGATTCTGTGGCTTGAGCGCCGCTCTTGAGCACCACACAGGCCTTGGTCTTGGTCAGGCCATCGGCGTCGGTTTTGCCGATCACGGCGGCCTCCAGCACCGCCGGGTGCTGCACCAGCGTGGCCTCCACCTCGAAGGGGCTCACGTAGATGCCGCTGACCTTGAGCATGTCGTCGTTGCGCCCTGCGTAGGTGCAGTAGCCGTCGGTATCGCGCGTGTACTTGTCGCCCGCCTTGGTCCAGCCGCCCTGGAAGGTGTCGCGGGTTTTGTCGCGATTGTTCCAGTACATGAGCGCGGCACTCGGGCCCCGGATGTAGAGGTCCCCAATCTCGCCATCGGGCACAGGCTTGCCGTCTTCGCCGCGCAGTTCGATCTCGTAGCCCGGCACCGGTTTGCCGGTGGTGCCGTAGCGCACGTCGCCCGGGCGGTTGGAGAGGAACACGTGCAGCATCTCGGTGGAGCCGATGCCGTCGATGATCTCCACGCCGAAGTGGTTCGTCCAGCGCTGACCGATGTCTTGCGGCAGCGCTTCACCGGCCGAGGAGCACAGGCGCAGCGCCACCTCGCTTTTCTTCGGCAGGTCGGGGTTGGCGAGCATGCCGCCGTATCCCGTGGGGGCACCGTAGAACACGGTGGGCTTTTGTTTGGTGAATCGCTTGAAACAGGCCTGCGGCGTGGGCCGCTCGGCCATCAGCACCACGCTCGCGCCCACGCTGAGCGGGAAGGTCAGCGCGTTGCCCAGGCCGTAGGCAAAGAACAGCTTGGCGGCGGAGAACACGACGTCGCTCTCGCGCAGGCCGAGCACGCCCTTGCCGTACAGCTCGGCGGTCCAGTAGAGGTTGGCCTGGGTGTGCACCGTGCCCTTGGGCGCACCGGTGGAGCCGCTGGAAAAGAGCCAGAAGGCGGGCTCGTCGCCATGGGTGTCGGCCGCCTGCGCGGGCTGGCTGGCGGCCACGAGCGCGCTGAAGTTGTGTGCGCCCGCAGGCAGCGGGTCGGTGGTGCGCGAGACGATCAGGTGCTGCACTTCCGTGGTCTGCGAAGCCAGCGCGGTCTGCAGCGTGGGCAGCAAGGCGGCAGACACGATGACCGCCTGCGCTCGGCTGTTGCCTAGCATGTAGGCGTAGTCTTGTGCGGTCAGCAGGGTGTTCACCGCCACCGGCACCACGCCCGCGTGCAGCGCGCCGAGAAAGGCCACCACCCAGTCGCTGCAGTCGTGCATGAGCAGCAGCACGCGCTCCTCGCGCCGCAGGCCCAGCGCCGCGAGTGCTCCGGCAAAGCGCTGCACCTGGTCGGCGAGCTGGCCATAGCTGAGCTGGCCCTGGTCGTCGATCAGGGCGGTCTTGCTGGCGCGGGTGGTGTTGAGCGCGAGCAGATGGCGCGCGAAGTTGAAGCGCTCGGGCGGTGGTGCGACGTGGGGCGTGGTCATGGGTTTGTCTCCTCTGCGGGAATGGGCATCAGACTTTGAACGGTACGGCAGAGGCGGCCAGCGCGTCCAGCGCGGCGCTGCTGGCTTGCACGGCGCTGCGGCGGTGGTAGAAGCCCAGCGCGCGCAAGCCGCCGAGTTCCTCGCCGCCTCCAGCGCGGCCCGGACCGCCGTGCAGCGACATCGGCATCACATTGCCGTGGCCGCTGTGGCTGGCCGCCACGTCGGGCGAGATGGCGTGCACACGGCCGTGGGCCGAGCCGAGTTCGAGCGCGGCGGTGGCGATGAAGGCCGGGTCGGCGCTGTAGACCGAGCACACCAGCGAGCCTTCGCCGCGGCGGATGAGTTCGAACGCCTGTTCGGCGCTGTCGTACGCCATGAGCGTGGCCACCGGACCGAACACTTCCACCTCGTGCAGCACCTTTGCGCGGGCCGGTTCGCGCGAACCGAGCAGCACCGGCGCCACGCAGGCGGCCACCGAGGCATCGGCGTCCACCAGCGCTGCGGCGCTGCCGTCGAACAGCACTTCGGCCTCGGTGCGCAGCTTGGCAATGCCCTCGACCACGCTGGCCTTCTGCTCCTGGCTCACCAGCGCGCCCATGCGCACCGCTTCATTGCGCGGATTGCCCACCGACGTCTTGGTGAGCTTGGCGCCGATCGCCTGAGCCATGGCGTCATACAGCGCACGGGGCACAAACACGCGGCGGATCGCGGTGCACTTCTGGCCACTCTTCACCGTCATTTCGCGCACCACCTCGCTCACCAGCAGGCCGAAGGCCTCGCTCTCGGGCGTGGCGCTCGGGTCGAGCAAGGCGCTGTTGAGGCTGTCCGCCTCGATGTTGCAGCGCACCGACCGTTCGGCCACGGCGGGGTGGCTGCGGATGATGCGTGCGGTGTCGGCCGAGCCGGTGAACGAGACCACATCGAAGGGTTGGAGTTGGTCCATCAGCCCGGCAGACGAGCCGCACACCACCGACAGCGCGCCCGGCGGCAAGATGCCTGCGTCGATCACGTCTTTCACCATGCGCTGGGTGAGCCAGGCGGTTGCGGTGGCGGGTTTCACGATCACCGGCACGCCCGAGAGCAGGGCGGGCGCGGCCTTTTCCCACAGGCCCCAACTCGGGAAGTTGAAGGCGTTGATGAACAGCGCCACGCCGCGCGTGGGGCTCAGGATGTGCTGGGTCTGGAACACCGGGTCCTTGCCCATGCGGATGCGCTCGCCGTCCAGCAACGCGTGTGCAGGGCCCAGGGCCTCGCCCTGCTTGGCGTAGTAGCCCAGGGTGAAGATGCCGCCGTCGATGTCGACCGCCGAGTCCTTGGTGGTGGTGCCGCAGTTGGCGGTGGCGATCTCGTAGTAGGCGTCGCGGTTGGCTTGCAGCACTTTGACGATGGCGCCCAGGCAGGCAGCGCGTTCGCCATAGCTCAGGGCGCGCAAGGCAGCACCGCCCTGCTCGCGGGCGAAATCGAAGCCGGCGGCCAGATCGAGGCCGGCGCTGCTCACGCGCACAAGTTCGGTGCCGAGCACCGGGTCGAACAACGGTGTGCCCGCGCCGGTGCCGGTCACCCATTGGCCGCCGAGGTGGTTGGGGAGCAGGGGAGAAGTGGTCATGGTGGGTGAATTGGGATGGGCGAACCGCCGAGGCTGTTCGCGGATGGAGAATGGCGCTATAAATGCACTATCTTGCGTGCGTGAAGATGTGCATTAAAGTGCATGTTGGCGCGCTTGGCAAGCCCCCGGCGGGTTTTTCCCGAGCCCGATGAAACCGTTTGAAAGTTCAGGCACACCATGGATGCTGCCGATTCCGGCCTGATGGCCGCCGCCCGCCCTGTCGATCCCGCCCCGGTGGATGAGGAGGCGAGAAACCCCTTTTTGGTGGCACTGGGCGAGCGCGTGCGCACCTTGCGCTCGCGCCGTGGCATGACGCGCAAGGCCGTGGCTGTGGCGGCCGATGTGTCCGAGCGACACCTGGCCAACCTCGAATACGGCACCGGCAACGCCTCCATTCTGGTGCTGCTGCAGGTGGCGCAGGCGCTGCACTGTTCGCTGGCCGAATTGCTGGGTGACGTGAGCACAAGCTCACCCGAATGGCTGTTGATCCGTGAACTGCTGGAGGGGCGGGGCGAAGCCGATCTGCGGCGTGTGCGCGTGGCCATTGGCGGGCTGCTGGGCGGGGGTGCAGTGCCCGGCGGCGACCCGGGCCGCAGCGCGCGCATTGCCTTGATTGGCCTGCGCGGCGCGGGCAAATCCACGCTGGGTCAGCGCCTGGCCGACGACCTGGGATTTGCCTTCATCGAGCTCAGCCGCGAGATTGAAAAGTTCGCCGGCTGCAGCATCAACGAGATCCACTCGCTCTACGGCACGCCGGCCTACCGCCGCTACGAGCGCCGCGCACTTGAAGAAGCGATCCAGATCTACCCCGAGGTGGTGATTGCCACGCCCGGGGGTCTGGTGTCGGACGCGGCCAATTTCAACCTGCTGCTCTCGCACTGCACCACCGTGTGGCTGCAGGCCGACCCGGCCGACCACATGGGCCGTGTGGCCGCGCAGGGCGACATGCGCCCCATGGCGGCGAGCCGCGAGGCGATGGAGGATTTGAAGCGCATCCTGGCCGGGCGCTCGGCCTTCTATTCCAAGGCCGACATGAGCTTCAACACCAGCGCCTACAGCCTGGACGATGCTTTTCAGGCGCTGCGGGCCCAGGTGCGCGAGCAATTGGGCCTGGTTACAAAACATGCATGAAAGTGCATTGACCGTTTTGGCTTTGTGAATTATTATTCACGTCATTGGGCTCCCGCCGGCAGTTGAATGCCGGTTTGCAGGGCCCCTTTTCAGCCCCGCAGCCCCGAGGAGACAAACCCATGAGTGACACCGCCATCGCCACCCCACCCGTTGCCGCCAAGCCGGTCGCAGCACCCACCACCGTCGACTACCGCACCGACCCCAGCCAGTACCGCCACTGGAAGTTGTCTTTTGACGGTGCCGTGGCCACGCTGGCCATCGACATCAACGAAGACGCCGGCATCCGCCCCGGCTACAAGCTCAAGCTCAACAGCTACGACCTGGGCGTGGACATCGAACTGCACGACGCGCTCAACCGGGTGCGTTTCGAGCACCCCGAGGTGCGCACGGTGGTGGTCACCAGCGCCAAGGACCGCGTGTTCTGCTCCGGCGCCAACATCTTCATGCTGGGCGTTTCCAGCCACGCCTGGAAAGTGAACTTCTGCAAGTTCACCAACGAGACGCGCAACGGCATCGAAGACTCCTCGAAGCACAGCGGTTTGAAGTTCGTGGCCGCGCTCAACGGCGCCTGCGCCGGCGGCGGCTACGAGCTGGCCCTGGCCTGCGACGAGATCGTGCTGGTGGACGACCGCTCTTCCGCCGTGTCGCTGCCCGAGGTGCCGTTGCTCGGCGTGTTGCCCGGCACCGGCGGCCTGACCCGCGTGACCGACAAGCGCCATGTGCGCCACGACCTGGCCGACATCTTCTGCACCACCAGCGAAGGTGTGCGCGGTCAGAAGGCGGTCGACTGGCGCCTGGTGGACTCGATCGCCAAGCCGCAGAAGTTCGCCGAGCACGTGAAGGAGCGCGCCGCCGCGTTGACCGCCCAGAGCGACCGCCCCGCGTCGGCCAAGGGTGTTGCCCTGCCGCGCATCGCGCGCACCGACAGCGCCAACGGCCTGAGCTATGCCCACGTGAACGTGGCCATCGACCGCGCCAAGCGCAGCGCCACCATCACGGTGAAAGCGCCCACCGGCGCGCAGCCGCAAGACATCGCCGCCATCGAAGCCGCAGGCGCCGCCTGGTGGCCACTGCAGATGGCGCGCGAACTGGACGACGCCATCCTGTGCCTGCGCACCAACGAACTCGACATCGGCACCTGGCTGCTCAAGACCGAGGGTGACGCCACCGCTGTGCTCGCGAGCGACGCGGTGATGCTCGCCAACAAGGACCACTGGCTGGTGCGCGAGACGCTGGGCCTGATGCGCCGCACCTTTGCACGACTCGACGTGTCCTCGCGCAGCCTGTTCGCTCTCATCGAATCCGGCTCCTGCTTTGCGGGCTGCTTTGCCGAGCTGGCTTTCTGCGCCGACCGCGCCTACATGCTGGCCCTGCCCGACGATGCTGAGAAAGCGCCCAAGCTGCAGCTCAACGGCTTCAACTTCGGTGTGCTGCCCATGGTCAATGAGCAGTCGCGCCTGCAACGCCGTTTCTACGAAGAAGCCGGCCCCATGGCCGCTGCAGAAGCCGCCATCGGCCAGGCGCTCGACGCCGACGCGGCGCTCGCGCTGGGCCTGATCACCGCCGCCCCGGACGACATCGACTGGGACGATGAGGTGCGCATGGCACTCGAAGAGCGGGCCTCCATGTCGCCCGACGCGCTCACCGGCCTGGAAGCCAACCTGCGGTTTGCGCAGAAGGAAAACATGGCCACCCGCATCTTCGGGCGGCTCACCGCCTGGCAAAACTGGATCTTCATCCGACCCAACGCCGTGGGCGAAAAAGGTGCCTTGAAGGTCTATGGAAAAGGCGACAAAGCCGCCTTTGATTTCAATCGCGTCTAAGGTCGCGACCCCCAGTTTCCAAAACGTTGTGCGGTGGGTATCCCGGTGGAGCCCGCAGCAACCGCAACAGACTCCACCGTTGAACTGCCCATTGGAGAGACAGCCATGTCCAGCATCAACTACAGCGAAAAGATCCCGAACAACGTCAACCTGAGCGAAGACCGCACGCTGCAGCGCGCGCTCGAAGGCTGGCAGCCCAACTTCATCAACTGGTGGGACGACGTGGGCCCCGAGGGCTCGACCGACCACGAGGTGTATTTGCGCACCGCCGTGAGCGTGGACCCACAGGGCTGGGCGCAGTTTGGTCACGTGAAGATGCGCGACTACCGCTGGGGCATTTTCCTGAATCCGGGCGATGCCGATCGCGAGATCCACTTTGGCGACCACAAGGGCGAAAAAGCCTGGCAAGACGTGCCCGGCGAACACCGCGCCAACCTGCGCCGCATCATCGTCACACAGGGCGACACCGAGCCGGCATCGGTGGAGCAGCAACGCCACCTGGGCCTGACCGCGCCCAGCATGTACGACCTGCGCAACCTGTTCCAGATCAACGTGGAAGAGGGCCGCCACCTGTGGGCCATGGTCTACCTGTTGCACAAGCACTTTGGCCGCGACGGCCGCGAAGAGGCCGACGCGCTGCTGCAGCGCACCTCGGGCGATCAGGACAACCCACGCATCCTGGGTGCGTTCAACGAGAAGACGCCCGACTGGCTGGCCTTCTTCATGTTCACCTACTTCACCGACCGCGACGGCAAGTTCCAGCTCTCCGCGCTGGCCGAGTCCGCGTTCGATCCGCTGGCCCGCACGACCAAGTTCATGCTGACCGAAGAAGCGCACCACATGTTCGTGGGCGAGAGCGGCATTTCGCGCGTGCTGACCCGCACCGCGCAGGTGATGAACGAGCTCAAGACCGACGACCCCGCCCTGGTGCGCGCGGCCGGCTGTATCGACATCGGCACCATCCAGCGCTACCTGAACTTCCACTACAGCGTGACCATCGACCTGTTCGGCGCCGACCAGTCGAGCAACGCCGCCATCTTCTACAGCTCCGGTCTGAAAGGCCGCTTTGAAGAGGGTAAACGCGCTGACGACCACGTGCTCAAGGGTCAGACCTACAAGGTGCTGGAAGTGCACAACGGCCAGATCGTGGAGAAAGATGTGCCGATGCTCAACGCGCTCAACGAAGTGCTGCGCGACGACTACATCCGCGACTCGGTGGCCGGTGTGGGCCGCTGGAACCGCGTGCTGGAAAAGGCCGGTATCCCGAACCGCCTGGTGGCGCCGCACAAGGCGTTCAACCGCCAGATCGGCGCCCTGGCCGGCGTGAAGACCACGCCCGAGGGCAAGGTGATCAGCGAGGCCGAATGGACCGCGCGCAAGGACGAGTGGCTGCCCACCCCGGGCGACTTCGCGTTTGTTGCCTCGCTCATGGGCCGAGTCACCGAACCCGGCAAGTTCGCGGGCTGGATCGCGCCGCCGGTGATGGGGATCAACCGCCAGCCAGTGGACTTTGAATACGTCAGGTTTAATTGATCCACCCCCGCGCCGCGCCTGCGGCGCGTCACCCCCTCAAGGGGGCGATGCCTGCGGCCTGGCAAAGCCAGTTCCGCGGCATCCTTGAATGAGGCCCGCGCTCGCTGCCGGGCTTTGTCCGTTT
>JAJNQE010000161.1 GCA_021154985.1 Hydrogenophaga sp.
AGCTCGATGGTCTGGTCATTGCGGTTGATGCCGCCGTGGCGCAAGCCCTTTTCGCGCAGCGCGGTGCGCAGGTCCGTGGCCAGCACGTCGGCGCGCCGTTGCAGTGCCGCTTGCATGTCCACCTGCAGCATGAAGTGCACACCACCGCGCAAGTCCAGGCCCAGGTACATGGGCGACGCACCCAGGGAGGCCAACCAGGCCGGGGTGCGGGGCAACAGGTTCAGCGCGACCACATGGCTGGGGTCGGTCGGGTCGGCGTTGAACGCCTTTTCCAGCGCATCGCGCGCCTTGAGCTGGTCGTCGGTGCTGTTGAAGCGGGCCTTGACGGAGTTGGCGTCGAGCTGGATCAGCGAGCTCTCGATGCGTTGCGCCGCCAGAGCCTGCTCCACGCGCGCGACGGTGGCTGTGTCGATGCGCACCGTGGACCGGGCTGCGGACACCTGCACGGCCGGCGACTCCCCGAACAGGTTGGGCAGCGCATAGAGCGCACTGATGAGCAAAACGATCAGGATGATCGCGTACTTCCACAGCGGGTATCGGTTCATGAAAGGCCTTGGCGGTACGTTTCCAGAGACGCCACGGAACCGGCTTCGCCGGACCCATGACGCCGTCTACCCCACAAAAAACAACGGGCTGACATCGGCCGGCCCGTGAGGGGGTGTTGTTAACTTATTTGCTTACTTGATCGTGCCCTTGGGCAGCACTTGCACGACAGCGGAGCGCTGCATCTGGACCTCCACGCCGCTGGCAAGTTCCACGCCCACGTAAATTTCGCCGATCTTGGTCACTTTGCCCAGGAAGCCGCCCGCGGTGACAACTTCATCGCCTTTGGCCAGTGCCGACACCATGGCCTTGTGTTCCTTCTGGCGCTTGAGCTGGGGACGGATCATCACGAAATACAGCACCACGAACATCAGCACCAGGGGCAGCATGCCCAGCAGGGTGGATTGGGTGTCGCCAGCGGCAGCGGCTTGGGCGTATGCGGAGGAAATGAACACGGAGGGTCTCCAACAGGTTCGGGAATCACAACAATGCCAAGAGCCCGGGGCGTCAAATGGCGCCGCCGGGCACTCAGGGCTCAACCCGGGATTGTATGCCGCGGGGTGTGATCCGGCCGATCAGGCAGCGCGGGCCAGGCCGGGCGCCGCCGCGGGTTGGCGCCACTGCTGCAACAGGCCGTCGCGGCGGCTGCGCGCCGCGACCAGGTGGCGCTCCTTCACATGGCCGTAGCCCCGGATCTGCTCCGGAATGCCTGCGATCTCCACCGCGAGCGCGTGGTTCGTGGGCGTCAGGCCGGCCAACAACGTCTCGACATCGGCGCGGTACTCGCCGATCAGGGCACGTTCGGTGCGACGTTCTTCGGTACGCCCAAAGATGTCCAGCGCGGTGCCACGCAGCCCCTTGAAGCGCGCCAACACCTTGAACACGGTGAACATGAACGGCCCGAAGGGCTGCTTGATCAGCTCGCCACGCTCGTTCTTTTCGCGATCAACGGCGGCGCCAGGTGCAACTTGAGCTTGAAGTCGCCTTCAAACTGGCTCGCCAGGCGGGCGTGGAAGGCCGGGTCGCTGTGCAGGCGCGCCACCTCGTACTCGTCCTTGTAGGCCATGAGTTTGAAGAGGTAGCGCACCACCGCCTCGGTCAGCGCGGTCTTGCCCAGTGGCTCTTCGGCCGCGCGCACACGGTCCACAAAAGCCCGGTACTGCGCCGCGTAGGCCGCGTTCTGGTAACCGGTCAGGAATTCGACCCGGCGCGCGATCAGGGCTTCGAGCGAGTCGCGCTTCTTGAACTGGATCACCTGCTCACCGCCCCCGCCGACCTTCTGGCACAGCGCCACCACGGTTTGCGGCTGGTGGGCGGCGCGGCGCCCCCATTCGAAAGCAGCCTTGTTCTTCTCCACCTGCACCGCATTGAGTTCCATGGCGCGCATCAGCGCATCCAGCCCCAACGGCACCCAACCCTTTTGCCATGCAAAGCCCAGCATCATCGGGTTGGTGTACAGGCTGTCGCCCATCAGGCGCGTGGCGGCGGTTTCGGCGTCGAATGTGCCCACGGCATCCGCGCCCAGGCTGCGCACGAGCGCGTCCACGCATTCCTGCGCGGGGTTCTGCCAGTTGGCGTTCTTCACGAACGCGGCGGTGGGCGACGCGTGCGTGTTGAGCGCCACGTGCGTGCGCCCGGCGCGCAGGCGCTGCCAGGTTTCCTTGTGGGCGCTGACGATCGGGTCGCAACCCAGGATGAGGTCGGCCGACGCGGCCGAAACACGCGTGGTGCGGATGTCGTCCTGGCGCGCGCCGATCAGCACATGGCTCCAGGTCGCACCACCTTTCTGCGCCAGACCCGCCGCGTCCTGCGTGACGATGCCCTTGCCCTCCAGGTGCGCAGCCACGCCGAGCAACTGGCCAATGGTGATGACACCGGTGCCGCCAACACCCGCCACGATCACGCCCCATGCTTCCGCGCCCAAGGTGGGCAACACAGGCAAAGGCAAGGCGCCGCCCGTCCACTCCAGCTGGGTACCTCCCTTGTCCTTCTTGCGCAGTTGCCCGCCCTCCACCGTGACGAAGCTGGGACAGAAGCCATTCAGGCAGGAGTAGTCCTTGTTGCAGGTGCTCTGGTTGATGGTCCGCTTGCGGCCGAACTCGGTTTCCAGCGGTTCGACGGAGAGGCAGTTGGATTGCACGCCGCAATCGCCACAGCCTTCGCACACCAACTCGTTGATGACCACCCGCTTGGCCGGGTCGACCAAGGTGCCGCGCTTGCGACGGCGGCGCTTCTCGGTGGCGCAGGTCTGGTCGTAGATGATGACCGTCGTGCCCTTGATCTCGCGGAACTCTTTCTGCACCGCATCCAGCATGTCGCGGTGCAGGATGGCAATGCCTTCGGGCAAGCCCTTCACATCCTCGTATTTCTCGGGTTCGTCGGTGACGATGGTGATTTTCACGGCGCCTTCGGCGCGCATGCTCTGCGCGATCTGGACCACGCTGTGGCCCTCGGGCCGCTCACCCACCTGCTGGCCGCCGGTCATGGCCACCGCATCGTTGTAGAGAATCTTGTAGGTGATGTTCACGCCCGCAGCGATGCTCTGGCGTATGGCCAGCAAGCCGCTATGGAAGTAGGTGCCGTCGCCGAGATTGGCGAACATGTGCTGGTCGTGGCTGAACGGCTGTTGACCGATCCAGGGCACGCCTTCGCCGCCCATCTGGGTGAAACCGACGGTGTCGCGGTCCATCCAGATCGTCATGAAGTGGCAGCCGATGCCGGCCATGGCGCGCGAACCTTCGGGCACGCGGGTGCTGGTGTTGTGCGGGCAGCCCGAGCAGAACCAGGGCTGGCGCTCGGCGCCCGCCACACCCTGCGTGAGCAGGGTTTGCATCGATTGCTCTTGCGCGGTCAGGATCGCGAGCTGCGCGTCGATGCGCGCCATCACGTCTTCCGGCACTTGCCCCAGTTTCTTCAGGCGCCGCGCAATGGCGC
>JAJNQE010000172.1 GCA_021154985.1 Hydrogenophaga sp.
CAGGGGACGGAAGTTGGCGACGGAGTTGTCAATCTGAATGTCAGCCGTGCTGGCCAACTCATCGACGATGGCCTGCGTTTTCTTGATACCGACAGCGTCACGCTGGAACTCGCCGGTGAGGGCGCGGGCAGTTACCTGAACAACAAGCTCACCGCCGTGGGCGGCGTGGCCGGTTTGGTGGGCAGCGGCCTGGGTGTGGACGTCTTGGACGTGGCGGACAACACCGCACGCATCAGCATTGCCGAGGCCGAAGACCTGATCACGGCCGGCCTGAACTTTGCGGCCAACGACGACGGCATCACATTGGAGCTGGCCGGAGCCGGCGACGCTGCGATGGGCAGCTACCTGAGCAACAAGCTGGGCGGTCTGACCATTGGTGGCCTGGGCGCCAATGGCCTGGGTGTGGACGTGCTGGATGTGGCGGACAACCAGCTGAACATCACGATGGCCGACTTCGGTGACTTGATCGACGCTGGCATTTCCCTGACCGCAAACGACGTGGTTACGCTCGACGCCACCGACCTCACCGACGGTTTGGGTACCTACCTGGGAAATCTGGACGAAGGCAAGGGCCTGACGCTGGCCCAACTCAAAACCTTGGGCGTGGACCACATCGATGTCCTGCAGGACACCCTGACGGATGCCCTGAACAACGACATCGATTTCGACTGGAACGGCTTTGCAGACGCTGACCTGACGCTCAAGCCTACGCTCAGCGTGCAACTGGCCAACAGCACGCCCGACGCGATTTCTGTTGACTCGCTGGTGGTCGATGTGGTCGATGGTCTGATTGCCGCCGGTGTGGAAATGGCAGGCGACCTGAGCCTGGGCGATCTGCTTGACACCCTCACCGACACCTTCGGCTCCGCGGCCACAGATGGTCTCAATGCTGCCGACATCGATCTGTCCGCTCTGCAGCAATCGGGTGTGTCTGGCTTCGAAGCCACGGCAATGGCCGACGTCGTCATCACCGACGAGCTGGCCCGGGCACTGGCCGACGCAGGCATGCTCAGTGCTGTGCCAGATGCACAGATCGCCATCGAAGGCGGCAACAGCGCCTACCTGCAGACTCCGTTCAAGCTGCTGGCCGAGCTGGGTGTGGACCAGATCCAGACCACGCAAGCCAAGGTGTTCATGGACGTCGGCACCACCGACGTGGGCGAACTCCTGCAGTCTCTGTTGACGCTGGTTGGCGAACACGAACACGACGGTGTGGTCGACAGCCTCTTCGGCGGTGGGTCGAATACCCAAGCCGGTCTGGTTCTCGACGGCACTTCTGCCAATGCGTCTGACTTGCTCACCGCCCTTGCCGATGCCATGGACGGTGGCGGCCTCGACAGCCTGGGCTTCACCGAAGTCAACGTCATCGTCAACGGCGGCGTCAATTCCGAGCTTGACCTGCCTGGCGCATCTGCGTACGACGGTCTCGACTACGTGCAGGCGTCGCAAGACACCAAGGTGGCTTTGCTGGGCGAGTCCAGTGCAGACAAAGACGTCTACACCTTCACCAAGTCGGTCGGATAAAGCATGGCTCGAAGCATCACCGCCCAATCAGCAGGCAAAGGCCTGGCCGAGCTGGCCATGCGGCCGCGGGAAGACCCGCCGCTGCGCAAGGTGCTCGACCAGTGCCGGCAGACCTTCGTGCTCATGTTGGTGCTCACCACGGTCATCGAGCTGCTCAGCGTCACCCCGTTGCTCTACATGATCAACGTGTTCGACCGCGTTATCTCCAGCCGGAGCGGCATTACCCTGGTCTCGCTCACGGTCATGGTGGTGGCCTTGTATGTGTTCTGGTCGTCCATGGAATGGATGCGCAGCCGCCTCATGGTGCGCCTCTCCCTGCGCATCGACTGGGACTTGTCGGCCGATGTGTTTGACGCTTCTTTCCGACGCTATGTGGGCCGCAAGAACGTCAACGTTCACCAACTGCTGGGCGACATGCTCAACCTGCGCCAGTTCCTCACCGGCGCCCCCTTGCTTGCTCTCATGTCGGCGCCGTTTGCGCTGGTTTTCATTGTGATTGCGGCATTTTTTCACCCTTACCTGGCGGCCTTTGCGCTGGTGGCCTCCGTGCTCATGGTGGTGTTCACCTACCTGAGCCTCAAGGTGTCGGGCCCCATTCTCAAAGAGGCCGAAGACGCCAATGCCGAGGCCGGCCGTGTGGCGGCCAGCAGCCTGCGCCATGCCGAAGCCACCCTGGCCCTGGGCATGCTGGGTGCCGTGCGCAGCCGCTGGCACGAACAGCACCGGCAGTTCTTGACGAAGCAGGTGTATGCCAGCGAGGCCAGTGGCCTCACCGGTGGTTTCACCGGCTTTCTCTCAAAGGCACTGCCTTCGTTGCAAATGGGCCTGGCGGCCTATCTCGCCATTCAGGGCCTCATCACCGGGGGCATGGTGATTGTTGCCAGCCTCATGATCAGCCGCGCACTGGGCCCGCTGAACCAGCTGGTGAGCAACTGGCAGAGCATCGTCAAGGCCCGGCAAGCCTACGACCGGCTCAACCAACTTCTGCTGGAAGACGAAAAGCACCAGCACAGCATGCAGCTGCCGCCACCCATCGGCCAGCTGGATGTGAGCGAACTCATCGCCGTGCCGCCCGGTCATGACAAGCCCGTGTTGATCGGAATCCAGTTTTCGCTCAGCCCCGGGCAGGTGCTGGCCGTGGTCGGGCCGAGCGCGGCGGGCAAGAGTTCGCTGGTCAAGCTGCTGCTTGGGCTGTGGCGCCCGGCCAAGGGCTCGGTGCGGCTTGACAGTGTGGAGCTGTGCGACTGGAGCCACGACGAGGTGGGCCCGCTGGTGGGCTATGTGCCGCAGGAAATCGACTTTCTGGAAGGCACTGTTGCTGAAAACATTGCACGCCTGGGCGAGGTGGATGCTGAAAAGGTTGTTCACGCGGCTCAGCTCATCGGCATGCACGAGGCCATTCTGGCGTTCCCGCAGGGTTACGAAACCCTGCTGGGCGATGCAGGCTTCAACCTCTCGGGCGGCCAGCGCCAGCGCCTGGCCATCGCCCGCGCCATTTACGGCATGCCCAAATACGTGGTGATGGACGAGCCCAACTCCAACCTCGACGAAGTGGGCGAGGCGGCACTCGTCAAAACCATCGAAGCGCTGAAGGCCAATGGGTCCACCGTGGTCATCACCACCCACCGGCCGCGCCTCATCAGCGCGGTGGACCGCATGCTGGTTCTTCGCAGCGGCAAACAAATTGCCTTTGGCCCGGCGCAAGACATTCTGGAGGCCGTGCGCAAACTGCAGGTGGTGGGTGCCGGCGGTGCAACGCCAGCGGCAGCGCCCCAGCGCCCGGCGCCTGCCGTGGCCGCCATCGGGGGTGCAGCATGAGCCAGCCCATCGTTGTTCGCCCGGTGGGCTTCTGGTCGCGGCTTGACGCTGCGTTGGGCGGCTGGGTGCAGGGCTGGAACCCATACACCCCCGACAAACTCAAGCACCGCACCCTGCAGCCGGTGGCGGTGGAAGAGTCGGTCATTCGCAAGAGTGCTGCCAAGCTCTTCTTGCTGTTCTTTGCCTTGTTTCTGGTGTGGGCGTTCACCGCGCCGCTGGATGCTGGCGTGTCCGTGTCGGGCAGCGTGAAGGTGCAGGGCAACCGCAAGGCGGTTCAGCACCCCAGTGGCGGGGTGGTTGAAGAAATCCTGGTGAAAGAGGGCGCCCGTGTGACAGAGGGCGACGTGTTGCTGCGCGTGAACCCCCTCAACACCCAGGCCAACCTCACCACCCTGGAGCTGCAGCTGTTCAACCAGCTCGCCACCGAATCGCGCATGAAGTCTGAGCGAGACGGCCTTGGCAGCATTCGCTGGGCGCCCGAGCTCAACGCCCCCGGCCTTGAGAAAGACCCCCGCGTGGCCGAAGCCAAGGCCCTGCAGGCCCAGCTGTTCAGCTCACGCCGCGCTGAATACGCCAGCCAGGTGGCGAGCCTCAACCAGCAGATCAATGCGCTGAAATCGGTGCTGCGCAGCAACGAGCAGCAAATGCAGAGCCTGCGGCAAGAAGCACAAAACACCCGCCAGCTGGCCCAGGGTGGCTTTGTGCCCGAATTTCAGGCCAACGCCGCCGAGCGCCAGCGCAGCGCACTGGAAAGCAGCATGTCCACCACGCAGTCTGAGATTGCCCGCGCCCAGCTGCAAATTGCCCAACTGCGCACCAGCCAGCTCAAAGAGGTGGACGACCAGCTCTCAACCCTGCAGGCCAGCCGCGACGCCACCGTCAGCCGGCTTGAAGCGGCCCGCTTCGACCGCAAGCTCTCCGAACTCAAGGCCACCGCCACCGGCACCGTGGTGGGCCTGCAGGTTTTCACCACCGGCGGCGTGATCACCAGCGCCCAGGTGCTTATGGAGATCGTGCCCGACAACCAGGGCTTGATTGTGGAAGCCAAAGTGCCCCCGCAGGACATTGACAAGGTTCGCAAGGGCATGGCCACCGACCTGCGCTTCACTGCATTTGCCGCCGCCACCACCCCGGTGGTTCTGGGCACTGTGAGCCTGGTGGGGGCCGACCTGCAGCCCGCCAACGGCCAGGACACTGAGCACTACCTGGCACAGATTGAAGCCACCGCCGAAGGCCTGGCCTTGCTGGGTGGCCTGCAGGTGCAGCCCGGCATGCCGGTGGAGGTGATCTTCAAGTCGGGCGAACGCAGCTTCATGAGCTATTTACTCAAACCCCTCACTGACCGCCTGGCCAAAGCTTTCCTCAATTGATTCTTTGTGGCCGAGCGCTCGCTTGGCCTTGATCTCACGACGCCCCATGTTTCAGCTCTCTGCCACTTTCACACGCTCTGCTTTTCCCATTCGCGCCTTGGTGGGTGCTTTGTTGCTGGCCAGCACCACCTGGGCCGGCGCTGCGTCGCTGGTTGAAGACTACGCCAACGCGTTGGCGTTCGACCCTACGTACCAGGCCACGCTGGCCGCGCGCCGCAACGACGTGGTGTCCGTCAAAAAGGCTCGCTCGGCCTTTTACCCAGAAGCCACCTTCAGCACCCAGGTGTTGAGCGTGGCAGGTGCCCCCAAAAGCTCGCTGGTGGTCAACCAGCCCATTTACAGCCGCGACCGCCAGCTTGCCCTGCGCCAGGCCGACCCGCTGGACCAGCAAAGCCTGGGCAAGCTGCTGGGCAGCCAGCAAGACCTGGCCCGCCGCCTGCTGGAGGCCGCCAACGCCATCGTGCTGGGCAATGAAAACCTGCGCCTGAGCGGCGCCAAGATGAAAGCCTTGGCCCAGCAGGCCGAACGCGCCCGCGAAATGCGCCGCCTGGGCCAGGGCACCGTGACCGACGAGCGCGACATTGAAGTGCGCTTTGCCCAAGCGCAGGGAGAGCGCTTGCGCTTCATCACCGAGCGTGCCAACGCCGCCATGCGCTACGCCGCAATCACCGGCAACGAGCCCAACGTGGCCAGTTTCACCCTGCCAGCGCAGCACCGCGCGGTGCAGCTGCAAACCGTTGAGCACTACCTGGCGGCCGCAGCCGCCACCAACGCCAGCCTGGTGCAGGCCCAGGCCGGCGTTGAGCTGCAACGCCTTGCCGTGAAGCGCGCTCAGGCCGTGCTGTACCCCAGCCTGGTGGCCACCGCACAGTACGCCAAGGGCACAGGCGGCAACGCCGGTGTGGGCCTGGTGTTTTCTGTGCCGCTGCAGGCCGGCACCGTGTACGGCATTCAAGGCGCGGTGGCTGCGGCCGAGCAGGCCGAGCTGTCATTGCGCGCCGCCGAGGTGGACCTGCGCCTGCAACTGCAAAGCGTGGTAGCCAGCATTGCCAGCGCCAACCAGTCGCTTGACATTCAGCGCCAGGCCATTGCCGCCGCCGAGCTGAGTGTTGACGCCAACCAGCAGAGCTACCAGGGCGGTGTGCGCTCGTCGGTGGACGTGCTCAACGCCATCCAGACCCTCTACACCGTGCAGAGCGAATACGTGAACCTGGCCACCACCCAGGCGCAAAACCACCTCAGCCTGCTGCTGCTGCTGGGGCAGGACGGCGTGGATGCCATTGCCCAGATCCAGGCCAACCTGTTCACGCCATGAAGATTCTTGTTGCTGCTGCCAGCCCGTGGAGCGGCCTGGCCGACACCGCCATGCTGCTGGCCGAGGCGGGCCTGAAGCCGGCCCAGCCCGCGGCCGTGGGCGCCGATGTGTTTCAGTCGCCCGCCGACTGGCACACCCAGCTGTTGCAAACGCTCGACCTGGATCCCGAGGGCCTCAACGCCAGCGGCCCGCTGCCTGTGGGAAAGCTCTGGGAAGACATGGCCGTGGGCCTGCTGCGCGCCAACCTGGGCACGGCCGACTGGTTTTTGGCCGACACCCGCGCCACCTGGGCGCTGGACTTCTGGGCCAGCATCGACCCGCAAGTCCGTTTTTTACTGCTGTACCTGCCGGCCGAAGCCGCCCTGTACAACGCCCGCCAGCATGCTCTGGCCGATAACGTGGATGCCGCCGAGACGTGGGACCCCACGCCCTGTGCCCAGGCCTGGCTGCGCCACAACCGCCAGCTGCTGCGCCTGACCCAGTCCCAGCCTGCGCGCACGCTGCTGGTCAACACCCAGCAGGCCGTGTTGCACCCACAGCGCCTGGTCAACACGCTGGCCAGCGCCCTGGGCGTGCAAACCGCTACCCCGGGCGACCTTGCCCCTTGGGACGGGCCCATTTACCTGTCGGCCCCCATTGAAGCGCTGGTGGCCCCGGCCCTGGCCGCCGAACTGCGCGCCCTGAACCGCCAACTGCGCGAAGCCCAGACCCCACTGCTCAGCGGCGGCACGCAGCTGGTGTTGGCCCCCGATGCGCAAGCCAGCGCACTCAAAGCGCCCGGCCTGTTGGGCTGGCTGGGCAAGAGCAAACAGGCCGAGCAGGCTCTGGCCAGTGCCCACACCGAACTGGCCCACACCCAGGCCGACCTGGGCCACGCGTACGATGTTGTCAACGCGCTTGCGGTGAAAAAAGAGCGCTTGCACCGCAGCCTGTTCCAAGCAGAGCAGGTTTACGCCAGCACCCAAGTCGAGCTGCAACAAGCGCGAGACAGTGCCAAAAGAAGTGCAGCCGCGCTGGCCCAGGCCCAGAGTGAGCTCACCCTTGCCGACGCACAGTTGCGCCAGCTGCGCATCGAGCTTGAAACCCAGCAGGCCGAACGTCAAACCCAGACGGGCGCCCTGACGCAACAGATCAGCAAGCTCAAAGCCCAGCTGGAAGCCGCAACACAGCAAGCCACGAGCCACCAGCAGGCTAAAGCCAGTGAAGTTGCCGAACTCACGAGAGAAAATGAGCTGCTGCTGCAGCAACTGCACCAGGTGCAGGAAGAGTTGGAAAATTTCTTCCACGAGCGCGAAGCGCTTAAGCCACAACTGACTGCAGCGGAGCAAGCCAAAGCCCAAGCCGAAAAGGCCAAGGCTGAGACCGAAAGAAAAGTGGCAGATCTGGCCAAGCAACTGCAAGAAGCCAAAGCTGCCAAAGAGCAGGCAGACAAGGCTCTTACCGCTGCGGAGCAGGGGAAGGTGCAAGCCGACAAGGCCAAGGCTGAGGCTGAGAAAAAAGCCGCGGATCTCGCCAGCCAAATGCAAGAAGCCAAAGCTGCCAAAGAGCAAGCAGACAAGGCCAGAGCCGCTGCGGAGCAGGGGAAAACGCAAGCCGAAAAAGCCAAGGCTGAAGCCGAGAAAAAAGCTGCGGATCTCGCCGACCAAGTGCAAGAAGCCAAAGTTGCAAAAGAGCAAGCAGAAAAAGCCAGATCGCTTGCAGAGCAAAACTGCGCTGAATCATCTCAGCTGCTGAACAACTCCCAGGCCGCCCAAGTGAGGGATAGCAAAGCCCTGCAAGAAGCCCTGCAAGAAAACGACTTGCTGCTCAAGCAGCTGCACCAGGTGCAAGAAGAGTTAGAGGGGTACTTTCTCAAACACCAGGAAGCCCAGCAAGCCCATGCGGGTATCAACGAGCGCTTGAACCGCCTGCTGCAGCGGCTTCCCACTTGGGCCGATGCTGCCATGCTCAGCGCCGATGTGGTGGTGCAAGAGCCCGACCACCGCTGCCTGCGCATCCGCGCACAACACGTGTGGGTGGGCCAAGAAGTCCCCATTGCCCAATTGCAGTTTTTGTTTGGCGTGCGCGACGCCGTGCCCTACTTGGAATTCCGGCCCGGCCCACAGGGCGTACCTGACAAACTGCTGCCCTGGCCCGAACCGCTGGCCGATGACATCGGTCCCCGCTTGCTGCTGGCACCGGGTGCGCCGGGCGAGATGGGCCGTACGCAAGCCAGCGTAGTGGCCCAGCTCAGCGCTACGCAGTGGCGCTTGGTGCGCGGGCTACTGGTGCTGGTGGGCAGCCACGTGGGCCGCTTGGGCCAGGCTGCACAAGCCGACCGTGCCGTGTGGGCGCAAGCCACCCGCCAACTGACCCAACAGCTCGAAGCCTTGTCACCCAGCCTCCACCACGAAGGCGTGGAAGTACTGGCCGTCACCCAGCCCATGCCCGGGCTGGAAACCGTTCGCCTGGCCGTTAAGCAGCTCAGCACCAAAGCCCTGCGCATGCCATTGCTCGTGTTTGAACTTGGTTTGCAGCACAAAACTGTCAAAGGCCAGCCAGTGCCGCAGGCTTTGTACTTGGAGTTTCGCCAATGGAAAGCTGCCAGGCCACCCTTTGTTGGATGGAAACCCAACGGCCAAGACGCGCAAGGCCCCTTTATGCGGCTGAACTACCCGCTCAAAGGTAAAAACCGGCCGTCGCCTCCTGAACTGGCCCACCTCACCGAAGAAGACCAGGTCATGCTCGCTAGCCTTCAGGGTGTTCTGTCTTGGGTGCTGGTGGCGGAAAAATTGGCCAAGTACACGTTGCAAGTGCCTGCTGCGTTGTGGGCCACTGCATTGCAGCAGCTACCCAATTCGCGGCCTAACCCCTGTGGTTCTGAATCTGACGGACCTGTGGTCAACGTCGCCAGGGAGGTTTGAATCTTGCCTGCCAGAAAAAAAAAGCCATGCAGCCATCAACGCGCTTCCAATCATTGGATCCGGCAGGCATTCGAACAGTTGCTGAACGTGCAGCTCCAACAAACGGAGGCGCTGACCAAAGCGCTGAAAGCCGAATTGAGCAACGCTACTCGCCAATTAGAAGCGTTTCTCAATCTGCAGCAATTGTTACAAGGAGGTGACTCTATTGCGGCCATGCATGGTTGGCCCATCAGCCCAGATATAGGCCTTTTTTTGGCAGAACGGCTGCGCGAACATCATTACGACCTGATCATCGAATTTGGCAGCGGTACGTCCACCGTGTTGTTTGCCCAGTTAGTTGATTTGCTGTCAAAACGAACCACAGCGTATCCAGATAAACCGAGCGATGTTGGTGAGCCAGTGCAGTTTGTGACCGAGATCGTCAGCTTTGAGCACGATCACGTCTACCACGCTAAAACACTCCAAATGCTCAAGTCCCGGGGGATAGACCAGCACGTGCACCTGGTGCACGCCCCGCTGGTGGACTGGTGCGATGGTGACCAGACTTACCTGTACTACGACTGCCAGAACAAGCTGACCGAACTTGCTCAGCGACACGCAAACCGCAAGTTGCGCATTCTTCTGCTGGTGGACGGTCCCCCAGGCGCCACCTGCCCGAACGCTCGCTACCCCGCCGTGCCCTTCGTCTTTGATGCTCTTCGCCAACACCACATCGACCTGGTGCTAGACGACGCCAGCCGATCGGAAGAAAAGCAGGTCATCGAACTCTGGAGAAACTTCTGGAACCAGCGTTCATTCCTCCCAGCAGAAAGCCAGCTCCCAAGTGAGAAAGGCATCTATCTAGCTACACCTCTGCAATAGACGGTTTGCCAAACATGAATATCCTTTACGAAGCCATCAAAACCTACAAAGAAAAGAACTATCTCAAAGCGCTTGAGCTTTTTGAAGAGGCTGCAGCGGTCTACGGGCAAAAAGTAGTAGAGGTAAATATTCGATTGTGCAAGAAGGCACTCTTACAGGATACGTCTAATATACCCAACGGTTTGGCCGGATTTCGACCTAGAATAAACTCGTATTTTGATAAAATTTATCTCGTGAACTTGCGGCACGAAGTGAAGAGGCGATTAACAGTAGCGCTGCATCTGCGAAATAATCAAATTCAGTTTGATCTCCATGAGGCTACCAACGGTTACGAAGGTGAGGCATTCAAGGTGTATCAAAATTACAGCAAGCGAGCACTAGGAGACCTCAAGCGCTATCCCGAATTTAAGGAGGTTGAGATAAAACGCGGGAAGCCCTTTATCGAATCTGCAGGCGCGATTGGATATATCTACACATATCTATCCATCCTGCGAGACGCCAAGGATAAGAAATATAAAAGAATTCTCATCTTGGAAGATGATGTCATTCTAGACAAAGAATTTCATTCGAAGTTTACGCGATTCATACAGTCGATACCGAGCGAATGGAAAATTCTACAACTTGGAGCCTCTCAATACAATTGGACAAGTGTTCAGGATGAAGCGGCTCTGCGCGATGGGTTTTACCAGCCAAGACGTCTTGATACCTGTGGATCTTTCGCAATTGCAATCGACCATACAGTATTTGAAGAACTGATTGAAGCAGAGGAAGCCATCGAGTCACCGTTTGATCATTTGGCGTTGGGCGAGCTGTATGAGCGCAACTACGGCGAATGCTTCGTTTGCTACCCGAATATCATCATGCCGGACGTTGGCTCGAGTTCGATCAGAGGCGGAAGGAATCAGCATGCTCACGCTGCAAAAATGCGCTGGCCGATTGAGAACTTTCAATACCCACTCCCAACGCCCAGCATTGCCGTTTTCATCGATAATTCACGTAATATAAAATACTTGGAGAGATTTGACGCGGTTGAGGAATTGCCTTTTCAACACAGAATTTATTTAAATACTGTCGATGGTCCAAGACCGGTGCACAACGAGCAAATCTTTAACAAAAAAAATTATAACCCTACCAGACTTTCATCGGAAACTCATATTCCCCAAGCAGACTTTGTAACAAAAATCGCCCCGCAGGCAGTGCTGTCGGAAGACGAAATTGTCGCCTATCTCGATGCCCAACTCCTTGATAGAGAGGCAAGAACATCTCTGAAAACACTCAGGAATAGAGTACCTGCAGAGATAAAAGACAGGGTGAGTGTCATCATTCCAACATATAAACGACCGCAAAACCTTTCGAAAGCACTAGACTCCGTAATTGCACAGCAGTACCCACACAAAGAAATCATCATTATTAGCGACAATGGCGAGAACTCCGATTTCGATGATGAAACCAAAAAGATTATTGATTTCGCCAAAGTTCAAGCGCCTGAAATCCAAATAAAGCTGATCAGTCACAAGTACAACAGAAATGGGGCGGCGGCGAGAAACACAGGTATCCTCCATGCTACCGGTGAGTACATCTGCTTTCTAGATGATGATGATATCTATCTTGGTAACAGAATTGGGGCAACTGTGGAGCGATTAAAGTCGTTACCAACATCGACGGGCGCAGTCTATTGCGGCTTTTTAGGCTGGAACTCTCCAAGTATTGATGAGGGTAGATTTAAAGCGGGAGATCTTACGAAAGATCTATTACTTCTGAATTACAAGAGTCACTATTTACACACGAACACAGCAACGTACAGACGAAGTGCAATAGTTGAACTCAATGGATTTGATGAAACCTACCGGAGGCACCAAGACATTGAATTAAATCTACGTTTCTTTGATAAATTTAGCGTCGATTATGTGAAGGAAGTAGGAGTACGTCTAAATCCAGAGCCTTCAGAAGTCAGCAATAAGATCTTTAACTCGGCCATGCTTGAGTTGAAGCAGAAATTTCTTGGACGGTTTGCTGGCCTTATTGGAGGGTTTGACAGGGAAACACAGGCAACAATCTACAGAAGACATTGGGAAGAGGTGGTGCGGTATTCAAAAGATCCTGGAGAAACAGATAGCTATTTGGCTTCCCTATTGAGCAATGGACCAGTGCAGGTAATGCTCCTCACAAAAGATAGGACTGAGGGCGGATTCGGTGTACGGCGGTGACCTGTTTTTTTCAGGCTACCGGCGGCACTATGCCGATGCCGAGCTCACCCTGGTGGCGCGCGAGTAGGGTGTGTATGCCTACGAGCCGACCAGCGTGCTGGTGGAGGTGGACTGGGACAAGGACAGCCGCGCGGTGGACGCGCAAGACCGGCGGCTTTTTCACGAGCGCAAGGCCACCGGTTTTGGTGGCCGGGTGCATCAGCCCGGTCTGCTCTCGCTCATGGGCTGATGGCGGCTCGCGGGCGGCGCGCTGGCACGGGCGCCGCAAGCGCGGCGGTGTGGCGTTCGCAGAAGAGGGTGCCTGCACCATGCCCAACGACTCGGGTGCCCATGGCTTGCGCTTCCCGGGCGGTGAGGCCGCTGCTGTAGGGAAACGTGTCGATCATGGTCTGGTGCTGGTTCACGGCTTCCAGCGCTTCGCGGTGGCTGGCGGGGCATATGTATTGCACGCTGCTGGCGGGCAACACCCGTTCAATGCGTTCCCGCACCTGGGGGTACTGGTATTGCTTGTGCACAAACACTTTCTGACCGGGCAGGGTGGCCAGGTGGTGCAGAAACTGGCGCGAGAGCTTGGCTGGGTTGGCAAACACCACAGGTTCCTTGCTCTTGCGCGGTGCGGGCGCGGGCAGGTAGCTGGGTGGGGTGTATTCGGCATAGCTGCCGGGCACCAGCAGCAGGGGCTCGGTGTAGAGGTGTTGCAGGCGGCGCGGTGATTGCGCGGTATCGCCGATCCAGCCGTCGAAGCTGTCGAGCCCTGTGGTCACGCTTTGGCCACCCACCCACTTGTATTGGAGCCGCGCGGGCTTGACGCTCAGGGCCGTCAGGCCAATGGGGTCCATCCAGCCGCCGAGGTCGTAGAACACATCCAGGTCGGCGTGGTGGATGGCCTGGGCCAGGGCCATGGCGTCCAGGTCGGCAACGTCGTGCCACTCTGTGCTGAGCGCGCGGAGATCGGCGGTGGCCCAGTCGTGTCGCTCGCCCCGCTGGAACACAACAATGTCGCTGCCGCGAGCCACCTTGCGCCAGCCGGCCACGGTGAGAAAGTACACGGGACCCACGCACAGCAGGGGCGACATGATGCCCACGCGTGGGCGGTGCTGCTTGAAATGGCTGGCGGTCCTGGTTGCGCGTGGCTGGTGTGGCCAGTCGGGCAGTCGCAGGTGCTGCCGAGAGAACTCCACGATGCGTTGGTTGAGTTCAAGGGCCGACTCATCGCGGTCGTAGAGGCTGGCCATGAGGGTGGTGAGTTCGGCCTCGTGCCTGTGTTGCGGGTGCGTCCATAGGGGGTCCACCAGGCGCTTGGCAAGCTCCGGGTCGCCAAAGGTGTTCATGGCCAGGTGCGCGCGGTTGAGCAGGGCTTCGGGGTGGTCGGGGCGCCAGCGCAACACGGTCTGGTAAGCCTGGTCGGCTTCGGGGAGTTGCTGCAAGGCCTGCAGGGCCTGGCCGAGCACCATGGCGCTTTGCCAGAAGTCGGCGCGGCTGCCCAGCACGCGCCGGCAAAGGGCGGCTGCGTCTGCGTGCTGTCCGGTGGCGTACAGGCACAGCGCCAGGTTGTGCAGGGTGTCCAGCGACTGGGGGTTGTCGTTCAGGCACCGCCGGTACAAGGCCATGGCCGCTGGCCACTCGCCCGCCGCCCGGTACTGGTGGGCACGGCGCAACAGCGCTGCGAGCGGGCCTGGCGTGGGGATGGTGAGCGTGGTGGGCATGGGGGAGGCTCGGCGGGCCGGGGGCTTCAGTGCAAGGTGACGCCGGCGGAGGGTGTCGACGCGCTGGCGGCATCCTGGGTGGCGGTGGGCTCGTGACCAGTTGCGCCTGCCCGGGGCGGGCTCAGCGGGTCAAGCCGCCAGTCGGCATGGGCCTGCATGCGCTCGAGCAGCAGCAAGATCTGCCGCACGATGGCTTCGCTGATCTTCATCTCGAGCTGTTTGGCACCCTGCAGCTGAAAGGTCAGTGCAAATTGCTCGGGCAGGCGCTCAATGCCGTAGCCGCTGACCAGCAGCGGCGTGGAGCCCAGCGGCAGCAGCCGGGCCGGTTTGAATTCAGTGAAGCGTGCGCTTTGCTCGGTAGCGCTCTGGCGAAATTCCGAGAGCGTGCGAGCCAACTCGGGCGAGTGGGCGTTGCCCGTGGCTTCGGTCAGCGCCTGGTGCAGCTGGCTGATGAGTTGACCGGCCAGCAGGCGGGTGAGCCAGAGCCGGAACTCCCGGTCTTGCCGGGTGTTCATGCGCAGCAGCAGTCGGTCTTCTGCTTTGGAGTAACTGACGCTGACCTGGGCGATCGACATGGCTGCGGCCTGCGCGCGGGTCAGCCAAACCGGATGTCAACCGGCGTGATCTCGCGCAGGTGCTTCTGGCACCACGCCTTGCCCCGGCTTTGATGGAGGTACAGATTGCGGTAGTTGACCCAGCAGGCAATCAGCCAGGTGGACTGGGTGTTGTGCGCCACGTTCTTCATCTCGCGCAGCAACTGCTCATGCACATTGAGCGCGCGCTCTTTCACTGGCAGCGCCAACTTGTGAAGGGTGAAGCCTTTGCCCTCGGTCTTCAGAAACACAGGCAGTAGCCGGCGAATGATGGCGCCGAGCATGTTGCTGCTGCCGAGCAGGGCGCTGTCGTCCTGAAAGCGCACCATGAGCTGCGCCCGTTGGGCGGCGTCCAGCTTCTTTGACTGGCTCACGAAGGTCTGGATGAACTTCACGTAGCCGCTCCAGAAAGCATGGTTGGCCACCATCACGGTGGCGCTTCCATGCTGCAGCTGCGAATGAACGCTGGTCAGATCGTCTGCCGGCAAGCCACAAGCCTTGAACAAGGCCTTGGCCAAAGCCAGCATGCCCGGGTGCTCGGTTTCGCCTTGCAGCCAGGCGTTGTGGTAGAGCCCCTCGTCGCCCACGGCCGGGTTGGCCACATACACGTCGGCATTCGGGTGTTGCTCGATCGCCTCGCGCAAGTCTTGCCCGGTGAGACCGGTCTGCTGGGCCAGGCGCCACGACACGACCCCCCAATACTGAACCTGTTGGGTGGATGCGTGGGTCAACAAGCCCTGAGGCAAGGTCAGCTCGGGCAATTCAGTGGGTTGCCGGCTTTGGTCGAGCGCTGCGAAGTTGGGGTCAAGCAGGTCGCGCTGCCAAGCCTCCTGGTAAGCCTGAAACACCCGCAAGCCTTGAGGTGAGGACATCTGTCCGGCGAGCTCTGCAGCCACGGGCTCAGCCGAGTTTGTCCCGCCCTGCGATGGTGGTTCCGGCACTTCGGCGGCACGCACCAAGGAGGTCATGTCGGCAAGCTCAGGCGGTCGCACCGACACGGCCTGGCGCTTGCTCCGGCGCACCGGCTTGGGCGTGCTGTCGGCTTTTTGCATTGGCGACGGTGGAGCGCTCTGCGCAAAGACGTCAGGGTCTGTTGCCTCAAATCCCTCGCTGGGCTGCTGATGTTTGCCAGAAGTCCCGGTTTTGCGGCGCGGATTCTTCACCTGAGGTTGATCAACCTTGGAGGCAGCAGCGGATTTTTTGGAAGCCATCGTTTGTCGGTGAATCGGTTGTGGAGCGGCTTCCGGTTGAGATCGTCAAGATGGCTGACGCAGTCAGGAGATCTCAATCTCCCAGAAGATGGCGATATTGTGATGTTAAGAGATAAAAATAATGTGTATCGACAAATATGATATTGCTTTAAGTTTTTGGATCGTCTTTGCGGTGCAGGCGTGAGATGCCACACGCTTGGGTGGTTCTCCCCCGAAGAGACGACCGATTAATCAATTTAAAGTGGTAAAAATGTCGACATTCTTGCTTCAAGTGGTCTGCGCTGTTTCAGCTTGAGGCCGGTCTGTATGTTTTTCAGGCGAATCGCGCGATCCAGCCGGCGGACCAAGTCGCCCTTCCTTGGTGCGGCTCTACCAGTGCACTGCGCCACGCCAACATTTCCTTCAAGCACCGCGTCAAACCGTTTGTCTGCTCGGGATTGGTTCGCCAGTTTGCGGGCGGTTCTCCTCGTGTGGCTGGCGTGCATGGCACTACCCGCGATGGCCGGGGCATGGGTTCACTTGAAAGGGCTCGACGACATGCGGGTGTCGGTGGCCATTGCCGCCGATCCCTCCCGGCGCATGACCCTGAGCGAAGCCATCGACCGCAACCTTTTTGTAGACCTCACGCATGTGCCGCGCCGACCCATCCATACGGTGGTCACCTTCTGGCGCATTGATCTGGAAACGCCAAAGTCGCGCGATGGCGAGACTGTGTGGCTGCGTGCGGTGCCGCCGCTGATCTGGGATGCAGATTTGTTGACGCCGGACGGAGGGCGGCAGCACGGAGGAATGGTGTTTCCACACCTGCAGGATGGACACCCCGGCTTTCCGACGCAGTTCAAGGTCCACCTCACGCACCCGATGACGCGCCTGTACTTTCACATGGACACGGCTTTGCCCGAGCTCACCCATGTTTCTGTACTGTCGGACGAAGCGCTCAGCCGGGAGGTGCAGCGCGACACTCTGCGTCAGGGCTTGTTTATCGGCTCATCCGTGCTGATGCTGCTGCTCACCTTGGCCAACTGGTGCTTCACACGCAGGCGCATCTACCGCGACTTCGCGCTCTACATTGCCTGCGTGTCGCTGTTCATGCTGTGCTTCAACGGCTACTTGACGGCGTATTTCCTGACGGACTACCCCACGCTGGTTGCACGGTTGTCGTTGGTGAGTTTTGTCATGGCGGTGAGCAGCACGGTTTGGTTCTCACTCTCCGCGCTCGACCTGCGCAGACAGATGCCACGGACCGCCTCGTGGCTCATGCGCTTCCTGTTGCTGGTGGTGTTGCTCGCCTTGCCCGGTTTCAATATCGACTGGATGGGTTTTGTCTCCAAGATGCTTTGGCTGACCTATCTGCCGGTGGGCTTGTTGTTGCTGGGTCTCAGCGCGCACTTGGCCTGGAAGCTGCGCAGCGTCAAGGCGTGGCTGGCTTTTGCCGCCTTTCTTTCTTTCTCGGTCTTCGAGAAAGCGCCTCTGCTGAGCATGGCGGGCCTGTTGCCCTTGACTGAATGGACGCCAGACGTTGCCAAGATCGGGTTTGTTTTCTACATGTTGCTCACGCACCTGTATTTGCTGATTCATCTGGGTGACCAGCGCGAGCTCGAGCGACGCGCCATGGCTGCTCGGCTGGAGGCAGATGCCGAGCGCAACCAACGTCGAGATCTGGCGCAGTTCCTCAGCATGTTCGGACACGAGGTGCGCACGCCGCTGAGCATCATCGACGCTGCCACCCAGAGCCTGGAAATGATGGCGGGTTCGGAAGCACCCAAGGTACGGGTCCGGCACAAGCGCATTCGCTCGGCGGTCGAGCGACTCAACCTGCTTTCACGCGAGGCTTTGGCCCGTGAGCGCATCGAGTCTGGTTCGTGGACCGCCCGCTCTCGGCAGTTCGACATGCATCACGTGCTCGAAGGCGCCTTGGGCATGCAGGGCATCGCTGCCCCCGATTTTGGCCTGGGGGAAGGCCTGAGCGTACCGGCCGCTGTGGGGGGCTCGCCAGAGGGTAGTTTGGAGATCGAAATCGCTTCCAGCTTCCCCGAGGTGGTCGCCGATCCAGACATGATCGAGCTCGCTCTGAGCAACCTCATCGACAACGCGTGCAAGTACGCAGATCCAGGCAGTGGGGTCCGCTTGTTGATCACAACCGTGCCTGGAGAAGACGGCGAGCCGGCTAGTGTGAATTTCGAGGTGCTGAGCCGTGGCCAGCAGCTCACATCCCAAGAGCTGACACGGGTGTTCGACAAGTATTGGCGACGCAGCGAGGCGCAGGGAGTGGCCGGTGCAGGCCTGGGCTTGCACCTGGTGCGCTTGATCGCTCGAGCGCATGGTGGGTGGGTGCGAGCACGCAGCTTGCCAGATCGGTGGACATCCTTCTCGCTGTCCATCCCGTTGAGAACTGAAGTGACATGTAAGGAGTGATGCAACCGTGAGTGGTATTCGAGTGATGATCGTGGAAGACAATGAGGACCTCCGCGAGGAGATGGAGTTTCAGCTGGAGTCAGCGGGCTTTCTGGTGCGCAGCGCGGCAGATGGTGTGCAACTTGATGCCTTGCTGGCCAAGGAGCGGTGCGACGTGCTTCTGCTGGATCTCAACCTGCCCGGAGAAGATGGCTATTCCATTGCGCGGCGTCTGTTTGATCCACAGCGGCTTTGCATCATCATGCTCACCGCCCGCGACGAGATCGATGACAAAACGCGTGGTTTCGAAGAGGGGGCGGACAGCTACATGGTCAAGCCGGTCGATCGACGTGAGCTCGCCGCCTGCATCCGGGCCCTCTACCGGCGTGTAGCTGCACCCGAACGCTTTGCTTCGGAATGGGCACTCCATGTGACAGCCCGTGAACTGGTTTCGCCCGATGGCCGCCGGTTGAGCCTCACGGCAACCGATGTCACCGTTCTTTCTGTCTTGGCCGCAGACCCCGGTCGCACCAGAACCCGGCAGGAGATCGTCACTGTGCTGGGCATTGACTTCATGGAGACGCCCGAAGGACGTACCAACACGATCATCAGCCGGCTGAGGCAGAAGCTGACGCACTTCGACCCCGAGCTTCGCATCGTGTCCTGGCGCAATCAGGGTTATTCGTATGTGGGTCCATCGATCCAGCAAGCCTCGGCGGGCATCCGCCATTCGACCTGAGTCGGGCACCCACTTCGGTTCGAGCCGTTGGCGTTGACACAGCACAACGACGACCGCTTGGAGTACCTAAAATTTTATTTTCTTAAATGATAAAAATGTCATAAATGCTACTATGGCACACCGGCCAGGTTGCTCCTTGGCGGCTGGCTCTTATTTCTGGAGGTTCGCATGCAAGCCTTGCCCGCTTTTGTCGACAGTCTGGAGGTTCCTGCGCTCACCAAATCGGCCTTGGTTGATATGTTGATGGAACAACTGGGGCTCAACGGCCGCGAAGCCGTCGAGGTGGTGGAGGGCTTCTTCGAGCTGATTCTGGAGCGGCTTTCCAAGGGAGAGGACGTAAAGCTTGCGGGTTTCGGCAATTTCGAGGTTCACCACAAGAAAGAGCGCCCCGGCCGCAACCCAAGAACCGGCGAAAGTGTCCTGATTTCGCCAAGAAGAGTGGTCAGGTTTTCTGCCGGGCCGAAGTTCATGCGCCGCATGACCAACAAGCAGTTGGCCGAATCCCTGTCGATTGCCAAGTCGGGCAAGAAGCTACCCAGCCTTGAGATCAAGCCCAGCAAGCGCCGTTCAGCGCGCCCTGAAGAGGCGCGTCAGCCAGCCAGTATCTGACTTTGCGGCACCAGGCGTGGCGGTACGGAGCGCAAGCAGCTCTTGCTGCCGCGGCGTTAGACCAGGATAGGTGCTTGCGGGTGCCCCCCGCGGCGCGCTGGCCTGGCCCATGTCCAGCGCCAGCTGCATGCGACTTTGAAATCTCAGGGCTTGAAGTTCCTCGGCATTGATGCCATCGGGCGGCATGGTTTCCACGAACGACTCGGGTGAACTGAGTTGTTTTTCGCGCTCAACCCGCTTGCCTAGTAGCGAGGGGATCAGGAGGGACCGTGGCAGGGCGGCTCCCCTGGGGCCGGCTTCGGACGGGGCCTGACCAGCGGGCTGGGCAACCGACCCATGATCTGACTGTGCCAAGGCAGTCAGCCAGTCCAGCAAGGGTTGCCACTGCAGCAGATCGCTTCGGTGCAACAGCGCCGGAACATCAAACACGCTGCCACCCGATTCCATGCATTCGCGGTAGCTGGGGGCTTCTGCAATGACCGAGAGTATCGGCAGTGGTCTTGGCGTGGCATGGCTCTGCCACGCCAGCAACACGTCCATGGGCCATCGCATGCCCACCGCAGTCACGCGGCAGCGGCCGCTGGCAACCCGGGGATGGTGGCGTACTTCCTGCAGGAAATCGATGGATGTTTCCAGGTCGAACACCGAGGGGCCCACAGGTACCACGACGCCGTCTGCGCGGGCCAGCTGTCTTGCAAGTTCCAGCCCCTGAAGACCGCTTGGCGTGTCGATCACCACATGGGTGGCACCGAGCGGCGATCGGTACGCCCTGCCGGTGTCGTTCGGCCAGTTGGCAATCGCCGGTGCCGATGGGCTGCGCCGACCCAGCCAGCGACTTGCCGATCGTTGGCGGTCGCTGTCACCCAGCATCACGCTCATTCCTTGCGCTGCGTACCACGCGGCAATCTGTGTGGCCAGGGTGCTTTTGCCGCTCCCACCTTTTCGGTTCATGACAGCGATGATCGGCATGGCGTGGCCTGAATAGTGGATGAGGACGAGAGCGCCCCGTGGGCCGGTGCGGCAGAGTCTAAGAGTATGGCGAAAATGACATTTTAAGTGATAAAAATATTTTTATCACTAAGGACTTCGAGGCCACCGAATCCCTTGGACCATCAACAAAAAAAGGCCCGCAGATAGCGGGCCAGAACTTGCGTTGCTGAAACGCAAGGAGGACGAGATTGACAACTGCGAAGAAGCCAATCTCGATCTGAATGCTACATAAAAATCACTAAAATAACAATAAATACTTTTAACGACAAAAATGATGAGTCATCAAGGGGGGCTTGCCAGTCGACGGGGGGGGCGGTGTCCTCGCGGGACTTTGGCAACCCGGGCTGCGAGAGGGCGCGTCTTTATGGTCCTGCAGGCGGCGATCGGTGGTGTTCGGTGCAGCGTGGCGTGTGCCATGGTGGTCTTGTTGTGGCTATTGCCCATTCCCGTTCATGCCCAAGACCTGATCACCGAGCGCGCATGGCACGAAGACAAGACCGGCACGCTCGACTGGCAGTCCGCAGGCCAAGAGGCGTTTGTGCCATTTGAGGGCGCTCTTACTCAAGGATTTGGACGGGACCCCTTGTGGTTGCGGCTTCGGATCGATCCGCAAGTCAATGCAGCGGGTGGACTGTGGGATCCCGACGAAGTCCTTGTTCTGCGGGTCTGGCCTCCCTTGCTGGACCACGTGGCGTTGTTCGATCCACGGGATCCACGCCCGACGCCCCGCATCGCGGGCGACAAACATGCCTGGGGAGTGGCCGAGTACCCGTCCCTGAGCTTTGCTTTTCGTATTCCCAGAGGAGAAGCACCGAGGTATGTCTGGCTGCGCGTCGAAACCCAAAGCACGCGCAGGGTGCACGTTGACGTACAAACCCTGAAGGCGTTGTGGAAGGTGGAGTTCCGCCAGCAACTCATCTTCAGCGTGTACCTGGGCGTGATGCTGCTTTTTTTCGGGTTCGCGGTGATCCACTGGATCATGGAGCCCGACCGGCTGGTGTCGGCATTTGCACTTCGCCAGGGCTTTGGTCTTTTCTTCGGTCTGACCTACATGGGCTACCTGCGCGTTGCATTGGACGGGTGGTTGCCTGCACCATGGATCGACGATATCGGCAATGTGTTGTTGTTTCTCGCTGTGCTCACGGGCGTGTGGTTTGAGTACGTTTTCCTCTCCGAGCTGAACCCGCCAAGCTGGGCGCGCGACCTCATGCGTGTGATCATGGTATTGCTGTCGATCCTGATGGTGCTGATGCTGGCGCGGTTTCAGGTCGTGATGAATTTTCTGTTCGTCATTCTGGCCACGCTGCCGTTGTTGGGGCTGTTCATTGCGTTGGCGATCCGCCCTTCCACTTCAGAAGATGGGGGTATCGATCCCTTGCTCCCCCGCTGGGTGCTGGTGGCCACCTACGTGGCCCGCTTGGTATTGATGATGCTGGCGGTCGTTCCGACGCTCGGCCTGTTCGAAACCACAGAGATGCCACTGAGCTCGGTGATGCTGCAGCAGGTCCTGGTCGGCTCACTCATGGTGGCCGTGCTCTACGTTCGAGCCAAACGCCAGATCCGTTCGCATGCACAGGCTGTGACACAGCTGGCCATGGCGCGCGAGCATGTTTCGCGGGAAAGAGCCCATCGCGAGGAGCACCAAAAGCTGCTGGCGATGCTGGCCCACGAGCTCAAAACCCCGCTGGCGGCCATGAAGATGTTGGTGAGTCTGCGCACCACACCCCCCAATGCCAATGCCACCTTGCACCGGATGCTGGCCGACATGAACACCGTGATCGAGCGCTGCCTTCAGTCGGTGCGCACGCACGAGCCCACCTTGGCGCTGCAGCCCCAAGAAGTCGACGTGCCTTTGTTTGTGCGGTTGGCGCTGGCCCGGACCGCCGATGCCGACCGTATCGAGGTGACCTGTCCTGCCCGCTTGAGCTGGCACACCGATGCGCAGGTTTTCCAGATGGTGATGGGCAATTTGCTGGACAACGCCATGAAGTACAGCCCGGCGGGCAGTCCGGTGCAGTTCGGTGTGGAGACCACAGACGACCCCCTGCGGGGATTGAGGCTGTGGGTCGAAAACGAAGAGGGGCCGGCGGGCGTGCCCGACCCGGCGCAGGTGTTTGAAAAGTATTACCGCAATCCCTTGGCGAGGCGGCATTCCGGCTCCGGGCTGGGTCTTTACCTGACCCAGGTTTTCGTCAAGGCGCTGGGAGGCAGCGTCCAATGTATTGCGTCCAACGGACGGGTGAGGTTTGAACTATGGTTGCCCAGCTGACAGTCTCCGTGGTCGAGGACCACGATCTATTGCGCGAGGCCACAGTCTCCATGCTGCAGGAAAACGGCTTTCATGCGGTCGGCTGGGAGAGTGCCGAAGCTATCCCCAGCTCGCTTTCTTCGGCGCAGCCCACGCTGTACATCGTTGACGTGAATCTGCCGGGCGAAAGCGGGCTTGAACTGGCCAGACGCTTGCGTCTTGCCCAGCCTGGCGCTGGCATCGTGATGGTGACTGCCCGTTCCGACATTCCGGACCGGGTGGAGGGTTACAGCAGTGGCGCCGATGCCTACCTCATCAAGCCGGTGGAACCTGAGGAACTGCTGGCGGTTGTGAGGTCGCTGCAGGCACGGATGTTTCCAGTGCAGGCCGTCAACGAGTGGTTGCTGGAACGCGCCACACTCAAGTTCAAGTCTTCCGATGCAGCCTTCGTGCATCTGACGCACCCTGAGGTCAGTCTGCTCGCGGGTCTTGCACAGGCCGTGGACCACACACTGTCCCGTGAGGACGATGCGTTGCACCTGAACCTCACGCTGGAGGACAAGTACAAGGCTTCAATGAATGTCCGTCTCAGCCAGCTTCGCAGAAAACTTCGGTCGGCGGGAGTGATTGAGCCCTCCATCAAATCCTTGCGCAACCGCGGCCTGCGGCTGTGCTTCAAACTGACTGTCAGGTAGTGCAGGGCGCGTTTCGAGGCGACCGGTGCCGCAGCCTGAATTCCATGGCGGCCAGCTCGAGGCCGGTCTCCAGTGAAATCAGCGGACGCCACCCCAGATCCGCCATCGTGAGGTGGTCGAGTCCATGCGAGCAACGGGCCATTGGCGCGGACTCAAGCTGGAACCGACCCTGAAACCCCACGGCTGCAGCGACAGCGTTGATCAGTTCAAGCATCCCGACAACGTGGCCGGCGCCGATATTGACGTGCAGCGAGCCCGCACGAGTTGCCTGCGTGAGTGTGCCGTGGGGCAGGTCCATCACATGCACGACGGCTTCTGCGATGTCGTTGAGGTACATCAACTCCAGTCTGTCACCAGGGTTGGCCTGGATCGTCACTCGGTCGATACCCTTGACCACGGCATCGGTGAACTGCAAGAGCAGATCTTCGATCAGCGCCGCCGCCGGCGCTGTGCCGAACCTGGGCGTTGCTGGACAGTTGGGCCCATACGGCTCACAGGTGCTCACGCTGCGGTAGTCCAGGCCCTGCGAGACGAGCAGTGCGCAGCGCTGCAGCGCGGTGGTGTGGCTTCTGCTGCCTGAACGGCCGGGGTTCTGGTGGGCGAGCGAGGAGCCGGCTCCCTCCTGCTGCGCTGCCGTGCCAACGTACATGAGGCGGGCCACGCCAGCTTGTGCAGCCGCCGAGATCAGCTCCGCCGACGGGAGCACAGAAGCCTCGGCGCCCGAAGAACAACCGGCGGCATCAACCAGGTACATCAGATCGGGTTGTTCTTTCCGCAGAAAGGCACTGACAGCGTCGGCGTCGGCCCAGTTCATCTGGGTGTTCGACATCACCCGAATGTGGCTTCGCGGATGGCCCAGGTAGAGGAGGCGCTGGAACAGTGCTGCCCCGATGGCGGACTTGTCGCCCATCAGAAAAATCCGTTCTGCACTTTGAATCATGGAAGCCTTCTTGCGCCGCAGCTTGAATGTTCAGGTCTGTCCCAGAGCCGTGTGCTTCTTCACAGCCATTGTTCGATTCTGGTGAGCCGGTTCCACACCAGAGAATGCCAGCCACCAACCTGGGCTGCTCGAAGCGCTTTCAACTCTTCCCTTGGAGCGATCAAGGCCCGGCGCAGTTGGCGAAAGCTGGGCGGCGTGATGCGCTGGCGGATCACCGGCTCGCCGAGGTAGACCGCATTGAAGAAAGGGTAGGAAAACAGCCGTAGCGTCGCGGCGTAGTCCGCTGTTGTGCGCATGCCGGGCGAAAAGCCGTCGATCCGTCGGTACCACGACTTGCGCACGAACAGCGAGGAAGTCGGTGGCACCCAGCCGCGGGCCAGCTTTTGGGCGGTCGCCGGGCCCAGGCGGTTCTGCCGCACCACATGGCAGGCATTGCGCGCATCAACACACAATATGTCGCCGTAGACGGCAGAAGTCCAGGGGTGTTCAAACGCTTCGGCCACTTGTTTGAGCACGTCGGGATTGGCCAGCACTTCGTCGGCGTTCACAAAGCCCACGACATCGCCGGTTGCCTGACCTATGCCGCGGTTCCACGCCTGAAATCGGTTGTCGCTGGAACTTCCATAAACGATGCTCAGCCGCTCGCGGCTTGCGTAAATGCGCTCGATGGAGTCGTCCTGGCTGTGACTGTCAACCACCACGTGCTCGACGTTGCGCAGGGTCTGCCGGGCCACGGACTGCACACACTCTTCAATCGTGGCCGCGTTGTTTCTGCAGGCCGTGATGATGGTGAACGACGGGTCCCTGGAGGGCTCATCCTCGGGATCTGTCCGCGCTTGAGGCGGAACCTGAAAAAACTGGCTGGCGTCGGTGATCATGCAGATGCGAGCTTTCGCTCTTGATGCCGGTAGTCGCGGTACATGAGTGCCAGGCCTGTGTCCAGATCCACCGCGGGTTGCCAGCCAATGCTGCGCATGCGGTGCGTGTCGAGCAGGAAGTCGTGGCTGTCGTCTTCAAGGCTGCTTTCCACCTTCAGGTGACCTTTGTAGCCCACCACCCGGGCCACCGCTTCAGCCAGTTCCATGGTGGTGTGTGCGCGACCGCCGCCCAGGTTGATGTGCGAGCGGCGGGGCTGGACGAGGGTGCGGTGCTCTGTATCGGACAGGCCCATGATCCGAATGCAGGCCTCGGCCATGTCGTCAACGTAGAGCCAGTCTTCCCGCCGCAGACCGTTGGAGCGGATGCTCACCGAAGACAGTTTGAAGGTCTTGGCCTGGTGGATGTGGCGCATCAGCGCCTGCAACTCGCCAGACCGGTGCGCATCTGTGGGATCTTCGGGTCCGTACAGGTTGCCCGACACCACAGATCGGTACTGGAGGCCCAGCACGTCGCCAAATTCGTGCGTGTATCCCTCGCACATCTGGATAGCGGCCATGTGTGCCGTGGCCATGGCATCGCGCAACTGGTCCTGTCGCACATGGCCAAGATCCTCCTCCGCAACAGGGAGCACTGGGCATCTGCCGTAAACCTGGTGCGAGGCGACAAACAGCAGCTTTTTCACACCCGCGTACATTGCTTCGTGAATCAGTTGCACAGGCCCCAACAACGCTTCGGCCAGGTACGTGCCACGGCGGTCCCGCCGGTCGCTGGCGTTGCCCCACAACCCCGCCGTGATGTAGATCTGGTCGGGGTTGGAACTGCGCAGGTAGGACCGGATCTCGGTTTGGTCAAAGCTGCTGAGCTTGTCTTCATCCCAGGTGTCTATCTGCTTGTCTGACAGGCCATTGGCCTTGAGGCGGCGCACCATGGCACTGCGTGCCGCATTGGCCGGACCGGCGACGAAGACTTTGCGGATGTGTTTCATGAGAGCTTTTGTCGCAATGTGGGGCTGTCCGGGGCGCTGAGCTGGATGCCGACACCCCGGTGGCGATCGCCAAACCACGTCAGCGCCGCGCCCAGCCTTCGCGCATCGAAGTTGGGCCACAGAGCGTCCGTGAAATACAGGGCCGTTCTCTGGGTGTCCCAGAGCATGGCGCGATGCACTGGCAGCGGACCACCCGTTCGGACCACGAAGTCGGGCTCTTCGGATGGATCGAAGAAGCTGGGTTTGTGGCTGCCGCTGCCTGGCTTTTGCCCACCGAAACGGGGGCTGTCGATGGCCACCGTCAGCTGCAGGCCGGTATTCAGGCGGGTCCGTTTGGCCACGTCTTGCAACAAGGCCCGTGTCAGGCTGTCCAGCCCGCTCAGCGGTCCTTCGATCGACAGGCTCACATCGTTCCTGTGCAGGTTGTGTGCACCCGCCGTGATGTAACGCATGAAGGTGCGCACGATCTCTGAGTTGCTTCCCGGGGGCAAGCGGCAGAGATCATCTGAGAACAGATGGACCGTGACCTTGTCCAGTTCGCGTGTGGCACAGAAGTCGATCAGCTCCAGCAATCGACCTGCGGCTGCACCCACCACGTCGACGTAGGGAAGATTGGAGCTCAGCGCCCAGTGACGGTGTCCCTGGAGCACCAGTGCGAGGTGCCGCGGGGTACCGGGTCGATGGGGTGCGGCGCGCAACACGCCGTGCAGACCCATCGGTATCGTGGGTGGTAGCGCCTGAATGCCATGGTCCATAGCAGTGCTCTCAGTCTGATCGTTGAACCGGGCGGTGGAACCGCGGTCGTTGCCGACCCTCGCCACGTTCCCGGAAGTCCCACACTGGGACTGGTTTCAATGATAGGTGTTTGAACTGATATGTAAATATCTAAAATGACAAAACTGAGATAAAGCGTGATTTAATCATCGGACTCTCGCCAGTACGGAACAGGGGCGCCGCGGGTCACCAGGCGGCCACCAACCGCAGGTTGGCGCGGTTTCGGTCTGTTTGCAGCCCGTGCGTCTGGCGGCTGAGCGTGAGGTCCAACCCGACCACCTCGCTCAGTTGCGCCTGGATGCCCATGCCCACTGAAGCGGCTGCCTGTGCCATGCCCACCGTGCGCGCCCGCCCGGTGTCGAGGAAGCCAAATCCCTCCAGCCGCCGGTAGCCCGAGTTGAGCAGCAGCCTTCGCAGTTCGAGCTGCAGCGCATGGCCGCTGGAGCCCATCACGGTGTTGGCGTCGAATCCGCGCAATGAGTCCTGACCGCCCAGGGAGAAGGCGTCGCTGCTGCCGGGCAGACCACGGTCGTTGGTGCGCAACAGGCCTGACGCACGGAACTGCCACAGTCCCCGGGCATCGATCGCCTGGCGCCATTGAGCACCCATATCCAGGTAGCCGTGGCTTGCCCCCGCGCTGCGGGCCGTGACAAGGCTGGTGCGCAGGTGGGCCTTGCTGGTGGCCGTTTCATGGCTCAGGCGAACCGACACCGCCAGTTTGTCGAGCTCGCTTTCCACCAGCGTGACACCCGCTAGGTCGGTTCTGGAGCTCAACGAACCCAGGGACATCGAACTGGTCAATAGCCAGGGCGCGCGGAGCACCCAGGTGTGTTCGAGTTCGGCGCCGATGCTTTGCGACGATCCCTGCAAGACGAGATCGGGGCTACCGTCGCCTGCGGGCAAGCGAATATCCGAGCGGGACAAGGCGGCGTTCACGCCAGCTCGCCAGCCGTCCACGCCAAGCGGCATGGAAAAGGAACTGGTCAGAGTGTGTCCCGTGGCATTGCCCAGCACCGCGGCATCCAGGCGCCCACCGCGCGAGGTGGCGGGCGCCCACCGCAGGCCCAAGGCTGTCGAGTGTTTTCCCTTGGCCTGTCCCGAATAAGTGTCGACCATGGCCCAGGTTTGCAGCGGCTTCTGTTCCACCACCTCCACGGCCAGATCACTCACACCAAAGCGCGCGCCGGGCACGAACTGGGCTTGTGCCTGGTGGTCGCTGGCGAGATTGAACAGAACCAGCCGCTTGCGCAAGGGCTCGCTGCCGATCACCTCGCCGGCGGGCAGGTTGAACCAGGCCTTTACCCAGTCCGGGGCGAGAGGCGCTTCGGCTTTCACGGTCACATCGCCCAGCCGACCTTCCACCAGCAGCACCCGCAGCAGGCCGCTTTGCAGGTCTTGCTGAGGCAACACACCCACGGCAGTCAGGACGTTTCTGGATTGGTACAGCGCCGCGATGCCATCCAGCAGCTGCTGCAGATCCATGGTGGTGAGGGTGCGACCCACGTAGGGTTGCGCCAGTGCCCGAAGTTCGTCGGCACTCAGCAGTTCGGAGCGTGAGAACTGAATCTCTTGAATGCGCGCGGTGCTTGCCCCTTCGGGAGCTTGCGAACGTATTGCGGCCGGCAGTTCAGCCCGGGGCGGCGCAGTCAGCGTTGGAGCTCCGCTTTCAATACGCCGCAACTGTTCCTGCATGAGCAGCGCGGGGTCCGGCAGGCTTTGCGCCCGCGCGTCCGGCAGAGCGAATGCACAGGCCCATGCGCAGGCCAGGCCGACGCTCAGGAGCTTGTGTGTTTCAGCGCGCGCGCGCGCAGGGGGGTGGGCGGGAAGAGGGCAACGCGATGGCGCTGCCGCACAGAAAGAAGGCACGACCTGAAAATGCATGGGATCGAAAATTCGCTGTCAAGGAGGAATGCGGTCGAAGAAGACGACCACTGTGATACGGGCCAGATCGGTTTCTCCGTCGGCCGTCCAGAGCGGAGCAAATACAGTGGTGTTGTCCCAGCGTCGCACGCGTCCGGTGTTTCCTGCGCTGCCGTTGTGTCCGTCGATTGCTGTGGCCAGCCGTCGCGCGGCTTGAATCGACACGTCGGTGAGCACCAGCGCATTGAACTGCTGTTCGAGCAGGTTGAGTGGATCGGAAGGAAACCCGGTGTCAAAGTTGACCAGATAGGCAAAGCCTCCCAGGCGGTGGTTGGCCGACTTGCGGTTGGGCTCGCCGGCCGGTGTGAGCGAGGCACGTTTGAGTTCGTTGAAAGCGACATTGACGTCGTCAAAGGGCAGCAACGTTGTGACCGGACATACATTGCCCAGGGAGTAGGGGTAGGGGGCCACTTCCGTGGCGGCTGCGTCAAGAGACGTGGGCTCTGCGTAGTCCAGATCTTCGCCAGACTCCAAGGTCTCAGTAGTGTTGAAGGCGTAGTCCACCAAACCGTCGCGGTTGCAGTCGCCGGGCCATCGGCCCAAGGCGCTTCGGTGCGCACGTGCATTCGCCACGAGGGTCTGCACCTGTGTCACGAACTGGCTCTGGCGGTATTGCTCCAGCAGTTCCTGCGATTTCAGGGTCATGCCGATCAGCACTCCCATCACGGCCAGGCCCAGGGCAATCTCAATCAGTGAGAAACCCCGTTGGGCTTTAAGTTCTGTTGCGCGTGCGGCGCGATACGCAGCCCAACGGCGGGCGTTACAGGTGAGCATCAGCTTTCCTTTTGCAGACGCTGGTTCACCCAGCTGCGTTGCTGGCTCAGATCGGCGCGTGCGGCGCTGAGGTCAAGAAAGCGGCGGTAAGCCTGCGATGCCTCGCTGAAGCGTCCCTGCGCCTGGAGCGAATGGCCCTGGTTGAGCCAGAGTTCGGGCACCTCCGGGTGCTCGGCCGTGGCCTTGAGCAAAATGGCGATGGCGCTCGCATGGTCCCCGGTTTCCTGCAAGGCGACGGCGAGGTAGAGAGCCACCCGCGCGTGGCTGGGGTTCTTCTGGCGCGCGCTTGCCAATGCCGCTGCGGCGTCGTTCCATCGACCGAGTCCGGACAGGGCCACACCGGCGAGATAGCGCGTTCGCCAGTTCGAACCGATGTATCCCTCCAGTTGCTCTGCCGCACCGAGCGCCTTCTCGAACTCGGCCTTGGACAACATCTGCTCCACCGCAGAAAAATCCACGTCGATGGCCTTGGTGGCCAGCCCCGCACGTGTCTGGTCGTCTGGGGCTGCGCCCCCCGAGCGGCTCACCTGCGGCGCCTCCGCGAGCGCCTGAGGTGCTGCAGCAGTGGTGGTTGAAGCCGAGGGTGGTGCCGCTGCGGCTGGGGTCGCGGGTATAGGTTTCTCGGCCCTGGTCTCCTTGACCACGGGGGACGCCGATGCTGCGGCGATCACCCTGGCGTCAGGTGGCTTGATCGACACCGCTGCCGTCATGGATGCCGGTGTTGAATTGTCTGCCGTGAGAGGTTGGCCCACCTCTGCTTTGGCCACCCACTGCACCACGCTCGCCCAGGGGATCGGGTGCCCCAGCGTGTGCGAGAGTTGGCGCTGTGCAGCGTCCACTTCCGCAGCTCTGGGGAGGGCTAGCACCATCCAGCGCGGCCCCGCCGCCGAGGCCTGCGTTAGCAACACCACAGGCCAATGCGGCGTCCAGATCTGGTGCAGCCGCTGCGCCTGTTCTAGCGTCTGGCGGTCGGCGATCTGCAGCGCCAGCGTGGAGGGCGTGGTGCGGCGCAGACCGTCCTCCCACAGCCGCGATGCGAGGTCCCAGGCGCCGCTGTCCCAAGCCTGGGAAGCCTCCACCTGCCATGTCTCTCGAGGTGTTCCAGCAGTTGTCACAGGCACCGGCGCAGGAAGGCTGGTGTCCGGCTGGAAGGTCGGCATGGCCGTCAGTGAAACCGGCTGAGGCATGCTTGTCGACACAGCGGTTTGCGCGGTCAAGGGGGCCGCTGGCCTGTTCCATCCGGCGCTGGCCGCTGCGCTGGCGCCGCGCCCAGACAGACTGAACCAGACCACTGCGGCAACCACAACGACCAACGCCGCAAACACAGCGGCCAGCCATCTCCAGCGGCCGCTTGAAGGTGCAGGTTCGTTGGCCGTCAGTAAACCCATTTCGGATGGCTGCGGCAAAGTTGACCGTGTCTTGCCCGCCGATGCCTGGTGTTCGCGTTGCTGATCAATCTGGCGCAGCGCCTGTTCAATAGCGCTCATCGCCACACCTTTGAAAATTCTTTGCAGGCCATTCGGGCCATGTCCCAGTTCACGCTGCGCAGGCGCCGGGTGTACGCCAGCAGCACGGCCCGCTCGCAGGCCAGGTTGATGCGCCGGGGCACGCCGCGCGTCTGTCGCTGCAACCACCACAACGCGGCCGACGTGAAGTGAAAACTGCCGTCGCGGTGGGTGCGCGCCAGGCGGTGGCGCACATAGGCGGCGCATTCCTGCGGGCTCAGCGGATCGAGCCGCAGCCACACACCGATGCGTTCACGCAAGGGCCGCATGGCCCGCAGGTTGAGCGTGGTGTCCAGTTCGGGCTGGCCCACCAGCACCAGGCTGATGAGCTTGGCGCGTTCGGTTTCCAGGTTGGAGAGCAGGCGCAGCACTTCCAGCGCCTCGCTGTTGAGTCGGTGGGCCTCGTCGACGATCACGACGAAGCGCTCGCCCCGGCCCGCACCCGCCAGCACCAGATTGACCAGCGACTTGTGCAGGACCGCCAGACCCGCTTGGGGTGCCGGCAGCTCGCCGCCAAACTCTGAAAGAATTTCTCGCAGCAGGTCCACAAATCCCATCAGCGGGTTGAACAGGTAGGCCACCCTCACTTGGGCCGGCAAGCTGCGGATCACGCAGCGCACGATGAGTGTTTTGCCCAGGCCGATTTCGCCCGACAGGACCGACATCGTGCCGTTCATGCACGCGTGGTAGAGCTGGTTGTAGGCGCTGACGTGTTGCCCGCCCGGATAAAACAAGGCGGTGTCCGGGGTGATCGAAAACGGCACGTTCTCGAAGCCCAGCGCCTCGTAGCAGGCTGCCAGTGTGGTTTGCACGATCAGGCTCTCAGGCGTTACTGGCCAGGCTGCACGGTCGGCGCCAGAAAGATCACCAGCTCCTTGCGCTTGCCCGCCTGGTAGGTGCTCTTGAACGCATTGCCCAGGATCGGCAGATCGCCCAACCCCGGTACGCGTCGGTTCGTGTCGCTGGCTTCCTCCTGAATCAGACCACCCAGCATGACGAGTTCGCCGCTGCGCACCCGGACCATGGTGGTGGCTTCGCTGATGTCCAACACCGGCGCGCTGCTTTCACCCGAAGGCGAGGTGACCGTGCCCACCAGGCGCGTGACGGTGGGCGCGATGTTGAGCATGGCCCAGCCGTCGGCGGAGATCTGCGGGGTCACCGTGAGGGTCACGCCCAGGTTGACGCTGCGCGCCTGTTCGTTGACGGTGTCCAGCACATTGCCGCCGCCCTGGATGATGCGGTTGGTCGATCGGCTGAAGAAGGTTTCGTCGGTGCCCACTTTCACGGCCGCCGTCTGGTTGTTCAAGATCCGGATCCGGGGCTGCGACACCATGCGCACGTCGCCTTGTTCGCGCAGCGCCTCGATCAGCGCGCCATAGCGGTCGCCGCTGAAGTTCGCGGTCACCGTGCTGGGCAGGCGGGTGGTGGCCTGGGGCGCGTTGATGAGCGTGTTGACGCCCAGAACGCCGCGCAAGGGGTTGATGCTGAAGCGGCTCCAGTCCAGACCAAGCGCGAACTGGTCTCGCAGCGTCACTTCCACGATACGCACTTCAATGTCGATCTGGCGGTACATGCCGTCGCGCATCAGTTCGATGAAGCGTGACGCATCGGCCACCTTGGAAGGTAGGTCGGTCAGCATCACCGATCCCGTGAGACGGTTGACGGTGAGGCGGCCCTTGGGCGAGAGCAGTGAGCGGATCTGGCTCTCGAACTCGCTCCAGAAGGCGCCCGCATCACCGGCGGCTGAAGCCCCGCCGCCGGTGGTGCTGGCCGAACGGCCTGAGCGGATGTAGTCCACCTCGAAGGTGCGCGTGATGGAGGCGCGCACGCGGATGATGCCCTGCTCTTCGTCCCACGAATAACCCATGCTCGAGAGCAGGATGTCGAACGCCTTTGACAGCGGCACATCCTGAAAATCCACCGTCACCGTGCCGGTGATGTCGGGGTCGGCCACGATGTTCAGACCGTGGGCCTTGGCCAGCAGACCCAGCGCATCGCGCAGTGGCAGATCACGCGCCTTGAAGGAGTACAGCGCGGGCTGGCCAGTACCCTTGTCGGCATTGACATCGAAGGTGGGCAGGCGTTGTTCCGGCGGCAGAACGGCGGGTGCTGCGGGCATGGCCGCCTGGGCTTCCTTGAGTTTCTGGTTCACCGGGCCGTAGGCCGTGGGCGGAATGGCTTCGGAACCCAGCAGGGGCTTTTGCAGGGGTGCGCACGCAGACAACCAGGCCGCAGCGAACAAGAGGGGGAGCGCGCGCAGCGCCGGAATGGGGAAATGCGAGAGGGATTTCATCGTTCTTCTTCGGTTCATCGATCGGTCACTGGTACCCATCGTGTACGGCCCAGGTCGGTCTGCACAAAGAGAACCCGATCGGGTTCGATGGCAGCAATGCGGTAGGTCCCGCGGGATTCGCCTATGGCCATGGCCACTCCGTCGATCTGGGCCACCCGGCGGGGACCATGGATCAGGATCGCTGCGACCTCGGGGACGGGCTGGCGCTGTGCAAGTTCTGCGGGCCTGGGGGGAACCACGGGTGGCGGCAACAGGGCGTGCATGCGCACCCGCACCGGGCCGTCGGTCTTCGGCGTGGCCGCAGACTGACCCAGCGACGGCGGTGCTTCCATCGCGGCAATTTTGGGCACCGACACCGTGTCCCCCTCAGGCGCGTAGGCGGACAGTCCCCAGCCAGTCATGGCCACCGCCGGGATCAGCAGGAAAGGCAGAAACGGCTTCATGGACGGTCCAGTACCAGGATGTTGTCGCCCTGCATCGTCACCTTGACGGCGGGTTTGCCCTTAGGCCCTCCCGACACCGCGTCAATGCTCAAACTACGCAGAAAAAAATGGCCTTTGCCCACGTGGTTGGCCTTGAGGATCTCGTTGAGGCGGTCGCTTTCGTGATCGGCGATGGTGGCCGTGGTGTTGATCACTTCATGGCGCAGGTCTTGCCCTGGGCGCCAACCAATGCGCTCGATGAGTTGCGCATAGGCTTCGGCGTGCTGGCGGTTCTGGCTCAAGGCCTGAGTGGCGGTGGCCAGTGCGCGCTCTTGCGCTTCTACTCGCGCAAGCGCTGAGTGGCCGGTGTTGACCATGTACAGACCAGAACCCAGCAGCACGGAGGCGAGTCCGAGCCAGCCAACGGTTCGTGCGTGAAAGGAGAGTGCCATGCGGAGTCCGTTCAAGGGAGCTGGGTGATTGAGCAGGTGGGCAGGGCAGGGCCCGCTTCCACCAGGTCACCGGCGGGCAGGGCTGCGCTGACGGTGTGGGTCCCGGCGCACGAAACCGTTACCGTCTTGCCGGCTTCGGCGGCTGACAAAGCCGTCAACGGCAGCCAACTGGTTGCGGTGGCCGCATCGCGAGCGGTGTCGGGGTCGACGAGCAAACCGTTGAGATACCCGGCGGGCGATGAGGAGGTGTAGCCCACCGTTCCCGATGGGCTGATGAACGTGATTTGCAGGTAGCGCGACGGAGCGCTTCCTGCCGAGTCCGTGGCGAACGCGTCCAGGCAAATGCCGTCGGTGGCAGTGCCTTGGGCCACGTCTCCGGTCTGGTAAACGAGGTCGGCCGCGTCCACCAAGGACCAGCGCATGGGAAGGCCCGTGGCGAGGCCAGACGGAGGCACTGATCGCACGCTGTTGCTGAAGCGCACGAACAGCTGGTTGGCCTTGCAGGCCTCGCTCGGTTTGGTGCACAGCCCCGCGCCCCGCAGCGACTGGGCAAACTCCCCCAGCGATACCGACCTCACCAAGCCCCCGTAGTCGGCCAGGTCGGAGGTGGCGTTGTCGGTGGTTGATGTGCTGGGGCTTTCATACACGCGAAAGCCTCGATCGCCCGACAAGACAGCCGTCGGATAGGCGTCATCGATCGAAAAATCAAAGGCTGTGTCGAGTCCGGTGGCGCTCGGCAGCCAATAGACCGCGTTCTGGCGATCAAGGCGTCGCTGTGCTGGCGGTTGCCGGCGTACCACCACAAATGCAGCTGCCCCGGAGTTTTCAAACACGGTGTTGGTCAAGGAAGTCGCGGTGATGGGCAACGCAACTTCCGCATAACCAAGGGCGCTGTTCCAGCTGAACTGGCTTTCGTGCCCGGCGCCCCACACGCGCGGCAGGGTGGTGTTGATGTAGTCGCGCTTGTAGTTGGTTCCAGTCGGGTTGGCCGGATCCGTTAGCTCCACCCGCATGGCCTGCTCGATCGCTTGCAGCGAGTTCAGGTTGCGACACAGCTGACTTCGGTAACCACCGGTGGACAGGTTGCCGTTTTGGTCAGGATCAAACTGTTCCACGATGGGGCTGAACGTCGCAGACGCTCCTTCGCCGGTGACCAGTGGAAAAAATGCAGACGCGGTGTCTGCCCTCAGTGCGGGTTGCACGTCATACCAGTAGGCGGTCTGCAGTGAAGAAATGTGAGGAACCCCCAGTGCCTGCCCGGGCAGTGCGCCTGCCCAACCCAGTGGCAGCGGGGTCAGCAAACTGTCGAGCGTGAGGTGGCTGTAGTAGCCCTCGCTTTCAGCAAACATGATCGGCGCAGGCAGACCCCCACCCGCCACCGCCTGGCCCAGCAGCGCTGCACGCGCCTGTTCCATGGCCGCCACATCCTTGCGGTCTGCATCGCTGTCGCGTTGCATGGCCAAGAGCGGTATGAGCAGCGCCACCAGGGCGCCCGCCAGCACCAGCCCGATGGCCAGCTCCATCATCATGAATCCGCGCTGGCGCGGTGCGGTGCGTGCGCTCACAGCTTGATCCCCGCGGAGGCACGCGCGGCCAGTTCGTACACCGGCCCCAGCAAGGTCACACCGATGAGCAACAGAAACGCTGCCAGCACAAGAAGCATGAGTGGCTCAAACAGGCGGGAGCCGGTCTCGATCTGCTGCTTGAGGCGCACCGCGTAGTGTTCACTCAGCCGCAGGCTTTGTTTGTCCAGGGTGCCTGTGGTTTCGCCCAAGCGAACCATGCTCAGGGCAAAGCGCTCGAACACTCCGCTTTGCGCCAAGCCGTCCGACAGGGCCAGGCCGCGGCGGGTGCTGGCGCCCATGCGCGTGAGCCGGCGCCCGAAATGCTGGTTGACCGGTTGCTGCAACAGCACCGCCAGGCATCGCGTGAGCGTCAGGCCAGCGGACTGCATGGTGCCCAGGTTGCTGAAAAATGCGTGGTACACCCGCGAACGCTCCAGCCCCTTGATGCCCGGCGCCCACCACACCACGGCGTGGATGGCTGGCGCAAAAACCGGGTGGCGCCACAGCAGCGGCACTAGGACCAGCACCGGCGCAAAAATCAGCGGCAGCCACAGACCGTAGTGCTTGAGCCACTCGGTGATCGCAATCACCTTGAGCGTGGCCGGAGGCAGCTCCACGCGCAGCGATTCAAACAACACCATCATCTTGGGGATCACAAACAACATCCAGAACACGCAGCTCAACAGCAGCACCACCATCACGATGGCGGGGTACAGGGTGGAGCGAGCAATGGCCGAACGCATCACACGCGCCTGCTCGTACTGCGCCGCCGCGTTGCCCAGAATGTCGCCCAGCCGGCCCGTTTCTTCGCCCACGGTGACCAGGTGACGAACCATCACCGGGAAAGCACGCGTCGTCTCCATGGCGCTGGCCAGGGTGTCACCGCGCTCCAGCGATCGTTTCAAGCGAGAGCAGAGCATGCGCAGGCGGGCGGTGGAGGCACCTTGCGCCGCCTCACCCAGTGCCATGCGCAGGTCGGCACCAGCGCGCACATGTTGACCAATCAGGTGGCAGAACTCGGACACGGCAGCCGCGCCCAGTGGGCGGGCCCACACACCGTTGAGCCAGCCCGGCAGCGACCAGACCCGGAAGGGCTGCAGGCCCTGGGCGGCCAGCGCGTCCATCAGTTCCACCTCGTCGGCGTGTTCACCCGAACCGCGCACCAGCGCGCCCTCGGCGGTCATGGCACGGTACCAATACAGCCTCATGCGGTTGCTCCGCCAAACACGCGGTCGAGCTCGTCGCTGTCGGTCACGCCCGCGTCCACCAGGTGCTGGGCCCAGGCCCGCATAGGTTTGAAGCCCCGCGCCACCACGTTGCGCCGGATCGCCGACTCGCCAGCCTTCTGGTCGATCAGTGTGCGCACTTCGTCGTCGATGAGGAGCACCTCGCCCACCGCCAGTCGCGAGCGATAGCCGGTGTTGTTGCAGCGTGCGCAGCCCACCGAACAAAAGCGAGTGCCTTCGGTGGGCTGGCGGCAGGCCGTGCACAGCTTGCGCACCAGTCGCTGCGCAATCACGCCACGCAGACTGGCCGACAGCAAATAGTCGGGCACCTCCAGGTCGCGCATGCGGCTGATGGCGCCCACCGCGTCGTTGGTGTGCAGGCTGGCCGGCACCAGGTGGCCGGTCTGCGCGGCGCGGATGGCCATGGACGCGGTTTCCGCATCGCGCACCTCGCCCACCAGCATCACGTCGGGGTCCTGCCGCAGGAAGCCCTTGACGGCGCTGGCGAAGCTCATGCCCGCGCGGTCGTTCAAACGCACCTGCCGCACCAGCGGCACGTGGTATTCCACCGGGTCTTCCACCGTCATGATGTTGCGTTCGAGCGCGTTGATCATGCGCAGGCCAGCGTAGAGCGTGGTGGTCTTGCCGCTGCCGGTGGGCCCGGTGGCCAGCACCAGCCCGTCGGGCGCGCGCATGAGTTGTTCGATCTGCGCCACCTGCTCGGGCCAGAAACCGCACTGGTCCAGGGGCAACACGTCGCCGCGCATCGACAAGATGCGCACCACCAGGTTTTCGCCGTGGGTGGTGGGCATGGTCGAGACCCGCAGGTCAAACGGCTGGCCGGCCACGGTGAGGCTGTAGCTGCCGTCCTGCGGTCGGCGCGATTCACCGATGTCCATGCCCGCTTCAATCTTGATGGCCGAGGCCACCCGCACATGCAGCGCTGCGGGCAGCACATGCTGGAGCTGCAGCACACCGTCGATGCGGAACGACACCAGCAGCGCAAAGCCCGAGGGTGTGAAGTGCACGTCGCTGGCGCCGCGTTCCACGCCGTCGGCCAGCGCGAGGCGCACCAGCCGCCCGCCGTCGAGGTCCCCGCCCACGCGGGCCAGTTCGCGTTCGAGTTCTTCGGCACTCGGGTGGCTCGCCGCCCGGTAGGCCATTTCAATGGTGACGGCCAGCGCTGTGCGCGGCGAGACGATCCAGCGCACCTCACCCTGCACATGGCGGCGCAGGCGCTGCTGGGCTTCCAGGTTGCCTGGCTCGTCGGTGGCGATGTGCAGCACGCCGTCGGTGTTGCGCACCGGCAGCATGTGGTGCTGGCGCGCAAAGCTGAAGGGCAGTTGTGCGAGCGCGGCCGAGTCCACCTGGGTGGCGTCGGGCCACCAGCCAGGCAGACCGTGCACGACGGCGATGGCTTTGGCAATGTCGGTGTCGGTCGCCATGCGCAGCAAGCGCAGCACCTCGGTGGCAGGCTGTCCGAGCGAACGCGTGACGCGCCGCACGTAGTCCGCCTGCTGCCGAGTGAGTGCACCGGCCGTGCCCAGCTGGGCCAGCAAGGCTTCGTCGCTCGGCAGTGGCTGCAGCGCCTGGGGGTTACGGGTCATGCTCAGAATGCCCCGGCGGCGATGGTCAAACGGGTTTGCAGGTTGGCGCCCGGAGCCTGTGGCCCCTGGTCCTGGAACACCAGGCGGGTGTCTGAGAGGCGGCCGAGGCGCGATAGCTGTTCGGCCATCTGCTCGGCTTTGAGCTTGGCGCCCGAGTACCCGCCGGCCAGCGAAATCTTCAGGTCCACCGCAAAGGTGGGCTCACCCGCTTGCGGCATGCGCCGCACTGGTACGCCCGGGGTGAAATTGACCACTTCCGAGGTGGGTTGAAGACCATCGGCCGCCGGGGCCTGGGCCTGCTGGGTCACCGGTTCGCGCTTGGCTCTGGCGCGGGCTGTCCTGGTAGCAGCACCAGGCTGGCCATCGGTGAGGCGCAGGCGCTCGTTGCCCACGTCGTCTCGGCGAATCTTGATCTGCAGCACTTGTGCGCCGGGCGGCACCTGGGCCAGCAGCTCGTCCAGAAAATGGTCGGCCCGCAGGTTGACCCCGAGCGCGGTTTCGCGCCACGCAGCTGAGCGCAGCGCCGCCACGGCCCCGGCGGGCGGGCGCTGTGCGTCTTGACTCTTGTTTTGTGCAACGAGGGTCTGCACACCCAGTTGCAGCGCGGCGGCGCGCTGCTCGGCCTGCGCGTGCCACCAGATCCCCGTGCCGAGCAACACCGCCCCCACCAGGCCGGCCACGGCCGCCGCCACCGGGGCCGCCTGCCAGGCAATCACCCGCTGGCGGTGGCCGTTGACGACCAGGCTTTGGTGCCTGTCGGCAAAAGCGAGACCAAAGAGGTCGGGCTGCAGCAGGATTTGTGCGGGTTCGGTGCCCTTGAACAGGCTGGCGATGCGCTGTACCAGTTCGCGCGATCCATTGCTGGCCCAGTCGCCCTGGGCTGCCCAAGGTCCCCGGCCCAACCGGATCACCAGGCAGTGCGGCCCGTTGAACTCGGCCGGTGCGTTGGCGCTGGCGCTGTCCAGCAGCGGTTTCCACACGCCTTCGTCGGCCTTGTCGGCAGCGTCGCCCACGGGCTGCACCCGCTGCCACGCCACGCTGCCGCCGCGCACGCCCAGCGAGCGCAGCGAACCCTGGTGCCACCAGTGCACCAGCACCGGCTCGGCGGAGGCTGCACGCACCAGGTTGGCCACGGCAGCGTCCGCGGTGATCAGGTGGGTGAGCGGCCTTGTGGCGCCGGGCAACAGGTTGTGCGCCAGCTCGGCGTCGTCTTCGAGCATGGCGTGTACGTCTACCTCCGCCTCGCCCTGGCGCAGCCAAGCCACCCGGCTGCGGGAGCGGAACCGCTCGGTGAAGGTGCCGTTGTCGGTGAGGTGGCGCTGCACCAGCACCGGCACAAAGCGGCGCGACAACGCCCGCACCCGCAAACGCTCGCTCACGTTGGCGGGCGAGTCCAGGCTCATGCGCACCGAGCGCCCGGCCTGGTTAACCAGCTCGTCGGCCGCGCCGCTGCCCAGGTGCAGTACCTCGCGCCCACGGACGACGGCATACCGCACCGGATGGGTGCCGTACAAGGTGTCGGCGCGCGACATGGCGACCAGCAGGGTTTTCATGGGCAAGATTTCCAAAAGGTCAGCACTGGAGCGTTGGCCTGCACATTCAGGGATTTGGACAGGGTCGACAGGCGGACAGGCAAGGAGGCTGGTTTGACTTGAGCGTCAAGTACCACCCCTCTTCGATTCCGGCACTCGGTCGAAAAAGTACACCACCGTCACCATGCTGTCGCGCATTTCGGTGCCGCCTTCATCTTTGGTGTCGTCCCATTTGTTGCTGTATGACCCATAGCCGCGTGTCAGCAAACGGACGCGTGATCGATCTGCGCGAGCGTCCTGGCCGTTCAAGGTGGTGGACAGGCGTCGGGCCATCCACTGCGGCACGTTGTGGATCACGATGGCGTTGTAGGCGGCCAGTTGTGCGGTGGCGCCGCGACCTTCATCTAGTGGGTCGGTGACCTTGCCCACGAAGAGGAAGTCCTCGTTGACCATCTTGGCAAAGATGCGGTTGGGAGTGCTGTCGCTCACCACACCCGCCATCTTCAGGTCGTTGATCCAGACATTGGCGTTGTCACGGGCTGTTGTCACGGTGTGGGGCGATCCCTCCGTGATCGTCGCTCCGATCAGGGCACATGCATCAGATTCCAGCGAATCCTCGGCATCGGCGGCGGGAATCGTGGGCAGCTGCACCGAGTATGAGTAGAACGACGCACGGAGGTTGTTGTCAAAATCGTCGCGATCGGAGTCGCTGTCTTGACCGGCGTAGTCGATCACGCCGTCCGCGTCGCAGTCGCCGGGCAGGCGGTGCTTAAGTTGCGCGAACCGCTGCACATGCATCTCGATCGTTTTGACGTCATTGATGAGCTTGGTGGCCTTCACTTGGTCAATGAGTTCCTGGCCGGTGGTGACGGCCGCGAACAGCAGGCCGACAGCGGCCATGGTCATGGACATTTCGACCAGGGTGAAGCCGCGTTGGCGGCCACTACGTCTACCAGTGTTCATATTGTTTTTTTGACGCGCTTGTAGGGATGCGCAACATCACTCAAAAGGGGAAGCGGCTACTTCAATTCGGACTGTCCAGTCAGCCCCGGGGGGACTGTCTGGACAGCAGATCGTCGATGGACGTTATCAGTCGACAGTGTCAGTCTCGAGCTTTGATTCCGGCACGCGATCAAAGAAGTACACAACCGTCACCATGCTGTCGCGCATGTCCACGGTCGAAGTTTCAGTTGCACCTGTGTTGTCCCAGCGCATTGCGTACGTGCCATCGGTAGCTGTACGCCCCAGAAGTCGAATGCGCGAACGATCTGCACGTGCGTCCTGGCCGTTGATGGCGGTGGACAAGCGACGAGCCATCCACTGCGGCACGTTGTGAATCACGATGGCGTTGTAGTCAGCGGCATCGGCGGTCGCGCTTCCTCCATCGGTCACGCTACCCACAAACAGGAAGTCCTCGTTGACCATTTTGGCCAGCGTGCGGTTGGGAGCACTGTCGCTGACCACGCCAGCAACTTTCAGGTCGTTGAGCCAAACGTTGGCGTTTGTTGCGTTTGTTGCGACGTCAGTGACCGCGGGAGCCGTTGTAGCAGCGCCGTCGCCCACCAGACTGCAAGCGTCGCTCTCATTCGCGGCAACAACGCCGTCGGCCGGGATCGTGGGCAGCAGCACCGAGTACGAGTATTCGCTGGCTCGGGCGTTGTTGCCGATGTCTGTGCGCAGGCTCTGCGATGCATTTTCGTCAGCGGCGTAGTCGATGACACCGTCAGCATCGCAGTCGCCAGGCATGCGGCCCTTGAGTTGGGCAAATTGCTGGACGCGCATCTCAACCGACTTGACGTCGTTGATGAGCTTGGTGGCCTTGGCCTGGTCAATCAGTTCCTGACCGGTGGTGACGGCTGCGAAGAGCAGACCGGCGGCGGCCATGGTCACCGACATTTCGACCAGGGTGAAACCGCGTTGGCGGCGGGTGCTTTGTGGGCGGGCTTTCATGGATGGATTCCTTTGGGAGAGGTTGGCCCTGCGGCCATGGGGCCGAAGGACTGTCCGATGGACGCGATCATCCTATCATTTGATGGAGTAAAAATGATAAAAAACATAAACAAATGACAAAATCTCACGGTTGCTGCTTTTGATTTTTCGTCAGCCCGATACTCGATGCCAACAGGCCGCGCTCATGTGCATCGCCTGCGACTTCACTGTGAAAGGCCGCAGCGCGCCAATGCAGACGGACCCTTTAGGGTCTGGAACTTGGCGTGTGCCTCGGGAAACAGCGCTTTGAACCGTGTGGCCAGGGTCCAGGCTTCTGCGTTGCGGCCCGTTTCGCACAAGGCAGAGAGCCGCACCCACAGCAGCAGCGTGCTGGGCCCGCCGCTCAGCAGGCGGGCGGTGGCAGCCAGCACCTGCGGGGTGTTTTCCGGTGTAGCGGGCACGCGCTCCAGCAGCACACGGTCGGCGTAATGCCTGAACAGCACGGTGTGCTGCACCGCCAACGCGCGGGCTGGGTCCTCCAGCGAGCGACCCGAGGGGCCGAAGGCTGTGCTGACTTTCGCGTAGTCCACCAGCGCCAACACGGTGCAAGCCAGCAAGGCCGCGGTACCCACGGCCAAGGCTCGCGCAGGCAGGTCGCGCAATGGCCGGCTGGTTCCGCCGCCCATGATCAGTCCGAAGGCAAAACCGGTGGGCAGCAGGAATGGCATGTACCAGAGTGGGTACTCGGCCAGGCTGTGCAAGCCCACCACGGCCAGCGCCAGCCAGGCCCAGGCGGTGTCGGGCAGCGCCGGGTTGGTCGCCGTGGCGCTCCGGGTAGCGGTGTGGCTGGCTGCAGCGCGCCGGGGACGGCGGCTCCACAACAGCCAGGCCACCGGAGTCAGGATGAGCGCAGTGCCGGCAAACCCCACCTCAGCGAGCAGCTGCAGTACCAGGTTGTGGGCGTTCACGGTGTTTTGCAGGCCGGGCTGGGGCGGCAGCTGTTC
>JAJNQE010000015.1 GCA_021154985.1 Hydrogenophaga sp.
CGCCACTGGGTGCGCAGCGGGCTGGAATCGTTCGAGCGTCAGTTGACTTCGCAAGCACCCAGCACCTATTGTTTTGGCGAAACACCGACCTTGGCCGACTGCTGCCTGGTGCCGCAGATCTTCAACGGCCAGCGTTTCAACGTCGATTTCTCGGGCCTGCCGCGCACCATGGCGGCGTTTGACGCTTGCATGAAACACCCCGCCTTCCAGAAGGCGCAGCCCTCGGCCTGCCCGGACGCCGAGGCCTGATGTCCTCCAGCTGGTTCGCTCCCGACTGGCCAGCGCCAGCGGGTGTGCGGGCGCTGTGCACCACACGCGAGGGTGGCGTGTCGGTGACGCCCTTCGACAGCTTCAACCTGGGCGACCACGTGCGCGATGAGCCCCTGGCCGTGGCCGGCAACCGCGAGCGCCTGGCCGCACTCACCTCACCCGCGCGCCCGATCTTTCTGCAGCAGGTGCACGGTACACACGTCGCGCAGCTCGAACCCCACACCCCCGATGGCACCATGGCCGATGCCTGCCTGGTGCAGGTGCCCGACGTGGCCGCCACCATCATGGTGGCCGATTGCCTGCCGGTGCTGTTTGCGCACGCCTCGGGCACCGCGGTGGCTGCGGCGCACGCGGGCTGGCGGGGTCTGGTGGCGGGGGTGCTGGAAACCACGGCGCGCGCAGTGCAGGACGCCGCGGGTGAGGGCGATATCGTGGTGTGGCTGGGCCCCTGCATCGGGCCGAAGGCGTTTGAAGTGGGCGCCGAGGTGTGCGAAGCCTTCGTCTCTGTGGACCACGAAGCCGCAGCTCACTTCTGGCCACTGGGTGAGGACAAGTTCCTGGCCGATCTGCAAGCCCTGGCGCGTTTGCGGCTTCGGGCGGCGGGCATCACCAACCTTCACGGCAACGACGGCTCGTCGGCGTGGTGCACCGTGACACAACGTTCACGTTTCTTTTCGCACCGGCGCGACGCCGCCATTCTCGGCAGCACCGGACGCATGGCCGCCTGCGTCTGGATCGACTGAGGCGCTGGCCGCGGGCTCTGCATTGGCCGCCAGACGCGCCACCTGTGCCTGGTGTTCGGCGGCTTCGCGGGCCTTGATTGCCTTGCGGCGTGCGGGTGTCCTCATCAGGTAAACCACCAGTACCACGGGCAGCAGACCGTAGAGAAAAAAGGTCACAATGGCTCCAAGGACCGAGCCCGTGCTGTTGGTGGCTTCGGCCACCGACATCATCAGAACAACGTACATCCAACCAATCACAACCAGGTACACGGCATTCCTTGCAGACCGGGGAACACGCGTCAGCCTGCTGGAAGCTGCCTCACAGACACTGGGGAAAACCCGGAACTTCTTCCCCAGCGTGGGGATGATAAGCCGCACACAAAAGCACAGGAGACGAGCATGACATCGGGCAAAACCCCACCCACCGACTGGCTGGAAACGGCCAACCAGTTTCAGCAAAACCTCATCCAGCAATGGACCCAGGTGGCCCAGGCTTTCCCCGGGGCGGCCGCTGCTGCGCAGCCCGGTGCCAAAGATCCGTTTGCGGCGTTCAAGGCTTTCATGCCACAGGCGGGTGCGAACCCCTTCGGCATGGCCATGCCCACCGCTGGCGCTGCATTCCCCGGCATGCCCGGCATGGGTGACATGTTCAAGAATGCGTCGGGCCAGCAGGTGGGCTTTGACCCCGCGAAGCTGCTGGAAATCCAGAACCAGTACCTCAAGGACGTGGCCGGTCTGTGGAACCAGGGGCCGTCGGTGAAGCCCGAAGGCGACCGGCGTTTTGCCTCCGACGCCTGGGCCAGCAACCCGATGGCGGCGTTTTCTGCGGCGGCTTACCTGCTCAATGCGCGCACCCTCATGGCGCTGGCCGACGCGGTGCAGGGCGATGCCAAGACGCGTACCCGCGTGCGCTTCGCGGTGCAGCAGTGGATCGACGCGAGTGCGCCGAGCAACTTTCTGGCCTTCAACGCCGAGGCGCAGAAGAAGGCCATCGACACCCAGGGCGAGAGCATCGCCAAGGGCATGGCCAATCTGCTGCACGACATGAAGCAGGGCCACGTGTCCATGACCGACGAGAGCGTGTTCGAGGTGGGCAAGAACGTGGCCACCACCGAAGGCGCGGTGGTGTTCGAGAACGAGCTGTTCCAGCTGATCGAATACAAGCCGCTCACAGCCAAGGTGTATGAGCGGCCGTTCCTGCTGGTGCCGCCCTGTATCAACAAGTTCTACATCCTCGACCTGCAACCCGACAACTCGCTCATCCGCTACTGCGTGGAGCAGGGCCACCGCACCTTTGTGGTGAGCTGGCGCAACCCCGACGAATCGCTGGCCCAGGCCACCTGGGATCAGTACATCGAAGAAGCGGTGATCAAGGCCATCGGTGTCACGCAGGACATCACCGGTGCCGAGACCATCAACGCGCTGGGCTTCTGTGTGGGCGGCACCATGCTGGGCACTGCGCTGGCGGTGCTCGCTGCCAGGGGTGAAGAGCCGGTGAACTGCGCCACTTTCCTCACCACGCTGCTCGATTTCACCGACACCGGCATCCTCGACGTGTTCATCGACGAGAACTTCGTGAAGTACCGCGAGGCGCAGTTCGTCCAGGGTGGCCTCATGCCCGGGCGCGACCTGGCCACCACCTTCAGCTTCCTGCGCCCGAACGACCTGGTGTGGAACTACGTGGTGGGCAACTACCTCAAGGGCGAAACACCGCCACCGTTCGACCTGCTGTACTGGAACTCCGACAGCACCAACCTGCCCGGTCCGTACTACGCGCACTACCTGCGCCAGATGTACCTGGAGAACAACTTGGTGAAGCCCGGCAAGATGACGGTGTGCGGCGAGAAGATCGACTTCCGCCAGGTCAAGCTGCCGGTCTACATCTACGGTTCGCGCGAAGACCACATCGTGCCCATTGGCGGCTCGTATGCCAGCACCCAGGTGTTCCCGGGCAAGAAGCGTTTTGTCATGGGCGCTTCGGGCCACATTGCCGGCGTGATCAACCCTGCGAGCAAGAACAAGCGCAGCCACTGGATCGGCTCGGCCTCGAAGTTTCCGCAGGACGTGAACGAGTGGATCCACAGCGCCACCGAGCACCCCGGCAGCTGGTGGACCGACTGGGCCGCCTGGCTGAAGCCGCAGGCTGGCAAGCAAATTGCAGCGCCCAAGACCTACGGCAAGGGCAAGACCTACGCCGCCATTGAGCCGGCGCCGGGCCGATACGTCAAAGCAAAAGCCTGACCCCTATTTTTTCAGCACAACAAGGAGAATCCCATGGAAGACATCGTCATCGTTTCAGCCGCCCGCACCGCCGTCGGCAAGTTTGGCGGCACGCTCGCCAAAACCCCCGCCACCGAGCTGGGCAGCATCGTCATCAAGGCCATGCTGGAGCGCACCGGCCTGCCGGCCGACGTGATCGGTGAGGTCATCATGGGCCAGGTTCTGGCCGCGGGCGCGGGCCAGAACCCCGCGCGCCAGGCCATGATGAAGGCCGGTTTGGCCAAGGAAACCCCGGCACTCACCATCAACGCCGTGTGCGGTTCCGGTCTCAAGGCCGTGATGCTCGCCGCGCAGGCCGTGGCCTGGGGCGACAGCGAGATCGTCATTGCCGGTGGGCAGGAAAACATGAGCGCCAGCCCGCATGTGCTGAACGGCAGCCGTGATGGTCAGCGCATGGGCGACTGGAAGATGGTCGACACCATGATCGTGGACGGCCTGTGGGACGTCTACAACCAGTACCACATGGGCATCACCGCCGAGAACGTGGCCAAGGCCCACGGCATCAGCCGCGAGGCGCAGGACGCGCTGGCCCTGGGCAGCCAGCAAAAGGCCAGCGCCGCACAGGACGCCGGCAAATTCAAGGACGAGATCGTTGGCGTGAGCATTCCGCAGCGCAAGGGCGACCCGGTTCAGTTCGACACCGACGAATTCATCAACAAAAAGACCAATGCCGAAGCGCTGGCCGGCTTGCGCCCTGCGTTTGACAAGGCCGGCTCGGTGACGGCAGGCAACGCTTCGGGCCTGAACGACGGCGCGGCCGCCGTGATGGTGATGAGCGCCAAGAAAGCCGCCGCGCTGGGCCTCAAGCCGCTGGCGCGCATCGCCGCCTTTGGCACGAGCGGCCTTGACCCGGCCACCATGGGCATGGGCCCGGTGCCCGCTTCGCAGAAGGCGCTGGCGCGTGCCGGCTGGAAAGCGGCCGACGTGGACCTGTTCGAACTCAACGAAGCCTTTGCCGCCCAGGCCTGCGCCGTCAACAAGGCGCTGGACATCGACCCCGCGCGAGTGAACGTGAACGGTGGTGCGATCGCCATCGGCCACCCCATCGGTGCGTCCGGCTGCCGCATCCTGGTGACGCTGCTGCACGAAATGCAGCGCCGCGATGCCAAAAAGGGCGTGGCCGCGTTGTGCATCGGCGGCGGCATGGGGGTTTCCCTCGCGGTCGAACGCTGATTTGCCGGGAGATTCAAAAGCCTGTCGCAGGGCCGCGAGTGCCCTGCAACCCAACACACACAAACCAGAGGAGAACCCCCAATGAGTCAAAAAGTAGCGTACGTCACCGGTGGCATGGGTGGCATCGGGACCGCCATCTGCCAGCGCCTGCACAAGGAAGGCTTCAAGGTCATTGCGGGTTGCGGCCCCACGCGCGACTTCAAGAAGTGGATCGACGAACAAGCGGCCCTGGGCTTTACGTTCTACGCATCGGTCGGCAATGTGGGCGACTGGGCATCCACGGTGGAAGCCTTCACCAAGACCAAGGCCGAGCACGGCACCATCGACGTGCTGGTGAACAACGCCGGCATCACGCGCGACCGCATGTTCCTGAAAATGTCGCGCGAAGACTGGGACGCCGTCATCGAAACCAACCTCAATTCCATGTTCAACGTGACCAAACAGGTCGTGGCCGACATGGTGGAAAAAGGCTGGGGCCGCATCATCAACATTTCGTCGGTCAACGGCGAAAAAGGCCAGGCCGGCCAGACCAACTACTCGGCCGCCAAGGCCGGCATGCACGGCTTCTCGATGGCGCTGGCGCAGGAACTGGCCAACAAGGGCGTGACGGTCAACACCGTGAGCCCGGGCTACATCGGCACCGACATGGTCAAGGCCATCCGCCCTGACGTGCTGGAAAAAATCGTGGCCACCGTGCCGGTGAAGCGTCTGGGTGAACCCGGCGAGATCGCCTCCATCATTGCCTGGCTGGCCAGCGAAGATGGCGGCTACGCCACCGGCGCGGACTTTTCGGTCAACGGCGGCTTGCACATGGGCTGAAGGCTCCCTGCCCACCACCAACCCCGCTGCGGCGGGGTTTTTTGCGGGCGTTTCAAGGTGTTTTTCCGGGGATCACGCTCAGCGCAGCGAACCTACATTGCAGGGATGTACAAGTCCCTTCCGCTGGAATCCCTGGCGCTCAACCAGCCGGTGCCCGTGAACATCTGGGACCCCAAGGGGGTGCTGTTGCTGCGCAAGGGTGAGCACATCACCTCCGAGCAGCACCGCGGCCTGCTCATGCTGCACACGCCCATGGTGCTGGCGGCCGACTGGCAGGCCTGGGGCTACAGCTACACCGAAGCGCTCGACCGCATGGTGCGCGGCAACGAATCGCTCAGCCGCATCGCCGCGCTCGACGCCATGGTGCCTGTGCACAGCAAACCCGACACCAGCGACGAGCCCGCCGCCCAGGACGCCTGGGCCGACATCCATGCCGCGCTCAACACCCTGCTGCACCAGGGCCACGAGGCCAGCCATTTCACCGAGCGGCTGGAGCGATTGACCGCGCAGACCGACAAACTCTGGCGCGAGCACCCTGACGACAGCCTGCTGATCCTGGTGCAGTTGCTGTTTGACTCACGCGTGCACTACAGCGCCACCCATGCGTTGCTGGTTGCGGGCCTGTGCGAGCTGATCGGTCCGGCCGCCGGCATGCCGGCAGCCGATCAGCAGGCCTTGTCGCGCGCGGCGCTCACCATGAACATTGGCATGACCCGCGCCCACGACGACATGGCCCGCCAGGCTGGGCCGCTGTCGGACATGCAGCGCAAGACCGTGCGCGAGCACCCGCAGCGCAGCGCCGACTTGTTGCGCCAGCTCGGCGTGGGAGATGGCACCTGGCTGCAACTGGTGCAAGACCACCACGAACGCCCCGATGGGCAGGGCTACCCGGCTGGCAAACCTGTCAACAGCACCGCCCAGCACCTGCTGCAAATGGCCGACGTGTATGTGGCCTGCATCAGCCCGCGCAAGAGCCGTGGCGGTCTGCTCTCGCAACAGGTGGCTCGCGAGCTCTACCTCGGGTCCGACCACACGCCCGATCCCCTGGGCGCGCTGTTCATCAAAAACATCGGCTTTTACCCACCGGGCAGCTACGTGAGGCTGGCCAGTGGAGAGCTGGCGGTGGTGGTGCGCCGCGGCGCCAAGGCCAACACCCCGGTGGTGCTCGCCATCGTCGGCCGGCACGGACTGCCGCTGGGCGAGCCCGTTCTGCGCGACACCACCGATCCGACCCATGAAGTCAAGGCGAGTCTCGCGCCAGGTGAAGTGAAAGTGACTGTCAGCATGGCCAAATTGCTGCGCCGGCTGTGAGGCAGGCGAGGGCGCGCTTTCGCGTCGTGATTGATTGGATGTTGCTTTGAATTTAGCTTCATAGGCTATTTTTCATGCTGGTTGGCAAGCGTTGATTGGGTGCTTGATTGAAATTTGTGCTATTTTTCAATCATGGATAAAAATCCGAGACATCAACTAATCAAGCGCATGCAGTCGGATGTTCCCCGTGGGGCTCCGTTTGACCTGGCCACGTTGGGTGCGCTCGGCGTGTCGCCTCAACTCGCGGCGCGCTATGCAGAGGGAGGCTGGCTCGTGCGTCTGGCACAGGGCGTCTACGCCTTCCCCAACGATGAATTCGGGGTGCAAGGCGCTCTGAAGTTTTTACAGCGGCGCGTGCCCGGCTTGCACCTCGGCGGAAAAAGTGCACTGGCGCTGCACGGCGTGCGCCACAACCTGGGCAGCCGCGAGATGCTGGTGCTGTGGGGCGATGCCCGCTTCGCGCTGCCGGCCTGGTTCACGTCGCGCTTCCCGGCCCGATACGTTCACGCAAGCCTGTTCGATTGGCCAGACGACGTGCTGGCCGGCGCCACCTTGACCACACCGCCCGGCATGCCCGATGGCATGCGCGCATCGGTTTCCGAGCGCGCTGTGCTTGAGATGTTGTTTGAGGCCGGCACCAAACAAAGCCTGGAGGAAGCCCGCAACCTGTTCGACGGGCTGCGATCTCCACGCAAGGAGCTGCTGGGTCGGTTGCTGTCCTGCTGCACGAGTGTGAAGGCCGTGAGGCTGTTCCTCACCTGGGCGCGCGAAACCGCGGTGGTGGATGTCGATGACCTGCTGGCGCGCCACGCCTTGCACACTGGCAGCGACAGACGCTGGATGAGCAGGCTTGCCGACGGTACCCTGCTGAGCCTGAAACCTCATGGATAAAAGCTACGCCGACACGGTGCGCCTGCTGCTGGCGGTGGCGCCCGAGGTCTTTGCGAACGACATCTTCGCGATGAAGGGTGGCACCGCGATCAACCTGTTCGTGCAGGACATGCCCCGTCTGTCGGTGGACATCGATGTGGTGTTCCTCCCCTGGCAGATGCCGCGCGACCAGGCACTGAGCGCCATCAACAGCGAGCTGGCCGCCATCGCACAACGGGTTGCGCCGTTGGGTCTGCAGACACGGCTGGTGCGCAGCAAGGACCTGGGTGACACCAAGTTGATCGTGGAGAACGACAGCAGTCAGGTGAAGGTTGAGGTGAACGTTGTGTTCCGCGGGACGGTGCTCCCGGTCGAGCGAAAGCCGCTGAGCACCAAGACCCGTGATCTCTTCGGTGTCGAGTTCGACGCACCTGTTCTTGCGCGAGACGAGTTGTACGCGGGCAAGCTGGTGGCTGCATTGGACCGGCAGCATCCCCGCGACCTGTTCGACGTGTGGCAGCTGTATGCGTCAGGAGGTCTCACCGACGGCATGGCCGAGTGCTTTGTGCTTTATCTGGCTGGCCACAACCGTCCACCGCATGAAGTGCTGTTCGGCAACGACAAGGACATCACCGCAGAGTACGAGCGCGCCTTCGTCGGCATGGCCGATGTGGACTGTTCACTGCAGTCGCTGCTGGAGGCGCGCGACCGGTTGCGGCACGAGCTGCCCCAGCGATTGACTTTGGACCACAGGCGGTTTCTGAGTGGTTTGGTGCGAACCGAGCCCGACTGGGCACTTGTGCGCTGCCAACACGCCGCGCAATTGCCCGCTCTGCGCTGGAAACTGGCCAACCTGGAAGCCTTTCGCCAACGACGCCCTGTCGACTTTGATGCACAGGCCAGGGCGTTGGATGCAGGCCTGGGTCTGTCAGTGCGTTCCGACATCGGCACAGATGCACAGGGATAATTGCGGGATGACTTTGCATTCCCACCGCCTCTCGGTCGCCCCCATGATGGACTGGACCGATCGGCATTGCCGATACCTGCACCGCTTGCTGACCAAACAGACGCTGCTCTACACCGAGATGGTGACCACCGGTGCGCTGGCGCACGGCAGTGTGCAGCGCCACTTGCGGTTCAACGCCGAGGAGCATTCTGTGGCTCTGCAGCTGGGTGGCAGCGATGCGGCCGAGCTGGCCATGGCGGCGAAGCTGGGCGAGCAGTGGGGCTATGACGAGATCAACCTCAACTGCGGTTGCCCGAGCGACCGCGTGCAGCGTGGTGCGTTTGGTGCCTGCCTGATGGCCGAGCCGCAGACCGTGGCCGATGGCGTGAAAGCCATGGTGGACGCGGTGTCGATTCCTGTGACGGTGAAACACCGCATCGGCATCGACCGCGTGGAGAGCTACGACTTCGTGCGCGACTTCGTGGGCACGGTGAGCGAGGCGGGTTGCAGCGTGTTCATGGTGCATGCGCGAAATGCCTGGCTGGATGGCCTGTCACCGAAGGAAAACCGCGAGGTGCCGCCGCTTCGCTATGAGCTGGCCTACCGCCTCAAGCGCGATTTTCCGCAGCTCACCATCGGCATCAACGGTGGCATCACCACCAACGAACAGATCGCCGAGCACCTGCAGCAGGTGGATGGGGTGATGGTGGGCCGCGAGGCGTATCACAACCCCTGGCTGCTCACCTCGTGGGACGAAACCTTCTTTGGCGCAGCACCCAACACCATCACGCGCGAAGCGGTTGAAGAGCAGATGGTGAGCTACATGGAGCGCGCGTTTGCCGAGGACGGTTGCCCCTGGTACGCGATTGCGCGCCACATGCTGGGCCTGCGCCACGGCCTGCGGGGTGCACGGCGCTGGCGCCAGATCTGGAGCGACC
>JAJNQE010000023.1 GCA_021154985.1 Hydrogenophaga sp.
ATGTTGGACGCACCGCAGGCCATGGCGGGGGCCACACCGCCCACCGTGGCCACGCGCTGCACGTAGGTCACGCCGGTCATGGCACCACTGCCCATGGCGGGGTTGGCCTTCACCAGTTGCAGGGGAATGGCGCCAGCGGCTGCAGGCGCCACGGCGACTTGCGTGCCGGTGAACTTGGAGCCGTCGTTGCTCTGCCACGTGGCGGGCGGGCCGTAGTAGGTGCCCACTTGTTTGCCCGAGCGGTCCATCAGCTTGGCGTCGGGGCCAACGAACACCCATTCAAACTGGCCCGCCATGTTGGCCTTGGCGCGGCATTCGTAGGTGATGTCGCCAGCACCGACGGTCTCCATCACCACTTTGTGGCCCATGGGCACCTGCACCGAGGCGGGCAGCATGGCTTGCGAATACATCTTGGCGGGTGCGCTCATGTTGGAAGCGCAGGCGGTCAGGGCGAGTGCGGCGGCAGCGGCCAGGGTGGTCTTGAACAGCATGGGAAAACTCCTCGATGGTGGGTTGTGGACAGCGGCGCAAACACAGCGCCACTGCTACCACTACGGCCCAGCGGGGCGTTTGGATGCAGCGGGATGCAAAAAAAATGGGCCGACGCATCGGCCCGGGGCATCACACCGGGGGTTCAGGCCTGGCGGGGCCGCACCTTCGAGGCCGCCAGCTTGGCCTGGCGGCGGGCCTTCTCCACGTCAGCGTCAAACGCCAGCGCCACGCCCATGCGGCGCTTGGTGAAACTCTCGGGCTTGCCGAACAGGCGCACCTCGGTCTGGGGCACGCGCAGGGCCTCGTCCACGCCGTCGAACGCGATGCCGGTGGCGTCCACACCGCCGTAGATCACCGCACTCGCACCCGAGCTCTTGAGCGCTGTGCTCACCGGCAAGCCCAGGATGGCGCGGGCGTGCAGTTCAAACTCGTTCTGCCACTGCGTGATCATGGTGACCATGCCGGTGTCATGCGGGCGCGGGCTCACCTCACTGAACCACACCTGGTCGCCCTTGACGAACAGTTCCACGCCATACAGGCCCTGACCGCCAAGGTCGTCGGTCACGGCCTTGGCCACACGACGCGATTCGGCCAGCGCGGCCGGTGTCATGGGGTGGGGCTGCCAGCTCTCCACATAGTCGCCACTCACCTGCACATGGCCGATGGGTCGCAGAAATGCGTTTCGATCTGGCCGTCGGCGCCGAGTGCGCGCACGGTGAGCTGGGTGATCTCGTAGTCGAAGTCGATGAAGCCTTCCACGATGATGCGGCCCGGGCCAACGCGCCCGCCCGACATCGCGTAGTCCCAGGCCTTCTGAACATCGGCCGGGCCGTCGATCTTGCTCTGGCCCTTGCCGCTGCTGCTCATGACCGGCTTGACGATGCACGGGTATCCGATGCCACCGTCAATGGCCGCCTGCAGCTCTTTGAGCGAGTCGCAGAATTTGTAAGGGCTGGTCGGCAGGCCCAGCGTTTCAGCGGCCAGGCGGCGGATGCCTTCGCGGTCCATGGTCAGGCGCGCGGCTCGCGCGGTGGGGATCACGCGCACCACACCGGCGGCTTCCAGCTCTTGCAGCGCGGGCGTGGCAATGTCCTCGATCTCGGGCACCACGAGGTGCGGGCGCTCGGCTTCGATCAGCGCTTTCAGCTGCGCCGGGTCGCTCATGGTGATGGTGCGCGCGTGGTGAGCCACCTGCTGGCCGGGCGCGTTCTCGTAGCGGTCCACCGCAATGGTTTCCACGCCCAGGCGCTGCAGCGCGATCAGCACCTCTTTGCCGAGCTCACCCGAGCCAAGCAGCATGACCTTGGTGGCCGAAGGAGACAGCGGGGTGCCGAGGGTGGTCATGTGGGGGCTCCAGAAAAAAAGATCAGAGGGCGGTGCCCATGGCTTCGCCCAGGCGCACGGCGTTGCCCGGCGCCCAGTCGGGGTTGAAGGCGACGGTGTCGCGCGGCCAGAGCAGCACCACGGTGGAGCCGAGCAGGAAGCGGCCCATCTCGTCGCCGCGCTGGAACACCACCGGTGTGTCGTCGTAGCGCCAGCTGCGCACCTGCCCCGGGCGCGGCGGGTTCACCACGCCATGCCAGGTGGTGGCCATGCTGCCCACGATGGTCGCGCCCACCAGCACCTGCACAAACGGCACGGTGGTCTCGCCCACCTGCAGGTCGAACACGCACACCACACGCTCGTTGCGTGCGAACAGGCCGGGCACGCCTTGTGCCGTGGCCGGGTTCACCGAAAACAGGTCACCGGGCACGTGGATCATGCGGCGCAGGCGTCCACCGGCCGGCATGTGGATGCGGTGGTAGTCCTTGGGGCTGAGGTAAATGGTGGCAAACGAACCGTCGTCGAACAGGCCCGCCAGTTCCGCATCGCCGCCCACCAGCGCGCGCGTGCTGTAGGTGTGCCCCTTGGCCTGGTAAATCTGGTCGCGCGTGATCGCACCAAACTGGCTGATCGCACCGTCCACCGGACACACAAACGCCGCGTCGGCCAGCGGGCGTGCGCCGGGCTTCAGAGCGCGCGTGAAAAACTCGTTGAAGTTGCCGTAAGCGGTGGGGTCAGGGTTGGCGGCCTCGGCCATGTTCACGCCGTACTTGCGGATGAAGCGGCGGATGATCCACTGCGTGATGGCGCCCCAGCGGCCGTTGGCCACCCAGCCGCCAAACTCGGTGAGCGCGCGCTTCGGGAACAGGTATTGCAGTGAAACGGCGAGGGACATGGGTGGGTGCAACTGGAAAGACAAGACCCTGGCGGGCAGCCCCGCATTGTAGGGGCCACCCCCCTTGGCCCCCGGGCAGGCGGGCACAATCCCGCACCATGACACCCGCCTTGTTTGAATGCCGGCACCTCGTCAAACGCTACGGCGAGACCACCGTGGTGAACGACCTGAGTTTCAACATCCACCCCGGTGAATGCCTGGGTGTGATCGGGCCCAACGGCGCCGGCAAGACCACCACCATCCGCATGTGCCTGGGCCTCACCACGCCCGACGCCGGCCGCATCACCGCCTTTGGCCTGGACATGCCGCGCGACGCGCTGGCCATCAAGGCACAACTCGGCGTGGTGAGCCAGATGGACACGCTGGACCCGGACTTCGACTGCGCGGAGAACCTGCTGGTGTACGGCCGCTACTTCGGCCTGCCGACGGCCCAGGTGCGCGAGCGCATCCCGAAGCTGCTCGAATTCGCCGCGCTCGCGCACAAGGCGCAGGCCAAACCGGGCGAGCTCTCGGGCGGTATGAAGCGGCGCCTGTCGCTGGCGCGTGCGCTGGTGAACGACCCCAAGCTGCTGATGCTCGACGAACCCACCACCGGTCTGGACCCGCAGGCGCGCCACCTGATGTGGGAGCGCCTGCAGATGCTGCTGCAGCAAGGCAAGAGCATCCTGCTCACCACCCACTTCATGGACGAGGCCGAGCGCCTGTGCTCGCGCCTGCTGGTGCTCGACCACGGTCGCAAGATCGCCGAAGGCCGGCCCCGCGAACTCATCGCGCAACACCTGGAGCCCGACGTGGTGGAGGTGTACGGCCACGGCGCCCTTGCGTTGGCCCATGCGGAGGAACACGTCGCGCTGCGCGCCCTGGCCGCGCGGGTGGAAGTGAGCGGCGAGACCGTGTTTTTCTACACGGCGCAGGCGATGCCCCTGCTGGCCGCGCTGGGCGCACATCCGCAACTGCGCACACTGCACCGGCCGGCGAACCTGGAGGACCTGTTCCTGAAATTGACAGGCCGTCAGATCCGGGAGGACGGCTGATGGCGAGGGCTTCGACAGGCTCAGCCCGAACGGACACCTTGGCACACTGAACCATGAACACGCAAACCCTGGACTCCACACCGTCTCACTTTGCGCCACCTCGCCTCTCCATGCGCTGGTGGCCGGTGTTCCTGCGCAACCTGCTGGTCTGGAAGAAGCTGGCCATTCCCAGCCTGGTGGGCAACATTGCCGAGCCGCTGATGTGGCTGGTGGCGTTCGGCTACGGCATGGGGGCGCTGGTCGGGCAGGTTCAGCTGAACACACCGCAGGGCAGCGTGGCCGTGCCCTACATCCTGTTTCTGGCCAGCGGCAGCATCTGCATGAGCGCCATGAACGCGGCCAGCTTCGAGGCGCTGTACTCGGCGTTCTCGCGCATGCACGTGCAAAAAACCTGGGACGGCATCATGAACGCGCCGGTGAGCCTGGACGATGTGGTGCTGGCCGAAATGCTGTGGGCCGGCTTCAAGGCCCTGTTTTCGGTGACGGCCATCATGGTGGTGATGCTCGCGCTGGGCATCAGCCATTCACCCAAGCTGCTGCTGGCCTGGCCGGTGCTGCTGGGGGTGGGCATCACCTTCTCGTGCATTGCCCTGGTGTTCAACGCCCTGGCCCAGGGCTACGACTTCTTCACCTACTACTTCACGCTGTTCCTCACGCCCATGATGTTTCTCTCGGGTGTGTTCTTTCCGCGTGAGCAACTGCCGCTGGTGGTGCGTCACATTTCCGACTGGCTGCCGCTGACCAACGCGGTGGAACTGGTGCGGCCTCTCTTCATGGACCAATGGCCTGCGCAGCCCTGGCTGCATGCGGGCGTGCTGCTGGTCTACACCGTGGCAGCGTTCTGGCTGGCCCTCGCGCTGACGCGCAAGCGCTTTTCCAAATAACCTGGCCCCCACGCTCCGCCGCTTCGCGGGTCGCTGCCCCCCGAGGGGGCTGGCCTTGCTTGGGGCGGCCCGGCGCTGCGGCCGGCCCTTCAGTGGACGGTGTGCAGCGCAGGCTGGGCGTCCACGTACCACTCGGCGCCCGAGTCCATGAACTCTTCGGCCTCGATCACAGCGTCGAATTCGCGGGCGGCGTCAAAGATCTTGGGGATCAGGGGTTTGTCCAGCGGACGGCACACGCGCTGGCGCAGGCCGCGCAGGTTGGCGCTGGTCTCCATGGCGTGGATCACGGCTTCCGGATCGAGCATGAGGACGAAGGGGTTGAGGCGGCTGGATGGGGTGGACATGGTGGGCTCCTGGGGCAATGCGGTGGATGTTTCAAATCGGGTGTCGATGAAACAAACTGTATTCGCCGCCCTTCGAGCCGTTAAGTCGGCGCAGCCCCATTCGCGCTGTAAGAAGTTGCCTGACATGGCGTCCGGAACACCTACAGCCCCAGCGTGAACAAAGTCACGGCACGGTGCATCACGGCCCGGTGCGCAGGGCCTCCACGCTGGCGCGCACGACCGACTGCACGCTCCCGGTTTCCTTGAACTGGTTGCGCAGAAAGGTGGCGTGGTTGCCCGCCCGCGCAGCGGTGCGTTCGATCTCGTCGAGCGCGGCCATCGAGTTGAGCGCCTGACCATGCGGCGCGATCTTCCGCAGCGTGGCCAGGATGTCTTCGCGGATGCTGATCTGCTCGCGCGTCTTGGGGTTCACCATCATCCCGTCGAGTCCGAAGCGGCAGGCCTGAAAGCGGTTGTAGGTGTAGACGAGGTAATCGTCTTCTTCGGGCGGTGGCTCGGTGCGCTCCAGCAGGTGGCGGCACAGCGCCTGCAAGTAGCACGCGAGACCGGCCGCACGCTCCACCGTGAGCGGCGTGTCGCACACGCGCAGTTCGATGGTGCCGTACTCGGGCTTGGGCCGGATGTCCCAGTAAAAGTCCTTCATCGACTTCACCACGCCGGTGCTCTCCATCTTGGTGAAGTACACGTTGGCGAATTCTTCCCAGCTCAACACGAAGGGCGCGCGCCCGCTGAGCGGAAACGCGAACACCGAGTTCAGGCGCGCCGAGTCGAACAGCGTGTCCACCCCCTGCGAGAACGGCGACGAGGCCGAGAGCGCAATGAAGTGCGGCACGTAGCGGTTGAGCGAGTGCAGCAAAAACAGCGCCTCGTCGGCGTTGGAACAACCGATGTGCACGTGTTGCCCGAACACGGTGAACTGCTTGGCCAGGTAGCCGTAAAGGCCCGAGAGTTCCTGGAAGCGCGGCTTGGAAAAAATGCGCTGCTCGAACCAGCGCTGGAAGGGGTGCGTGCCGCCGCCCGCGATCTCGATGTTGAGCCGGTCGCCCGCGTGCACCAGCGTGTCGCGGATCTGCTGCAGCTGCGCCAGCAGCGGGCCGTGTTCGCGCTGCACGTCGGTGGCGATCTCGATCATGCTTTGCGTCATCTCCGGCGTGACCACCCCGGGAAACGGCTTGCGCTTGAGCAGCTCCAGCAGGTCGTTGGCACTGCTGGAGAGGTCGAGATCGTAGGTGTTGACCAGTTGCAGTTCGAGCTCCACACCCATGGTCAGCGAATCGGAGGATTTGAAAACTTCCAACGGCATGGTTTATTCCTTGGTCACGTGGGTTTCATGGGCGGTCATCAGCGCGCGCTGCGTGACCACCGGCCCCAGCAGTTCCTGCACCAACATCATCCCGGCCATGGCCGAGAGCACCGCCACCGCTGGTGCAAAGCCGTAGAGACGGGTTTGCTCCAGCAACAAAATGGCAAACGCCGACATCGGCGTGAGCGCCAGGCCGGTGAGCAAACCCTTGCGCTCGGTGATGCCCGAGAGCCGCGCAGCCACGAGGTTGCAGCCCACCTTGGACGCCGTGCGCACAGCGATCAGCAGCAGCCCCATGAGCATGCCGGCGGCCACATCGGTCCAGTTCAGCAGCGAGGCGATGTAGACAAACAGGAACACGGATAGCAGGTCGCCGGCGGTGCCGAAGTCGCGCTGCGCGTTGGTGAGGTGCACGCGGCGCTCGCGCGCCACAATGCCGAACGAAAGCGCGGCCAGCAGCGGCGAAAGCTTGAGGCCGTAGGCGGTGGTGGTGAGCAGCACCACGGCCAGCGCGAATACCACCGTGACGCCGCGCTCGTGCGTGTTGCGCTGGCGCAGCAGCCACGGCACGGCCACACCCAGCAGTGCGCCGATGGCCACCGACGTGGCCACCACGTACATGCTGCCAAAAGCCGCCAGCACCAGATCGCCCGAGGTGTTGAGGTACCAGTAGCCCACCACCAGTTTGAGCGCCACCGCCGACAAGATGCAGTTGATCGCACACAGGTGCAGCACCCGCTCGGTGACCTGCCCCGCGCTGCGCAGTTCGTTGGCCACGCGAACCACGCCAGCCGGCGAGGCCGAGATGGACAGCGCCGCGATGATCAGGCGCTGGTCCACCGGAAGACCAAACCATCCGCTCACCCAGTAGATGAGGCCGAAGGTGACAAAGGACTCGACCACGCCCAGCACCAGCATCCACGGGTTGTGGCGGAACCAGCGCAGGTTGATGCGGTAGCCGAGTTCGAACAGCACCAGCGAGAGCGCCACGTTGGCCAGAAACGGCAGACCGGGCACATCGGTGGTGAGGCCGGGCAGGTTGACGAGGCCGCCGATCAGGCCCACGGCCACGTAGCTGGTGACGCGCGGGATGTGCCAACGCTCGAACAAGATCTCGGCCAGAAACCAGGCCAGCAGCAGCACCAGCGGCCAGGCGATGGACTGCAACAAAAAAGCGAAATCGGTGACCATGGGCAGGCTCTCCAGGATGGGGTCTGTGGAATGGCGATCCCGGGTGCCATGCACCGCAGAAACACCAGGCAAACCGGCATCAGCGTGGCGCTGACTTGTACACCGGGGAAATGGCAAACAGGTGACCTGGAGGGCCACCGCGAACAATCAAGTCGTCATCGGGGACGAACCTGACTCGACCTGATCGACAGCAAAGCGCTTGTTGAGTTCCGGCAGGCCCAGCTCATCGAGCACCTGCGCCAATCGTTGCCGGGCCCGCTCGCGAGTCCCGTTTCGGTCGCCGGCCATTCTACGGGCCAGGATCAGCTCGTTCTTCATGGAGTGCTCCCACCCCACGAGCTCGGTCACGGTGACGCTGTAGCCGCTCGCCTCAAGCTGCAGGCAGCGCAGCACGTTGGTGATCTGGCTGCCGAACTCGCGCGTGTGCAGCGGATGCCGCCAGAGTTCGGCCAGCGGTGAGCGCGAGAGGCTCAGCGCCTTGTGCTGACGCAGCACACCAGCCACCTCGGCCTGGCAGCACGGCACCAGCACCATGTGGCTCGCCTGTTTTGCCAGGCCAAACGCAATCGCGTCGTCGGTGGCGGTGTCGCAGGCGTGCAAGGCGGTCACCACGTCGATACGCTTGGGCAAGCCGGGGTGCGTGAGCGCTTCCTGCACCGTGGTGGCCAGAAAGTCCATGCGCTCAAAGCCCAGCTTGGCCGCCAGCGCGCGCGACTTCTCCACCAGTTCGACTCGTGTCTCCACACCGGTCACGCGGCCCGCGGTCCTGCTCTTGAAAAACAGGTCGTACAGGATGAAGCCCAGGTAGGACTTGCCCGCTCCATGATCGGCCAGCGTCACGTCGCCGCGCGCGGCCAACACCTCGGCCAGCAGCGGCTCAATGAACTGCACCAGGTGGTAGACCTGCTTGAGCTTGCGGCGCGTGTCCTGGTTGAGCTTGCCCTCGCGGGTGAGGATGTGCAGCTCCTGCAGCAGAGCCACCGACTGACCTTCGCGCAGCTCCGGCAGTTGCTCCTGCAGCGTGGGCGCCGGGCGAGCGGGTGATTTGTGTTTGGCCATCTCCCGATGATAGGTGCGTGCCCCTCGCGCGCGGCCCGGCAGCAGTGACAATCCACCATGACTTCCGATCCCACCAGCACCCATCCCTACAGCGCCCTCACCCCCGACGTGGTGCAGGACGCGCTGGCCAGCATCGGCCTGTGGGGCGACGGGCGCATGGCCGCGCTCAACAGCTTCGAGAACCGCGTGTACCAGATCCACCTGGAGTCACCACTGGACGGCGTCGATCAGGTGGTGGCCAAGTTCTACCGCCCAGGGCGCTGGAGCGACGCACAGATTGCCGAAGAACACAGCTTCGCCGAAGAACTGGTGGCCGCCGAGATACCGGCCGTGCCGCCGCTGCGTGTGCAGGGCGAGACGCTGCACCACTTCGGCGGCTTCAGCTTTGCCGTGAGCCCGCGCCGCGGCGGACGCCGCCCCGAGCTCGACAACTTCGAGGTGCTGGAGTGGATCGGCCGCTTCCTCGCGCGCATCCACAGCGTGGGCGCGGCGCGGCCGTTTCAGATGCGCCCGGCGCTCGATGCCGCCACCTTCGCCCACGAGCCCCGCGACTGGCTGATGGACAACGCCGCCGTGGCGCCCGAGGTGCGCACCGCGTGGTCGGCCGCGCTCGAAGAAGCCCTTTCGCTGATCGAAGCCCACCCGGTGCTCAAACCCGGCGCGCCGGTGGATGAGGACGGCATCCAGCGGCTGCGCCTTCACGGCGACTGCCATCCCGGCAACATCCTCTGGACACCCGAGGGGCAGCCCGGCGCGGGCCCGCACTTTGTGGACCTGGACGACGCGCGCACCGGCCCGGCGGTGCAAGACCTGTGGATGCTGCTCAGCGGCGACCGCCGCCAGCAAACGCAGCAGCTCGGTGCGCTGGTCGACGGCTACGAACAATTCCGCGCATTCGATCGGCGCGAGCTCGCGCTGATCGAGCCGCTGCGCACGCTGCGCCTGGTGCACTACAGCGCCTGGATCGCGCGCCGCTGGGACGACCCAGCGTTCCCGATCAACTTTCCCTGGTTCGGCAGCCGCGACTACTGGCAGGGGCAGGTGGACATGCTGGTGGAGCAAATCGAGGAAATGCAGGGTGCGCCGCTGATGGCTTGAAGGCGTGCATTGCTGTCGGTTTTTTTGACAGTACCGTCATGCAGCCCGCCAAATGGCGGGATGTCGCTATCGCAGCGAGAGCAGGTCCGCGTGCAATTGGTCACGCAGAACCGCGCTTCAACGGCCTGGAAACCCCGGAAAACGGCTTCTCGCCCGGAACCGCCGCGCGCTGGCGCAGATTGTGCTTTTTGTTACATCTGACCGATTCACCAACGCCAATCCTCTGATGAAACTCTCGCACTTTGCTTCTGCCCTCGCCCTCACCCTCGGCGCCCTGACCCAAGTCCACGCAGCCCCGCTGGTGTTGGGCGACAAGGTCGCTGTTGAAAACAAAGATGGCAGTGCCTTCACACCCAGCACCGCCGACGACGGCCTCTTCACCAACGTGAGCTTCAAGCTCAACAACACCACCAGATACGCCTCCGCAGGCCTGTTCGTGCTGGACTACCAGCACGTGAACAGTGCCATGGGCGCCAGCTGGACGCAGTTCTTGAGCTTCTGCCTGGAGCCCGATGTCGACCTGGCACCATTCGACAACCCTTACCAGGCCAAGAGCCTGCAAAGTTTCAGCAACAACGCCGTGAGTAGTCTGATCGGTGAACTCTGGGGTCGCTACTTTGGCCTGGTCAACAGCGACGTCACGGCCGCCGCCTTCCAGGTGGCGCTGTGGGAGCTCGCTTTCGGAAGCACTGACAAGAACCTTGACACAGGTGCGTTCCAGTTGATCTCGGCGGGCGACGTGAAAAGCACTGCCCAAACCTGGCTCTCCAGTCTGAACGGCAGCGGCCCCCAGGCCGAAGGTCTGCTGGTGCTGGTGGACAGCACGTCCGGGCGAGGCAACCCGAACCGCCAGGATCTGCTGACCCAGGTCCGCGTCAACGACGTGCCCGAGCCCGCCATGCTCGCCCTGCTCGGCATCGGTCTGGCCGGCATCGGCATGGCTCGCCGCCGCCGCACTGCTGCCTGACAAGCCCTTTGCAGAGCCTTCAACGGCCCCGCAAATCACCACAGAAAGTCCCCACACCGGGGACTGTCTTTGCTCATTTAAATTGCACGCAATTAAATTGCACGACACACTTCAGCCATGACGAACCGCTCCCTGCCAACCGCCGAACAGGCTCTGCAACTCGACCACCAGCTGTGTTTTGCGCTCTATTCGGCCTCGCTGGCCATGACCAAGCTCTACAAACCCTTGCTGGACGAGATAGGTTTGACCTACCCGCAATACCTGGCCATGCTGGTCCTGTGGGAAGAAGACGGCCTCGCCGTGTCCGACCTCGGCCAGCGGCTGCATCTCGATTCGGGCACCCTCACCCCGCTGCTCAAGCGACTGGAGTCGGCAGAGCTGCTGACACGGCTGCGCGACGCGCAGGACGAGCGCCGCGTGCTGATCCGCCTCACCGCGGCCGGTCGCAAACTCAAGGCCCGCGCGGCCGGCATTCCGGCCTGTGTGCTCGATGCCTCGCAATGCGAGGTGTCTGAAGCCCTCGCGCTCACCCAACAGGTGCAGGCCTTGCGGGACCGCCTCACCGCCTGATTGCCACCGCTTCACCTACCCCGTTCACCCCCCGCTTGTTCCAAGCAACTCAACCAGGAGCCTTCATGCCCACCAACCTCGACAAAGTTGTCTACACCGCCCGCGCCCACACCACCGGAGGCCGCGAGGGCACATCGCGCTCCGACGACGGCATGCTCGACGTCAAGCTCTCGCCTCCCAAAGCCATGGGCGGCTCGGGCGCGGCCACCAACCCCGAGCAGTTGTTCGCCGCCGGCTATTCGGCCTGCTTCATGGGTGCCATGAAACACGTGGCCGGCATGAAGAAGATCGCTGTGCCGGCCGACGCGGCCATCGACGCCGAGGTGGACATTGGCCCGATCCCGGCCGGCTTCGGCATCGCAGCCCGTCTGGCCGTGAGCCTGCCCGGCATGGACCGCGCCGTGGCGCAGGACCTGGTGGACACCGCGCACCAGGTGTGCCCGTACTCCAACGCCACGCGCGGCAACATCAACGTGACGATCACGCTGGTGTAAGCCTCGCCTCGCGCAGCAAAAAGCCCGTCCGGCGTGAGCCGGGCGGGCTTTTTTCACATGCGGCTCCAGCGCTCAGCGGTGCTTGTCGTCCGGGTCGTAAATGGTGGTGCTGGTGCCCACACCCACACCTACCCGCGCGTTGCTGTTGCCGATCGGGGTGCTGGTGCCCACGCCGGCGCCGGCGCTCACCGCACCGCGCTGGTTCACGCCCACCCCCACACCCACCGGGCCCACGCCGGTGCTGACCCCGGCGCTCACGCCACCGGAGCCCACACCCACACCGATGGAGAACGGACCCACCGGAATGCCCACCCCCACACCCACCGAGCAGCCACCCAGCAAGGCGCCCGCGCACAGCAGCGCGGCCAGGCGGGCGGCAGGCACCCGGGGGTTTTGAGAAAAGCGGTCAAAGTTGTTCATGGGATTCCCGACAGTTGCAGGCCCGAGCGTAAGCCAGGCAGAGCTTGAAAGACCGTTTCCAGTCGCCATGGTTCCTGCGCTCCGACCAGACGTCTCACGCCGGGTCTTTGCCCAGGCGTTCCATCGCGTCGGCCAGCCAGTCGGCTCGCAGGGCTTGCGGCTCTGTCGGTCGCACCAGCCAGCCACCTTGCGCGGGGGTCACACGGGCCTGCCCGTCCTGCCACAGCAGCCAGGCCAGCCAGGCGCATTGCGGCGCCGTGGGTGTCTGGCCAGCGGGTGACACAAGCAAGGCGGTGAACACCGAAGCATCGGCCACCAGCACCCCGTCGCCACTCGCCTCCCCGCCCACCGAGCGCGCCAGTGCCTGCAGGGCGGCGGCGGGCTCCACACGCGGTCCCAGCGCCTGCAGGGCCTCGCGCAGCATGGACGCGATGGCCGCGCCCCGCAAGGCCTCGGCCTGCAGCAGATCGGCGTGGTCCCAGCGGTTCCAGTCCACCTGCGGCTCGGCGCCGCCCACCGCACGCGCCGCCTCGGCGAAGCGGTGCAGCGCCTGGTCGGGCGCTCCCGCGTGCACCGCAGAACCCACCATGAACAGGGCGGCCAGCCGGTTGGCCAGCAGCCGGCTTTGCTGGGCCAGCAAACGGTCGCGCATCAGGCTGTCGCGCTCGCTGCGCAAGGCGGCGAGCTCCAGCGCATTTTTCAGGTCGGCGCGCAGGCTCTCCAGCTCCCAGGGCTTGTTGATGTAGCGGTAGATCTCGCCCGTGTTGATGGCTTCGATCGCGTCGCCCAGCTCTGAATAGGCGGTGGTCAGCATGCGCACGATGCCGGGGTAGTACTCCCGGGCGTGGCGCAGGAGTTCGTTGCCGCGCTCGCCGGGCATGCGCTGGTCGCACACCAGCACGGCCACGTCGGCCCCGTGGGCCAGCAGCACGGCACGCCCCTCTTCCACCGAGCCGGCGGTGAGCACCGGTGCCAGCGGACTGACCAGGCGCTCGAAGTACTTCAGCGCCATGGCTTCATCGTCCACATACAGAATCTTCGCGGGTGTCATCGGGTCTCCTCGACCGGTGTGCCGTCTGGCGACGGAGGAAAATAAAGAGTCACGGTGGTGCCCTGGCCCAGCACGGAATGCACGGCGATCTCGCCGCCCAGGGAAGTCATCACGCGTTGGCAAAACAGCAGACCCATGCCACTGCCCCCGCTGTCGGCGCGTGTGGTCACGGGCTCGCGCGTGAGGCGCTGCAGCACCTCGGGTGCGATGCCCGGACCATTGTCGATCACGCACACGGCCGGCTGCGGGCTCAAGCCTGTCAGCATGGACAACCGCTGCAGCGCGATGCGCACCCGGGGCTGCGCGGGGGGGGCGGGACGCAGGGCAATCAGTGCGTTCTTCACCAGCGTGCACAGCACGAGGTAGAGCAGATCGCGCCGCCCGGGCAGCGTGAAATCGGGCTCAAGCTCGACCGAAAGCCAATCGGCCTCGTCCACATCAAAGGGATATTCGTTCTGCACCGCGCGCACGAGTTCGCTGGCGCGCAGGCTGGTGCCGGTGTCGCCGAGGCTGGCGTCGCGGGCGGTCTGCACGAAGGTGGACACGAGCGACTGCGCGTACTCGGCGCGCCGCTGCGCGGCTTCGATCATGAACAGCACGTCACCCGGCTTTTGCTGCGCGATGTAGGCCATGCCGCCACCGCCCTCGGGCTGGTCGCGGTGGTTCTCGCGCATCGCCGAAAGATAGCCGCGCACGGTGGCCAGCGGCGAGGTGACCTCGTGCGCCAGAAAGCCCAGCGTCTCGCGCAGGGCCGACTCGCGCCGCGCGATCAGCGACTGATCGTGCGAGCGGCGCACGCTCGCCGCCAGCGCCTCGCGCAGGGCCTGGCGGGTCAGCGCGTCGTCCAGCGGCTTCTCCAGGATCTTCTCCACCTGGCCCTGGTTGACGGCCGACATGGCCACATCCTTGTCGGCATAGGCCGACACCAGCAGCCGCGCCACATGGGGGTAGAGCCGCCGCACCTCGCCCAGCAGCTCGACACCATCGCGTGTGGGCATGGCGTAGTCGGTGAGCAGCACCGCCACCTCGTGCCCGCGTTGGCCCAACAGGGCCAGCGCCTCGTCCACACTGGCGGCGGTCAACACGGTGAATTCGTTGCCGTAAAGACGGGCAAACCATTTGCAGGCCTGCGGCTCGTCGTCCACCATCAGGATGGCGTGCGGGCCCCATGGGCCGCGCGCTGCACCGGTGTTGTCAGCGTTCATGCGGGCCTCGGCAAGTCAAAGGAGAACTCGGTCCACGCGCCCAGCTCGCTCTCCACCGCCAGCGTGCCGCCGTGGCGCTGCACGATGCCGTAGCTCACGCTCAGGCCCAACCCGAGGCCGGCGCCCACATCGCGCGTGGTGAAGAAGGGCTCGAACACACGCCCGAGGTTCTCGGGCGCAATGCCGGTGCCGTTGTCGCGCACCGAAACAAACAGACGCTGCCCACGCACCTCGACAGACACCGCGATGCGCGGTTGCGCGCGTTGGGCGGCCTGCAGTGCATGCGCGGCGTTGCTCAGCAGGTTGATCAGCACACCGATGATGGCGGGCTCGTCGCCCAGCACGTGGGTGTCTTGCGGCAGTTCCACCGGCACGTCGATGCCCTTGAGTTCGTAGCCGGCCAGCCGCAGCGCCGAGCGCAGTGCGTTGCCGAGCAGGAACGGCCGCTGGGCATCCTGCCCGGGTTTCTGGTACGCGAAGGTCTTGAGGTCGGAGACGATGTTCTGGATGCGCTGCATGCCTTCGCGCGCATCGCCCAGGCTCTCCTTGAGCATGGCATCCGCCTCCACGCCGGGACAGGTCAGGCCCATGTCGATCGCCATCAGGCTGTAGTTCACCGGGTTGTTGAGCTCGTGCAGCAAACCGGCCGAGAGCGTGCCGATGGCGGCCATCTTCTCGCGCTGGATCAGCTGGCCCTTGACCTCGGCCAGCTGGGTGTTGATCTCGCGCAGCGAGGCGTTTTTCTCCGACACCTCATGCTGCAAAGAAAACAGGCGGATGCGGGCCTTCTCGTTGAACCAGGTGCACACCGCGCTGGCGCCGGCCGAGAACAGGATGAACAAGGAGTTCGTCACCACCCGCGATGTGTCTTCGGCCGCATCCGGGTGCAAGGCGCAGGCCGCCACATACAGACCGAGGGTGAGGGCGCCAAAGCCGATGCCTTCAAAGAAGCTGATCGGCAGGATGATGCCCACTGCGTACAGCGCCAGGTGCAGGCCCACGAAATAGATCGACTCGGCCCCGTCGGTGTCGAAGATCATGAAGGCGATCATGATCTGCGGCAGCAGCAGCCACAGCATGGTGAGCGAGCGCACATGCTTGCGCCCAAACGGCGTGAACAGCACAAAGAAGACACCCAGCGTGAGCACAGCCACCAGCACGCGCAGCAGCGAAAACTCGAGCAGGCGTTCGGGGTACGAGAAGTAATCGAGACCGAAGCCGGCCAGCACCAGCACGATCGAGGTGATGCTGCCGGCCTTGCTGTAGGTGAGCCGGAAGTCGGAGAGCTGCTGCTCGTAGGGAGAGCTCGGTCGGCTAACCATTTTCAAGCGCCATGGCTTTCAGGCGTGCGTTGACCACCAGCTCGGCAAAGATGTTCACCCCGGTCGGGTCGGTGTAGAGCGTGACCGGTGCATCCACCTCTTCCAGCACCGAGCGCATCTGCGCTTCGTCGCGGTAGATCAGGTGCCATTCCAGCAGGTGTTCCATGCCGAAGCGCTCGGGGTTGTCCGAATGCACGTTGGTCACCAGCAGGTGCGCACCCGGGTTGCTGCGCGACATGAAGTAGCGGATGAGGCGCGAGCACACCTTGTCCGACAAGTAGTCGAACAGCCCTGCGCAGTAGATGGTGTCAAAGCCTTCGCCGTCCGGTGGCGCGGTGTCGCGTGTGGCGCGCTTGAGCAGTTCGTGCACCGATTCCTGCACGTAGGTCACATCCACCTTCACCCGGTGTGTGGCCGCCGCCTCCTCGATCTTCTGCTGCGTGTACCGCAGTGTTTCCAGGCTGAAGTCGATCAGCGTGAACTTCAGGCGCGAGAGGTCCGCGCCGGTGGCGATCAGTTTCTGGATTTCCACGCCAGGGCCGCAACCCACGTTGAGCACCCGCACGACGCGCTCTTGGGCGGCCGCGTTGTCGGCCGCCTTCTTCAGGAAGTCCACCAGGATGTCGATGCGGTTGCGGTGCGCCACGGCCACCGCCGCCTTGAGGAACATCGCGTTCACCAGCTGGATGTAGGTGGTGCTGCCTTGGCGCGGATCGCCCAGGATCTGGTTGACCATCTCGTAGTCGCCGGCATAGCCCAGCGGCTTGGCGAAGGTGCGGTAGACAAACGGCGCGCGCAGCAGCAGCGGGTGCAGCGCGGTCTGGGCGTAGGCCCGGTGCAGCAAGGCATCTTCGTCCGGCAGTTTTGAGGCCTCGTCTTCCAGTCGCACCAGGAATTCCTTGCCCTTGACCATCAGGGGCTCGGCGATGGCGTTGAACACCTCGTCGGTCAGGCGTCCCTGAGCGTCGCGCGGGAGCGAATCGACCATGTCGGCCTGGTCGATCCAGCGCGCTGTGTCCGACAAAAAGGCCCGGAACTCGCTGATGGTGACCTGGTAGCTCTGCTTGATCTTGAAGCGCGATTCCCAGTCGGACACGAACCGCGCCGCCTCGTCGCGCACCTGGCGCACATCACCACGAATGGCATTGAGGTCGGACCACTCGTCAATGAGCGCCACCGACACCACCGCCATCAGCCCCGTGTTGAGCAGGCTGACCACCACCGCCTTGCCCTTGTAGATGATGCGGTCGCCGGAGCGGATGGTCAGCTCACCCAACACCTCGCTCACCTGCACGATGGAGTACGGGTTGTAGATCTCCATCACCAGAGATCGGCGCTGCAGGCTGGTCAGGGTCCCGCGGGCGCTCTCGCCCTGGCTGTTGCGGAAGGTGACGACGTGGTCGAATGGGCGCTGAAGGTACACGGTGTGAGCGGTTGAGTGTGTGGGGGAACAGGTGCGTTGCGCTGTTCCAGGAAGAACCCCCCGGGGCACAGTGTAGTCATCCGCCCCGCACCCCCCACGCCACAGTCAGGCGCTCACAACAACAGCGAATTCACACGCTTGACATACGCCGCCGGATCGTCGGGCAAGCCGCCTTCGGCCAGCAGGGCCTGGTCGAACAGGATGTGGGCCAGGTCGTCGAAGTGCGCGCTGCTCTCCAGCTTCTTCACCAGCGCGTGCTCGGCGTTCACTTCCAGGATGGGTTTCACCTCGGGCGCGGGCTGGCCAGCCTGCTTGAGCATGCGCGCCAGCTGGGTGGAGAGGTCGCCGTCTTCCACCACCAGGCAGGCTGGTGAGTCCACCAGGCGCGAGGTCACGCGCACGTCCTTGGCCTTGTCCTTCAGGCTTTCTTTCAGCCGCTCCAGCACCGGTTTGAACACCTCGGCGGCGGCCTCGGCAGCTTTCTTTTCCTCTTCGTCCTGCAGGCTGCCCAGATCTACAGCGCCCTTGGCCACGCTCTGCAGCGGCGTGCCCTCGAACTCGGTGAGGAAAGAAAGCGCCCACTCGTCCACACGGTCGGTCATCAGGAGCACTTCAATGCCCTTCTTGCGGAACACCTCAAGCTGCGGGCTGTTGCGTGCAGCGGCGAGGTTGTCGGCGGTGATGTAGTAGATGGTGGCCTGGCCTTCTTTCATGCGGGCCTTGTAGTCGGCCAGGGACACCAGATCCGAGCTCTGGGTGCTGGCAAAGCGCAGCAGCTTGGCCAGCTTGTCGCGGTTGGCAAAGTCTTCGCCCAGGCCTTCTTTCAGCACCGCGCCGAACTCGGCGTAAAAGCCGGTGTACTTCTCCGCGTCCTTGCTCATGTCGTCGAGCATGGCCAGCACGCGGCGCGTGTTGCCTTCGCGGATCGCCTTCACGTCGCGGCTTTCCTGCAGCAGCTCGCGGCTCACGTTGAGCGGCAGGTCGGCCGAATCCACCACGCCCTTGACCCAGCGCAGGTAGGCCGGCATCAGCGCCTCGGCCTCGTCCATGATGAACACGCGCTTCACATACAGCTTGATGCCGGCTTTGCGGTCGCGGTTCCAGAGGTCCTGCGGCGCCTTGGCCGGAATGAAGAGCAACTGCGTGTATTCGGTGCTGCCCTCGACCCGGTTGTGGCTCCAGGCCAGCGGGGCCTGGGTGTCGTAGCTCAGGTTCTTGTAGAAATCGGCGTACTGCTCGTCGCTGATGTCCTTCTTGCTGCGCGCCCACAGCGCGTTGGCCGAGTTCACCGCTTCCCACTCGTTCTGCTTCACGTAGGCGCTCTTCTCGGCGTCCCACTCTTCCTTCTGCATGAGGATGGGCAGGCTGATGTGGTCGGAGTATTTGCCGATGATGGACTTGAGCTTCCAGCGGTCGAGGTAGTCGCCCGCGTCCTCGCGCAGGTGAAGGATGACGCTGGTGCCGCGAGCGGCGCGCTCGATGGTCTCGACTTCAAAGTCACCGGTGCCGCCGCTGACCCAGCGCACGCCCTCGGCTGCGGGCAGGCCCGCCCGGCGGCTTTCCACCGTGATCTTGTCGGCCACGATGAAGCCCGAGTAGAAGCCCACGCCGAACTGGCCGATGAGCTGGGCGTCCTGCTTCTGGTCGCCACTGAGGCGGCCCATGAAATCCTTGGTGCCGCTCTTGGCGATGGTGCCGAGGTGGTCGATGGCCTCCTGCGCGCTCATGCCGATGCCGTTGTCGGTGATGGTGATGGTGCGGGCCTCGGTGTCGAACGCCACGCGCACATCGAGGTTGGGCGCATCCTCAAACAAGGCCGCGTTGTTCAACCCTTCAAACCGCAGCTTGTCGCAGGCGTCCGATGCGTTGGAAACCAGCTCGCGCAAAAAGATGTCGGGGTTGGAGTACAGCGAATGGGTGACCAGGTGCAGCAGCTGCGCCACTTCGGCCTGGAACGACAGGGTTTGTTTGCTCATGGGATTTCGTTGGATAAGAAAACGGGGAGGAGCTCCCGGGACGGGAGCGATCGCGAGGCGGAATTATGGGCGGCGGCGGCGATTTCAAGCCGCGCCGGGTGTTGGCGTCAGTCGACTTCAACCGCCCCAGGTGAGAGCCAATCCACCAGCTGCTGCGCCACCACCGGGCTGGAGAGCAACTCCAGGTGGCCGGTGCGGTGGACCGTGCGCTGGCTGTCCTTGGCAAACACCAGCCGGCGGGCCGCTTCATCGTGTTGACCGAGCGCGCTGCGCAGCGGCACCAGGCCGTCGCCGGTGAGGCGGTCAGCCAGCAGACCGCGCTGGGGCGCCAGTGTGGCGGCCAGGGTGAAACAGGCCACGCCTTCGGGCAGGGGCAGTGGCACGCGGTGGTCGTGCGGGGAGTCGAACCGCCCGCGCCCCTGCCAGTCGGCGTCCAGCACGTGGCCGTGGCGCAGATCGGTGATGCCGGCGCTGCGCAACATGCCAAGCTGGGTGAACGGCAAGGTGAAGGGCGATGCAGACAACAACACATCCACCCCGTGACCCGCCCGCTCCAGCGGCGCGCCGTGGTGCGGCGTGCCCAGGAACACCAGGTGTTTGAGTTGCGCGGGCCAGCGGTGGCCCATTTCCCGGCCATAGAACACGGCGGCGCGCGCCAGCAGCCCGCCCATGCTGTGGCCCAGCACGGTGATGGATTCGAGCGCTGGCCAATGTGCTGCCAAGGCCTCCAGCTGCCCGGCGAGTTCGCGGCCGTTGATCGAGGTGTGCAGGCCGCTGTTGTAGCGGGCGTAGACCGGCGTGCAGCCCAAGGCCCGCGCCAGATGGGCACCGTGGTCGTGACCGTTGCGTTGCCACTGCGTGTCGTTCATGCACAAGCCGTGCACCAGCAGCAGCAAGTGTGGCGAGGCGCCGGTCAGCCGCTCACGCAGGTGGGTGGCGCGGTCCAGGGCCAGGGGTTGCCCGGCCAGCCGCAGCTCCATGCGCTGGACCAAGGGGTTGTTGTGCGCCAGCAAGCGGTCGCCCATCACGCCGTTGAGCGCGGCCAGCACGGCCTCGCGGCCCGGCGATGGTTCGGGGTGGGTGGAGGGGTCGTCCAGCAGCGGCAGCAGGGTGGAAAGCGCACCGTCCAGCCCATGGCCGACCATGGCGGTGACGCCACGGATGCCTCTGTAGATCTGCCCGGTGAGGCCGCCCGTGCGATCGGCTTCGGCACCGGCTGACAGGCCCAGCTTGCTGCGCACCGACTGGTGCACGCCTTCGGCAATGCCGATGACGCCGGTGGTGGCCTGCGTGGCCAGCCGCACCGCCGCCTGCAGGTCACTGGGCCGCAGGTGGCGCAGCACGGCCTGGCGGGTGGCGGAGGGTTTGGGGCGGGTCATGGGCCATTGTGGCCCTCGGGGTGCTGCCTTGGTGCGATGGGCACTGCTGCAGTCGGGTTTGTGCTCGATGCAGGCCTCAAAAGCCTTCGTCAGCCCGCAGATACCGCCACTGCCCCACCGGCAGGTTGCCCAACACCACCCGCCCGATGCGCACGCGCTTCAAGCCCACCACATGCAGGCCCACCTGCTCGCACATGCGGCGGATCTGGCGCTTCTTGCCCTCCACCAGCACAAAGCGCAACTGCTCGGGGTTCTGCCAATCCACCTGCGCAGGCTTCAAGGGCTGGTCGTCCAGGCTCAGGCCGTGGCGCAGCAGCGCCAGTTGGTGCGGCGGAAAAATCGCCTGCACGTTCTCGGTGATCACGCCCGCGCCCACGGACCCGTCTGGGGCCCTCAACGGGCTGTGGCCGTTGGGCATGAATTGCACGCGCACCAGGTATTCCTTCTCCACGCCACTGGTCTCGCCGATCAGCGTGCGGGCCACGCGCCCGTCCTGCGTGAGCACCAGCAGGCCGGTGGAGTCGATGTCGAGGCGACCGGCCGGGGCCAGGCCACGGGTGTGCTCGGGCGCGAAGCGGCGGCCGTCGGCGGGGGTCTTGGCGTCGCCGCGCCACTGGCTGGGCGCGCCGATCAGCGTGGCGGCGGCCTCGTGCCCGTCTTCGGGCTGGCCGCTCACATAGCCCACCGGCTTGTGCAACAAGATGGTCACCTGCCCGGCCTGCTGGTGGCGCGCCTGCGGCAACACCTCCACCTGCGCGTCGGGCGCCACGGGCATGCCCATCACTGCTGGTTCGCCGTTGACCATCACCCAGCCGCGCGCGATCCATTCGTCGGCCTCGCGGCGCGAACACAGACCGAGATCGGCCATGCGCTTGTTGAGCCGGATTTCGCCGCGCACGTTGCCCACGCGGGCGAGGTCGGGCCGGTGGGCTTGCGGTGGGCGCGGGGCTGGGGCGGGACTGCGCTGTGGGCGCTCGGAAGCAGCAAAGCGGTCGTCGGCGCGGCGCGGTGCGGGGCGCTCGCTCCAGCCACGCTCGTCGCCACGTGGCGCAGAGCCGGCGCCTGAGCGTGGGCGTTCGCCCTCGGGACCGCCGCGCGGGGCGCCGTAGGACTTGGCTGGTTCGCGTGGCGGTTTGGGCGCCGAGGCCGACACGCTTTTGGCACGCGCCGGCCCGGGAGGGCGCACCGGGGCGCGGCGCGGTGCAAACGGATCGACGGGCTTTTTCTTGGCAGCGCCCGGGGTGAGCTTGAGCGTGCGGGCGGGTTTGTCGGTTGTCATGGGTCGATCATGCTTCATCAAGCACGCCGGACCGCAACGCGGCCAGGTCCAGCACGCGCAAACCGCCGTATTCCACCCGGATCCAGCCCTTGGCTGCCAGCGTGGTCAGCGCCTCGTTGGTGCGTTGGCGCGACAGGCCGACGAGATAAGCGAGCTCTTGTTGGGTGATGCGCAACACGCCGGCCACGTTGGGCGAGAGCAGCGGGTGGAACAGCGAGGCCAGGTTGCGTGCCACGCGCAGGTCGGGGCTGTTCAGCCGGTCGATCTCGCGCGCGGCGATGAACTGCCCCAGGCGTTCGTTGAGCTGGTGCATCACGAAACGGTTGAAGCCGATGGAGTGGTCCAGCAACCAGTCGAACGTCTCCACCGGCAAGCCGGCCACGCGGCTCTTGCGCAGCGCCTGGATGTTGTAGCGGTAGTGCTCGTGCTTGAGCACCGTGCCCTCGCCGAACCAGCCACCGGGCGCCACGCCGGTGAAGGTGACCAGGGGGCCTTGCGATTCGTCGTTGCTCATCTTGAGCAGGCCGTCCACCAGACCAAACCAGTAGGTCACCGGCCGGCCAAAGCGGCAAATGACATCCCCCGCATCGGCCTCGCCCACCACCAGCGCGTCCACCGCCCGCTGCCGCTCGCTCGGTGTGAGGCGCTGCAACCAGGGGATTTCGGCCAACTCGGCCTCGGTGGGCGATCGGGCCCGCGTGCGCAAGTCGCTGCCGGAACGGTGGGGGGTAAAGGGGCTCATGGCGGGGGTCGACGCGACCAGTGGTAGGGGAAAGTCCTAGGAGGGATGACCCGCAATTGTCGTCGTACGGACAACATAACGTCAAACGAAGTCCTACGATCCGCTGCATCAACAGGTGTCCTGTGAGGGACACCCAGACGCCAGGCCGGCCCGGCTGGCCCAGGAGACACACATGCAGACCACATTTCCCCAGCTCTTGCTGGACCACGCCCAGCGCCGACCCGACGCGCCGGCCATGCGCGAAAAGGAATACGGCATCTGGCAAACCACAAGTTGGGCCCAGATGGCCCAGCTCGTTGAAGCGCTGGCCTGCGGTTTGCACCAGGCCGGCCTGCGACGCGGCGAACACATGGTGGTGATCGGCGCCAACCGCCCGCGCCTGTACGCCACCATGCTGGCCGCGCAGTCGCTGGGCGCCATTCCCATCCCGCTCTACCAGGACGCGGTGGGTGGCGAATGCGTCTTTCCCATCAACAACGCCGAAGTCCGGTTCTGCGTGGTCGAAGACCAGGAGCAGGTCGACAAGATGCTGGAGATCCGCGAGCAGTGCCCGCAGCTCTCGAACATCTACTACGACGACCCGCGCGGCCTGCGCAACTACGACCAACCCGGCCTGGGTGGTGTGGAAGAGCTGGTCGCGGCCGGCCAGGCTCACGCCAAGGCCCACCCGCAGCTGTTTCGCGACCAGGTGGCGGCCTGCCGGCCCGACGACGTGGCGGCGATGTTTTTCACCAGCGGCACCACCGGCAATCCCAAGGGCGTGGTGCACACCCATCACTCCCTGATCAACCGGGCCGACGTGGGCGCGCGTTTCGACAAGCTCACCCCTGTCGACGAGGTGCTGGCCTACCTGCCGCCGGCCTGGGTCGGGCAAAACATCTTTTCCTATGCCCAATGGCTGGTGGCTGGCTACGTGGTGAACTGCCCCGAATCGGGCGCCACGGTGACCATCGACCTCAAGGAAGTCGGCCCCACCTACTACTTTGCGCCACCGCGCGTGTTTGAAGGCCTGCTCACCAGCGTGATGATCCGCATGGAAGACGCAGGCGCCCTCAAGCGCGGCATGTTCCATTACTTCATGGACGTGGCGCGGCGCGTGGGCCCGGCCCGCATGGACGGCAAGGCCATCGGCTTTGTCGACGGCATCAAATACAAGCTGGGCGACTGGCTGGTGTACGGGCCGCTGCGCAACAACCTCGGCATGAGCCGCGTGCGCGTGGCTTACACGGCCGGTGAGGCCATTGGCCCCGACCTCTTCAGCTTCTACCGTTCCATCGGCATCAACCTCAAGCAGCTCTACGGCTCGACCGAGACCGCCGTGTTCGTCTGCCTGCAGCCCGACCACGAAGCGCGCGCCGACACCGTGGGCGTGCCCTGCGAGGGCGTGGAAATCAAGCTGAGCGAGAGCGGCGAAATCCTGGTGAAGTCGCCCGGCCTGCTCAAGGGCTACTACAAAAACCCGAGCGCCACCGCCGAAGTGCTCACGCCCGACGGCTGGTACCACACGAGCGACGCCGGCTTTCTTGATGCGCATGGCCACCTGAAAATCATCGACCGCGTCAAGGACGTCGGCCGCATCATGGGCGGCGCCAGCGACGGCGCCATGTTCGCGCCCAAGTACGTGGAGAACAAACTCAAGTTCTTCTCGTACATCAAGGAAGCCGTGGCACTGGGCGACAAGCGCGAGCGTGTGTGCGTGATGCTCAATATCGACTTCGAGGCCGTGGGCAACTGGGCAGAGCGGCGCAATCTTTCCTACGCCGGCTACACCGATCTGGCGCAGAAGCCGGAGGTGTACGAACTCATCCGCGACTGCGTGGAGAAGGTCAACGCCGACCTGAGCCGCGACGAGCTGCTCGCCGGCAGCCAGATCAGCCGCTTCCTCGTGCTGCACAAGGAACTGGACGCCGACGATGGCGAACTGACCCGCACGAACAAGGTGCGCCGGGGCTTCATCAGCGAGCGTTATGCCGCGCTGGTCGACGCGCTCTACAGCGGCAAAACCGAGCAGTACATCGAGACCCAGGTGAAGTTCGAAGACGGGCGCAGCGGCTCGGTCAGCGCGACGCTGAAGCTGGGTGATGCCAAGACCTTCGCGCCGGTGAAAGCCGCGGCCTGACATCGACGATCGAACCGAAGCCAGAACCCCATCCCATGAGCAAAAAAATCGGCGACGTCATCCTCGACGTCCACAACATCAGCCTTCGCTTCGGCGGCGTGAAAGCGCTCACCGACATCAGCTTCAACGTGCGCCAGCACGAGGTGCGCGCCATCATCGGGCCCAACGGTGCGGGCAAGAGCTCCATGCTCAACTGCATCAACGGCGTGTACCAGCCGCAAGAGGGTTCCATCAGCTTTCGCGGCCAGACCTTCAAGCACATGAACAGCCGCCAGGTGGCCGAGATGGGCATCGCGCGCACCTTCCAGAACCTCGCGCTCTTCAAGGGCATGAGCGTGATCGACAACATCATGACCGGGCGCAACCTGCGCATCAAAAGCAACCTGTTTGCACAGGCCTTTCGCAATCCGTTCGGCATCGGTGGTGCGCAAAAGGAAGAAGAGGCGAACCGCGAGTTCGTCGAACACATCATCGATTTCCTGGAAATCCAGGCCTTCCGCAAAACGCCGGTGGGCACCCTGCCCTACGGTCTGCAAAAGCGCGTGGACCTGGGCCGGGCACTGGCCATGGAGCCACAGATGCTGCTGCTCGACGAGCCCATGGCCGGCATGAACCTGGAAGAAAAACAGGACATGAGCCGCTTCATCCTGGACGTGAACGACGAGTTCGGCACCACCATCGTGCTGATCGAGCACGACATGGGCGTGGTGATGGACATCTCCGACCGTGTGGTGGTGCTGGACTACGGCAAAAAAATCGGTGACGGCACACCCGAAGAAGTCCGCAACAACGAGGAGGTGATCAGCGCCTACCTCGGAACCAGTCACTGAGCGAGAACCACCATGGCATTCTTTCTTGAAGCTCTTCTCGGCGGTCTCATGGCCGGCATGCTCTATTCGCTGGTGGCGCTGGGCTTCGTGCTCATCTACAAGGCCTCGGGCGTCTTCAACTTCGCACAAGGCGCCATGGTGCTGTTCGCAGCCCTGGCCATGGCGCGTTTCTCGGGCTGGGTGCCAGGGTGGCTGGGCATCGAAGACAAGTTCCTGGGCAACCTGATCGCCTTCCTCATGGCCGGCGCACTCATGTTCGTGCTGGCCTGGCTGATCGAGCGCCTGGTGCTGCGCCACCTTGTCAACCAGGAAGGCGTGACGCTGCTCATGGCCACGCTGGGCATCACGTACTTCCTGGACGGCCTGGGCCAGACCATCTTCGGCTCCGACATCTACCAGATCGACGTGGGCATGCCCAAGGACCCGGTCTTCCTGTTCGAGGGCATCTTTGAGGGCGGTGTGCTGGTCAACCTCGAAGACGTGTACGCAGCGTGTGTGGCGGCCTTGCTGGTGGCCGTGCTCTCGCTGTTCTTCCAGAAGACCGGCACCGGGCGAGCGCTGCGCGCGGTGGCCGACGACCACCAGGCCGCGCAATCCATCGGCATTCCGCTCAACCGCATCTGGGTCATCGTGTGGTTCGTGGCGGGCATCACCGCGCTGGTGGCCGGCATCATCTGGGGCTCCAAGCTGGGCGTGCAGTTCTCGCTCACCACCGTGGCCCTGCGTGCCCTGCCCGTGATCATCCTGGGCGGCCTCACCTCGGTGCCCGGCGCCATCATCGGCGGTCTGATCATCGGTGTGGGCGAAAAGCTCTCCGAGGTCTACCTGGGCCCCTACGTGGGTGGTGGCATCGAGATCTGGTTTGCCTATGTGCTCGCGCTGGTGTTCCTGCTGTTCCGGCCACAGGGCCTGTTCGGCGAGAAGATCATCGACCGCGTCTGACCCCACAAGAACAACAAAGAAAGGGCACGCACCATGTTCTATCGTGAAAACGGTCAATTCAAGACCTCCTACCGCGCCGACCAGCAGATCTTCCCGATCGCACAGGACCGCTGGGTCATCCTCGCCTTCATCGCGTTCGCCTTCATCGGCGTGCCGATGCTGGTCGATGAATACATGTTCCGCGCCATCCTCATTCCCTTCCTGATCCTGGCGCTGGCCGCGCTCGGCGTGAACATCCTGGTGGGCTACTGCGGACAGATCAGCCTGGGCTCGGGTGCCTTCATGGCCGTGGGCGCCTACATGGCCTACAACACCTACGTGCGCATCGACGGCATGCCGTTGATCATCGCCCTGCTCTCGGGCGGCTTCTTCGCCACGCTGGTCGGCATCTTCTTCGGCATCCCCAGCCTGCGCGTGAAAGGCCTCTACCTGGCCGTGGCCACGCTGGCGGCGCAGTTCTTCTGCGACTGGGCGTTTCTGCGCATCGGCTGGTTCACCAACAACACCGCCTCGGGCTCGGTCTCGGTCTCCAACCTCTCGGTGCTGGGCTGGACCATCAACACCCCGATGGAGAAGTACCTCTTCTGCCTGGGTTTCCTGGTGGTGTTCGCCCTGCTGGCCAAAAACCTGGTGCGCTCGGCCATCGGACGCGAATGGATGGCCATCCGCGACATGGACGTGGCCGCCGCCGTCATCGGCATCCGCCCCATGTACGCCAAGCTCAGCGCGTTCGCGGTCAGCTCTTTCATCATCGGCGTGGCCGGGGGCCTGTGGGGCTTCGTGCACCTGGGCTCGTGGGAGCCAGCCGCCTTCTCCATCGACCGCAGCTTCCAGTTGCTCTTCATGGTGATCATCGGCGGCATGGGCTCGATCATGGGCAGCTTTTTCGGCGCGGCCTTCATTGTGGTTCTGCCCATTTTCCTGAACCAGTTCCTGCCTGCGGTGGGGGGACTCTTCGGTGTGGAGATCTCCACCGCCGCGGTGTCGCACACCGAGTTCATGGTTTTCGGCGCGCTCATCGTCTGGTTCCTGATCGTGGAGCCCCACGGTCTGGCCAAGCTCTGGAGCATCGCCAAACAGAAGTTGCGGCTCTGGCCCTTTCCGCACTGAGGCCGGGGCGGCAACAGCCGTCCGGCATCCAAGGGTCATCGTGTTTTGTGTGTTGATCGGTGTGTTTGATTTTTACTAGGAGACAACGAAATGAAGCTGCGAAATCTGGTTCTGTCCGTGTCCATCGCCTGCGCCGGCGTGTCGGCCGCGCTGGTGGCGCCAAGCGCCATGGCGCAAGCCAAGGAACAGTTTTTCCCCGTGCTGGTGTACCGCACGGGCGCCTACGCGCCCAACGGTGTGCCGTTCGCCAACGGCTACGTGGACTACCTCAAGCTGGTCAACGAGCGCGGTGGCATCAACGGCGTGAAGGTCTCGTTTGAAGAGTGCGAAACCGGCTACGCCACCGACCGCGGCGTGGAGTGCTACGAACGCCTCAAAGGCAAGAACGGCGGCGCCACGGTGTTCCAGCCGCTGTCCACCGGCATCACCTTCGCGCTGACCGAAAAAGCACCGGGCGACAAGATCCCGCTGATCACGGCCGGCTACGGCCGCAGCGAGTCCGCCGACGGCGGCGTGTTCAAGTGGAACTTCCCCCTCTCGGGCACCTACTGGGTGGCCGCCGACACGCTGATCCAGCACATCGCCAAAAAAGAAGGCGGCCTGGACAAGCTCAAGGGCAAGAAGATCGCGCTGGTCTACCACGACAGCCCGTTCGGCAAGGAGCCCATTCCCCTGCTGCAGGAACGCGCCGCCATGCACGGCTTCCAGCTCAGCCTGCTGCCTGTCACGCACCCCGGTGTGGAGCAAAAGGCCACCTGGCTGCAGATCCGCCGCGACCGCCCGGACTACGTGCTGAACTGGGGCTGGGGCGTGATGAACTCCACCGCGCTGAAGGAAGCCCAGGCCACCGGTTACCCGCGCGAGAAGATGTATGGCGTGTGGTGGGCCGGTGCCGAGCCGGACGTCAAGGACGTGGGCGCGGGCGCCAAGGGCTACAACGCCATCATGATGCAGCATGGTTCCGAGCCGAACGCGGACGTGGCCAAGGAAATCCTGACCAAAGTCCATGGCAAGGGCAACGGCACGGGGCCAAAAGAAGAAGTCGGCCAAGTGCTGTACATGCGCGGTCTGCAAGCAGCCATGCTGGCGGTGGAAGGTGTGCGTGCCGCCCAGGAACGCTACGGCAAAGGCAAGGTCATGACGGGTGAGCAGGCCCGCTGGGGTTACGAGAACCTGAACCTGACCCAGGCCAAGCTCGACGCGCTGGGCTTCAAGGGTGTGATGCGCCCGATCTCCACCAGCTGCCAGGACCACATGGGCGCTTCGTGGGCCCGCGTGCACACCTGGAACGGCAGCAAGTTCGAGTGGACCTCCGACTGGCTGCAGGGCGATGAGCAGATCATCCGTCCGATGGTCAAGGCCGCGGCCGACAAGTACGCTGCCGAGAAAAAACTGACACGCCGCACCGGCGCAGACTGCCAGAGCTGATGACTGGCTGAACCTGGCGGCTCGCAAGAGCCGCCAATTCAAAGACCAGGACACCACCGGTCTTCGAATTGGCCACACAGGACACTTCATGAGCACATCAGAGAGCACCCCCAACACCGTCCTCAATGTTCAAGGCATCGAGGTCATCTACAACCACGTGATCCTCGTGCTCAAGGGCGTTTCGCTCAACGTGCCCGAGGGCAAGATCGCGGCCGTGCTGGGTGGCAATGGTGCCGGCAAGACCACCACCTTGCGCGCCATCTCGAACCTGCTGAAGGCCGAGCGCGGCGAAGTCACCAAGGGCAGCATCGAGCTGCGCGGCGAGCGCATCGAAAACCTGAGCACCTCCGACCTGGTGCAGCGCGGTGTGGTGCAGGTCATGGAAGGGAGGCACTGTTTCGCCCACCTCACCATTGAGGAAAACCTCATGACCGGCTCCTACACGCGCACGGACAAGGCCGAGATCGCGCGCAACCTGGAGAAGGTCTACAACTACTTTCCGCGCCTGAAAACCCGCCGCACCAGCCAGGCCGCCTACACCTCCGGCGGCGAGCAGCAGATGTGCGCGATCGGCCGCGCGCTCATGACCAACCCCAGCGTGATGCTGCTCGATGAGCCTTCCATGGGTCTGGCGCCGCAGATCGTCGAAGAGGTGTTCGAGATCGTGAAAGACCTCAACCAGAAAGAGAAGGTCACCTTTTTGCTGGCCGAGCAGAACACCAACATGGCACTGAAGTACGCCGACTACGGCTACATCATGGAGAGCGGCCGCATCGTGATGGACGGCCTGGCCAGCGACCTGCGCAACAACGAGGACGTGAAGGAGTTCTACCTCGGCATGGGGGGCGGTGAACGCAAGTCGTTCAAAGACGTGAAGAGCTACAAGCGCAGAAAACGCTGGCTGGCTTGATGACCCACCCCCGCGCCGCCTGCGGCGTCACCCCCTCAAGGGGACAACACGTGCGGGCCGGCAGAGCCGGATCCGCGGTGTTCTGAAACAGACACTTCTCTCAACTGGAATGGCGATGAACGAGTTTTTTGATGCGCTTGAAACCCGGTCTCGCGACCAGCGCGAGGCAGAGCAGATGGCCGCACTGCCGGCGCAGATCGCGCACGCGCAGCGCAACAGCCGCGCGTTTGCCGAGATCCTCAAAGGCGTGGACGCAGCCAGCATCAACAGCCGCGCTGCGCTGGCGCGCCTGCCGGTCACGCGCAAGAGCGAGCTGCTGGAGCGCCAGAAAGCCTCGCGGGCGCAAGGAGGCGATGCGTTTGGCGGCTTTGCGGCGCTGGTGCGTGGCCCGGCAATGTCGCGCGTGTTTGCCAGCCCGGGCCCGATCTACGAACCCGAGGGCACACAGCGCGACTACTGGCGCGCGGGCCGTGCGCTGTTTGCGGCGGGCTTTCGTGCGGGCGAACTGGTGCACAACAGCTTCAGCTACCACATGACCCCCGGCGCCTTCATTTTGGAGTCGGGCGCACACGCCGTGGGTTGCACCGTGTTCCCCGCAGGCACCGGGCAAACCGAGCTGCAGCTCGACGCCATCGTGGACCTCAAGCCCAACGCTTACACCGGCACACCGAGCTTTCTGCGCATCCTGCTGGAGAAGGCCAAAGAAGCGGGCACCGACATCCGCAGCCTCACCAAGGCCTCGGTGGGTGGCGAAGCCTGCCCGCCCAGCCTCACCGCCTGGTTCAAGGAGCAGGGCGTCGACGTGTACCAGACCTACGCCACCGCCGACCTGGGCCTGGTGGCCTACGAGACACAGGCGCGTCAGGGGCTGGTGCTCGACGAGGGCGTCATCGTCGAGATCGTGCGCCCGGGCACCGGCGACCCGGTGCCTGAAGGCGAGGTGGGCGAGCTGGTGGTGACCACGCTCAACACCGCGTACCCGCTCGTGCGTTTCGGCACCGGCGACCTCTCGGCCATCTTGCCGGGCACCTGCCCCACCGGTCGCACCGCGCCGCGCATCAAGGGCTGGATGGGTCGTGCCGACCAGACCACCAAGGTGCGCGGCATGTTTGTGCACGCCTCGCAGGTGGCCGACATCGCACGCCGATTTCCGCAAGTGCACAAGGCCCGCCTGGTCATCAGCGGCGAGATGGCCAACGACCAGATGTGCCTGAAGGTCGAGGCCAGCGAGGCCGACGACACCCTGCGCGCCCTGATCGAGGCCGCCGTGCGCGACGTCACCAAGCTGCGCGGTGATGTGCAACTGGTGCAGCCCGGCAGCCTGCCCAATGACGGCAAGGTGATCGAGGACGCACGCAGCTACCAGTGAGCGGCCTGTAGCACGAAAGGCATCAAGCGGTGCATGGCTGCGGTGCAGCAAAGGGTTTTCCCAGCCGGGCGGCTAAGTAATTTCCGCGATTTCCCACTGTCACCCGGGGGATACCATGCTGAGGTTCACCCAACCTTGATGGAGACCTCCATGAAAACCTTGCTCGCAGTCGCCTTGGCGGCCACCGTTTCCACCGGCGCTTTCGCGCAGGCCTTCCCGGCGAAACCCATCACTTTCGTGGTGCCCTTCGCCGCTGGCGGCCCAACCGACCTGGTGGCCCGCCGCCTGGCTGAAGCCATGCGCAAGCCCCTGGGCGGCGCCAACATCGTGGTGGAAAACGCGGCAGGCGCTGGCGGCACCATCGCCGGCACCAAGGTGGCACGCGCCACCCCCGACGGCTACACCCTGCTGGTCTGGCACATCGGCATGGCCGCCACCACCAGCCTGTACCGCAAGCAGCAGTTCAAGCCGCTCGAAGACTTCGAGTACCTCGGCATGATCAACGACGTGCCCATGACGCTGCTGGGCACCAACAAGCTCAACGCCAACACCTACCGCGACTTCGAGTCCTACATCCGCGCCAACGGCGGCAAGCTGAACCTGGCCCATGCCGGCCTGGGTTCCGCTTCGCACATCTGCGGTCTGATGTGGCAGTCGGCCGTGAAGCTCGACAAGTCCATGACCACCATCGCCTACCGCGGCACCGGCCCGGCCATGAACGACCTGATCGGCGGGCAGGTCGACGTGATGTGTGACCAGACGACCAACACCACCTCGCAGATCGAAGGCGGCCGCGTGAAGGCCTTCGCCGTGACGACCGCCAAGCGCCTGGACAACCACAAACTGCTCAAGGACTACCCGTCGCTGCAGGAAATGGGTCTGAAGGGCTTCAACCTGACCATCTGGCATGGCCTGTACGCACCGAAGGGCACGCCAGCCGACGTGACCAAGAAGCTCAACGACGCGCTGCAGGTGGCCCTGAAGGACCCCGAGTTCATCAAGAGCCAGGAAGATCTGGGCGCCATCGTCGTGACCGACAACCGCGTGACCCCCGCCGGTCACAAGGCGTTTGTGGCCAACGAGATCACCAAGCTCAAGACCGCCATCGACGCCGCTGGCCAGTTCGCCGACTGAGCCTTGCGCAACCCTGAATACAGCCCGCCCGCGCGGGCTGTATTTGTTTGGGCCGTGCGTGTGTCGCCCACAGGCACTGCGCAGCGCCCGAAGCCGCTACATTGACCAGCACAACCACAACAGGAGACAACCATGAAGCTTTCCCGCCGCACCCTCATTGCCCTCGCTGCCGCTGCCACCGCCCTCCCCTCGCTGGTGGCCGCGCAAGCTGCATGGCCCAGCAAACCGATCCGCATCGTGGTGCCGTTTGCACCCGGCGGCACCACCGACATCCTGGCGCGCACACTCGCACCCGAACTGAGCAAGGTGCTGGGGCAGCCCGTGGTGGTGGACAACCGCGCGGGCGCGGGCGGCAACATCGGCGCCGACATGGTGGCCAAGTCACCCAACGACGGCTACACCCTGCTCATGGGCACCGTGGGCACACACGGCATCAACAAGTCGCTGTACTCCAAGCTGCCCTACGACCCGCAGAAAGACTTTGCGCCCATCACGCTGGTGGCCGGCGTGCCCAACGTGATGGTGATGAACACCAAGCGCGCGCAGGAGCTGGGCATCAACAACGTGGCCGACTTCGTGAAGTACGCCAAGTCCCGCCCCGGCAAGCTCAACATGGCCTCCAGCGGCAACGGCACCTCGATCCACCTGGCGGGCGAGCTTTTCAAGTCGCGCACCGGCATCTTCATGACGCACATTCCCTACCGCGGATCGGGCCCGGCCATCACCGACCTGCTGGTGGGCGCGGTGGACGTGATGTTCGACAACCTGCCCTCGGCCATGCCACACATCCAGTCGGGCGGCCTCAAGGCTTTTGCGGTCACCAGCGCCGTGCGCTCCAGCGCCCTGCCCGACACCCCCACCGTGGCCGAAGCCGGCGCCTTGGCCGGCTTTGAAGCCAGCTCGTGGTTCGGCCTGCTCGCACCCGCCGGCACCCCGCCCGAGGTGGTGAACCGCCTGCAACAGGAAACCGCCAAAGCCCTGGGACTGCCTGCGGTGAAAGAGCGCCTGGTGGCACAAGGCGCCATTCCCAGTGGCAACACGCCACAGGAATTCGGCAAGCTGATCGAAGCCGAGATCGCAAAGTGGGCGCCCGTGGTGAAGGCCTCAGGAGCA
>JAJNQE010000093.1 GCA_021154985.1 Hydrogenophaga sp.
GAGCCTGGGTCAGCTCAAGGTCATGACAGCCATCGAGCAGTGCCGCAGCGCGGCACTGGGGGGACATGTGCTGCGCTGTGAAGACTGCCAGCGCCTGCAGGTCGCTTACAACTCCTGCCGCAACCGCCATTGCCCCAAGTGCCAGGCCAGTGCTGCACAGCGCTGGCTGGATGCGCGTCAGGGCGATCTGCTGCCCGTGGACTACTTCCATGTGGTCTTCACGCTGCCCGCACCCATCAGCGAGATCGCGTACTGGAACAAGGCCGTCGTCTACGGCCTGCTGTTCGAGGTGGCGGCACAGACGTTGCGCACCATCGCCGCCGATCCCCGGCACCTGGGTGCCCAGATCGGTGCCACCCTGGTGCTGCACACCTGGGGTTCGGCACTCACGCACCACCCGCACGTGCACGGCATCGTGCCCGGCGGCGGGCTCTCGCTGGACGGAGAGCGTTGGGTGGCTTGCCGACCGGGTTTCTTCCTGGCGGTGCGCGTGCTCTCGCGCCTGTTCAGGCGGCTCTTCCTGGAAGCACTGGAGCAGGAGCATCGAGCAGGCACGTTGCAGTTCTTCTCGCAACACGCCGCGCTGGCCGATCCAAAGGCCTTCGCGCGGTGGCTCGCACCGCTGCGCCGGTGTGAATGGGTGGTCTATGCCAAGAAGCCGTTTGCGGGGCCACAGGCTGTGCTGGCCTACCTCTCACGCTACACGCACCGGGTGGCGATCTCCAACTCGCGCCTGGTGGCGCACGACGAGCGCGGTGTGACGTTCCGCTGGAAGGACTACCGCGACAAGGACCGAGGCCAAGGCAAGACACGCCACAAGACGATGACGCTCTCGCCGCAGGAGTTCATGCGCCGCTTCCTGCTGCACGTCTTGCCCGGCGGGTTCCACCGCATCCGGCACTACGGGTTGCTGGCCAACACCCATCGAAGGGAATGCATCGAGCAGGCGCGCCAGCTGCTCATGCCTGAGGCGCCAAGCGCATGGGCCGAGAAGGTCGGGTGCGGTGTGGCCGAGCAGATCCGTCCGACCTTCGTGTGTGTTCACTGCGGCGCGATGATGCTCATCGTCGAGACCTTCGCTCGTGGGCAGCCCAAGTCAGCAGCCTTGCACTTGTTGCCAAGGCTATCGAACAGGGCCTGCGAAGTGCCATCGTGCGTACAACGTGAACCGGTGCAGACCAACAAGGGCGCTTACAGCCACCGATGCGAGGCTTGATCTTGCACACCAGACTTGGAGAGGAAGGGTTCACTCGAATCGAAAATCGCAACGGTCCCCAATACCTTCGCGCCACACCGAAACACGGCTCAGGCGAACATCCGACAAGACGGCTAACTGGACAATGAAGGCACAGAGGTTTTCGAGCGTCGGAATGCCCAGGCCGGGGACCTCGTCCAGCAGCCGGTGGTCCAAATGCTCACGCAACTGCGCCACCAGCAAACGCAGCTGACCCAAATCGATCACCATGCCCGTATGGGGGTCTACAGCACCGGTCACCGAGACCTCGCCCCGGTAGGTGTGCCCATGCACTCTCGCGCTGCCCTCGCACCCAATCTCCCGCTGGAGGGTGTGCGCAGCGTCAAAGAAGAAACTTTGCGAAATTTCGAATGTCATCGGATCCCGACCATTTTGTGGGTTTGTAGGGTCAGGCGCCAGCGAGGGTCACGCAGACAGTACTCAATAGCCCAAAGTGTGTTCTTCTCCAGCTCGGGGCCGTCCATGGGCTGCAGCAAATGGCGCTCGAAGTTCAGTTCGATCAACGCATCCAAGTCCATACCAAACTGGGGAACGACAACTTTGAGCTCGTGGCCTGCACGAATCTTGAGAGATGTGCGGGCCTTTGGACTCACGCACAGCCAGTCAACCCCCGCTGGCGCAACGATTGTGCCGTTGGTCTCCACCGCGATCTCGAACCCGCTGCAGTGCAGCGCTTCGATCAACGCTGAATCGACTTGCAGCAATGGTTCACCGCCTGTCAACACGACCAGCTTCTGCCCCGCCACCAGTGCCGGCCAATGGGCTGAAACCTGGTCCGCCAGCGCCTGGGCCGAATCGAACTTCCCTCCACCAGTGCCATCCACGCCGACAAAATCGGTGTCGCAGAACTGGCATTGAGCGCTCGCGCGATCGGCTTCCCGCCCGGACCAGAGATTGCAACCGGCGAACCGGCAGAACACTGCAGCTCTGCCGACGTTGCCGCCTTCACCCTGTATGGTGTAGAAAACTTCTTTGACCATGTAGCTCATGGAACTGGTCTCGTGAGTGAACCGCCCCCGGAATTTGGAGGTTGGTTGGTTTTAGTCAGCCCCCACCGTTGGAGTCTGACTGGCGAGTTGCCGGTAGTAGTTTGCCCAAGCCTCTGCAGGCGGTAGGTACTCGAAGGGTCCGCGAAGCCTTTGATGGTTGAACCAAGACACCCATTCCAGTGTGGCCAGCTCCACCGATTCACGGGTTGGCTAGGACCGGCGATGGATCACCTCGGCCTTGTACAGCCCGTTGACCGTCTCGGCCAAGGCGTTATCGAAGCTGTCGCCCTTGCTGCCCACATAGGGCTAAATGCCCGCTTCTGCGAGCCGTTCGCTGCAGCAGATGGAAACGTATTGCGACACTCCCTCGGAATGATAAGTCAATGCGCCATCACGCTCGGGCTACTTGGCATGCAGGGCCTGCTCCAAGGCATCCAGAACGAACTCCGTGTGCATTGACCCGCTACCCCACGATGCGCTTGGCGTATCGGTCTGGTCGCGCTAGACCCATTCGTTGAGGGTCTGCGGCACGCAGCCGATCATACGAGCGATGGATTCGATGGCAGCCCACAGACGGGTACAGACGCATCACGGCAGCGCTGCGCAGGTCAATGGCAGAGCCCATCAACCACAAGTGCGTGCAGCGCCTGATGCAAAAGATGGGATTGCGCGCATTGATTCGGGCGAAGAAGCGCTTCTGTTGATCAAACGCCGCTCAGTTCGTCGTGCCCCGCGCTTGTGACCGCACCTGACCATCGACTGACACTGCGCTCTTGACTTGTGAGCCCACCGAAGTAGCACCTTCAGCCTTGGCATCGCTTACTGCTGACAGCGCTGCGCCGCTTCGGCCTTCATTTTGGTATCGAGCATCCGATCGCCCGTTGACGCCCGTCATGGCGCGAGCCCGGACATCACTTGAAATTCCGCTGTGATTTCCGAGGCGGACGTCGGCGATGCCAGCATTCGCGCCGACATTGGCATCGACACCCACTCCCACGCCAATACCCAATCCAGCGGCCTGAGCGTTGAACCCCCAGGAGAGAGCTGTGGCCATCAGCATGGCAGCAGGAAACGTCATCTTCGAACGGACAGTCATATGTGACTCCTTTGCTGTTGAACAGAACTTCAGTCTGCAGCACAAACCCAGTTACATGCATGTCTGCTGCGTAGGAGATGTAACGGGCCAGGATGGCCCGAGCGACCCTCCGGTTCTGCCAGGCGCATGCCCCCTCAGGGCACCGGCAACACGATGTCTACCCGCCCGCCGCCCAACGGGCCACCCGAAAGCTTCAGCTCCCCATGGTGGCTGGTCACCAGGTCGTTCACCACTGCCAGCCCGACGCCGTGCCCGGGCGTTCGCTCGTCCCCCCGCACGTGCAGTTGCAAGATGGACTCGGTGTCGCTGAATCCAGGGCCGTCGTCCTCGATGCGAATGCACAAGGATCCCGGCTCACGCCATATCCGCACCAAGACCTGGGTGTGCGCCCACTTGGCCCCGTTGTCCAGCAGGTTCCCAAGCATCTCGAACAAATCGCCCTCGTCGATGCGCCAGGCCAGGTCGGCCGGGCACTGGACGCTGAAGTCCAATGCCCTTTCGGCATACACCTTGGCCAGCGCGCTGCGAATGCGCTCCAGGATCGGCGCCACCAGAAGTGGCGGCGCAAAGCGCGCGGCGCCCCCGGCGATGGCGCGCCCCAGCTGGTGCTGCACGATGTCGTCCATGCGGCTCACCTGCTGGGCCACGGTGGCTGGCAGTTGCGCCGGCTCGGCCAGGGCGCTGCGCAGAACAGCCAGCGGAGTCTTCAGGCTGTGGGCGAGAAAGCTCAGCGCGTCGCGATGTCGGGCCTGACGCTCGCGCTCCTGCTCGATCAGGTTGTTCAGGTTGTCCGTGAGGCTGGAGATTTCGGTAGGGTAGCGGCCGTCGATGCGCGATTGCCCGCCATCTTCGATACGCCGGATCTCGCTTGCCACGTGCCGCAGCGGCGCCAGGCCCCACCGCAGCAGCCACAGCTGCGCCAGCAACAGCAGCACGGCGGCGCCGCCCAGCCAGAGCCAAAGGGTGCGGGTGAAGGCGCCGACTTCGCGGTCGAAGGCCGCGCGGTCCTCCAGCACCGTGAGCACCAGCGGTGCCTCACGCTCGGAGGCCTTCCAGGTGACGGCATAGCTGACCGACAGGAAGGACTTGCCGGCCCCATCCACCGTCTCGTTGCGCCATTGACCGGGTTGCTGGCTGCGCCGGAACGGTGGCTGCAGGCCCAAGGTCGAGGCCGACTGCCACTGATCCCTGCGCAACACGTTGTAGATACCCGCGTACAGGCCGGACCCCGGTAGCGACAGGCGCGGCTCCGCAAACTCGGGCGGCATCACCAGCGCACCGCCAGAATCGAGTTCGGCAGCTGCCAGCAGCAGGTAGATGGTGCTCTGCAGCCGGCCGAAATAGGCCGCCCGCACGCTTTCGGCATTCGCACGCTGCACCGCCAGCCCCGCGCCGGCCATGAATGCCAGCAGTACCACCGCAGCACCCAGAAGCAGGCGGGTACGGATGGAGTAGCCGGCCTTCATTCGAGGGTGAACCGGTAGCCCCGCCCCCGCACGGTCTCGATCGGGCCGACGTTGCCGTTGGGGTCGAGCTTGCGCCGCAGGCGACCCACCAGCACTTCCAGCACGTTGCTGTCGCGGTCCTCCCCGTGCGGGTACAGGTAGTCCGACAGCGCCTGCCTGGTGACGATGGCCGGGCGCTGGCGCACCAGGTACTCGAGCAGGCGGTACTCGAACGCCGTGAGCTCCAGCACCGCGCCGCTGAGCCGCACTGCCTGCGCCGACGGGTCGATACTAAGGGGGCCGAGCGTCAGCACGTCAGTGGAGGCCCCCAGCGAGCGCCGCAGCAAGGCCTTGAGCCGCGCTGCCAGCTCCGGGTATTCGAATGGCTTGACCAGGTAGTCGTCGGCCCCGGCTTCTAGGCCCACCACTTTGTCTTGCCAGCTGCCGCGCGCGGTGAGGATCAGAATGGGTAGGGCGCTTCCCTCCTGCCGCAGACGCTGCACGATGGTCAGCCCGTTCAGCTTGGGCAACCCCAGGTCAACGATGACAAGATCGACCGGGTACTCGCGCGCCAGAAACAGGCCCTCTTCGCCGTCCTTGGCTTGGTCGACCCGGTAGCCATCGGCCTCCAGCTGGCGGGCCAAGGTGAGCCGTAGCGCGGCATCGTCCTCGATCAGTAACAAGCGCATAGGGCTGAAGCTCAGCAGGCTGGCCCTAGCGGATCTGGCCAGTGACGACGTCCACCTGGATCACGCGGACCTCACCAGCCGGCGTGACCACCTTGATGCGCCATACCGGCTGTGCTGAAGACTCGGACTTCTCGACGGACAGCACGCGGGCGCCACTGGCCCGCTGGGCCACCGCGGCCGCGTCGTCGCGGCTCAGGTCGGCCCAGGCCAGGTTGGATACCACCAGCAGGGTGGCGCAGAGTAGTTTGGCAAATGTGTTCATCGGTTGTAAGTATCAAGGTATTCGCGTCCGCCACGTTCATCACGCCTGCCCTGGTATTCGCGTCCACCCTGGTATTCGCTCTCAACCGGAGCAAATGAAACGCGAATCGGCAAGGTGCGGCCTGGGTTCTCGCGGGTCACCGTGCTGTAGACCTGGCCGCGGTACTCGTACTCGACTAGGTAACCCGTGAGGCGAGACTGCACGTCGTTGACAGTGCGGCAGTTCTGCACCTGGCGCTGCTGCGGCTGGGAGGCCTGCTGGTAGCCACCACCCCAGTTGTTCTGGTTGGCAAAGTGCTCGCCTGCCAGCGCGCCGACCACGGCACCGAGCGCGGTGGCGGCGTCTCGGCCGCGGCCCTTGCCAACCTGGTTGCCGAGCAAGGCGCCGGCCACACCGCCAACCGCCAGCCCCCCGTAATTGCGCGAAGCCGCCACGGGTTGCTGCTCGGTCACCCATTGACTCGTGCACTCGTTGCGCGGCACGGAGATGTTCTCGTACCGCGGTTCGACGTTGCGCACGCGGGCAGTGTCGTTGAAGGTCTGGGCTTGGACGCCCGCTGCCACTAACGTGGTCAGAAAAAGAATGGAGGTATGTTTCATGGAAAGCTCCTTGGTTGATGTGAGACGGAGCTTAGAAAGAAGTGGGTGAACCGAAGCTGAACGAAATTGATAAATGTTTCCTCGCGACCCAGAGGTGTGTGGGGTGTTACACCCGGTTGGTCGCCGCATCCGCAGCGCGACTTTGAGGTGCGAAGGGACCTACTGAAGCCGCAGTACAAGACTTGTTGGGAAGACCTACCCGTGGCAAAGGTGTGGGCTTCTCCAGTTTGACGGACGGTTTTCTTATCCACCAGGCTTGCTCCGTCGTTGAAGCTGCACTCTGACGTACCAGTCCACCGAACGCACGGGACCGACAGCTTTGGGAGGACCTGGCGCCGTTCGAACTCTGCTTTTCGTAATGACCGACAGGCAACATCATGACGATTCGGTACCTCGACGGCGAACGTCCGAGTTCAGTCGAGGCTGTGTGTAAACAACTTTGGCGCTCCGCCGAGCATGACGTGGCGATCGCAGCGGTTTGGCGGTGGCGAAGTTGCTTTCGCAAGTGCGGCGGCACCGCGGCCGTTCCGGCCTAAGTTTTCATCTGCGCG
>JAJNQE010000041.1 GCA_021154985.1 Hydrogenophaga sp.
AGCAGTGCTTGCGCGACATGTGGCTGACCGCAATCCAGTACCGCCAGTTGCTCAACGACGCTTTGGCCCTCTCGCTGGAGCCATCGGGCGAGTTGACCGTTCTGCGGTTTGAACTGCTCGTTGACGCCCATGTTCCACAGACGCAATCGTGCGAGCTGGTCGCAAGCAATCTGGTCCGGCTAAGCCAGTCCGTGCTCGGGGATGCCTGGTGTCCGCGCGAGGTGCACTTCATGCACGCCGCGCCCCAGACCTTGTCGCTGCACAAGAAGTTCTTTGGTTGTCGGCTGAACTATGGAAGCGAGTTCAACGGCCTGGTGATGCGCAGCAGCGACCTGAGCGTGCCGAACCCCGCCGCCGATCCTGAACTGGTGCGCTATGCAGAAAGCGTCGCCATGCCGCTCAGGGCGTTTGGCGACAACGCGTTGCTGCAGGAGGTGCGAAAAATCATCTACCTGCTGATGCCGATCGAACAAGCGAGCATCGAGCGCGTGGCCGAGCAGATGCACCTGAGCACCCGCACCCTGCAGCGCCAGCTGGACCAGAGTGGCACCAGTTTTTCAGAGTTGCTGGACAACGTCAGAAAAAACCTGGTGCTGCGCTACATGAACAACCACCGCTACTCGATCGGCCAGGTCGCATCGCTGACGGGGTACGCCCGCCAGGCATCGTTCACGCGCTGGTTTCAGCTGAACTTCGGCATGAGTCCGCGCGAATGGAGGCGGACAAAGTCATCCTGATGGTGCTGGATGCCTCGGCCCCCAAACGCCTACTCTTTCGGCGGCTGCGGCTTCACCAGCACCGGGAACTTCACCCCCAGTTGCTCCAGGTACGTGTCGTACGTCGACGCGTCGTAGTAGTACCGGCGCATCTCGGGGCGAAACCGCTCCATCGTCTGCTGGTTCATGTGCACCTGTGGCTTGTCGTCCTTGCCGATCAAGGGCACGTACTGCTGTGTCTTGCGCTGCACATCCTTGAAGTACCGATCGGCCTGCTGCACCAGCCCGGGGCGGGTGAGCAGGTCCACCGCGGTCATGGCCGTCACCTTGGCGCCGGCCACGACCCCTTTGTGCGCAATCGGTGTGGCCATGGCGATCGCACTGGCCCAGTGGTGGCTGGGGACATTGGGGATGTTGGACGGGTAGTACAGCGTGACGGTAGGCACCACCCAGGAGACATCGCCAATGTCGTCGGAGCCCCCGCTGCGCGCGGGCGATGACGGCGCCGACAGGGCGGCATGCTGGAGGCTCAGGCCATCGGGTTTGCTGCTGACCAGGGTCTGCACGGCTTTGGCGAACGCCTGCTCGTCCGGCGTCCATTCGGGCAGGCCCACCTGCTCGATGTTGCGCTGCATCGCCTCGGCCACCGGCTTGTTGAAATGGCGCGGCGCCGCGGCGCCCACGATGGTTCGGCTGACCGTGGTGTCCGTCATGGCCGCGGCGGCCTCGGCAATCCGTTGGTTGATCGCGGCGTTTTCCGTGATGTTCTCGAAATCCATTTCACGCAGGAAGTACCACACGGACGCGGTGTCCGGCACCACGTTGGGCTGGTCGCCGCCGTTGGAGATGACGTAGTGCGATCGCTGCTCCGGGCGCAGATGTTCGCGCCGGTAGTTCCAGCCCACGTTCATCAGCTCCACGGCATCCAGGGCACTGCGGCCGCGCCACGGCAACAGCGCGGAATGGGCGGAGCGCCCCTTGAAGGTGTACTCAACCGACAGCATGCCGGTGCCATCGGCCTGGCCCCAGGTGGTGCGCAGGTTGTTGCTGACGTGGTTGTACAGAACGACGTCCACGCCGTTGAACACCCCATCGCGCACCATGAAGGGTTTTCCCGCGAGCAGCTCCTCGGCCACGCCGGGCCACAGCACCAGCGTTCCCGGCAGCTTCTCCCGCTCCATCAGGTCCTTCAAAGCCAGGGCCGCCACGATGTTGACGGCCTGCCCGGAGTTGTGCCCTTCACCATGGCCAGGTGCATCGGCCACCAGGGGTTCGCGGTAGGCCACCCCGGGTTTCTGCGAGGCGCGAGGCAGGGCATCGATGTCGCTGCCCAGCGCAATCACCGGTTTGCCCTGGCCCCAGCGCGCCACCCAGGCCGTGGGCATGCCTGCCACGCCGCGCTGCACCGAGAACCCGTGCTCCTCCAGCAGCGCGGTCAGGTAGCGCGAGCTCTCCACCTCCTGGAACGCCAGCTCGCCGTAGCTGAACAAGGTGTCGTTGATGACCTGCGCCAGCTTGTGCCGACTCTGCACGCCTTGCACGGCCAGGGCCTTGAGCGGTGCGTTGTCCACGACAGGGGTGGTCACGGGGCCCACGGGCTGGGCGCCCGCGGTGAATGCCATGAGCGTGACGCCCATGGCCAGGCAGCGGGCGGACTTGTGCATGCGCGCGTTGTCCTCAGAACGCATGCGAGATGCCGGCACCCACAAACGACGGGTCGGCGTTGGCCCCCGTGAGCGCAGCACCATTCAAGGTGATCGTCGAACCGCCCTGGTTGTCCACACGGCCATACCGCGCATACAGCTTGGTGCGTTTGGACAGGTCGTTGTCATAGCCCAGTTGCCAGCCTTTGGCGGACACCGGAGAGCCGGACACCTTGCGGCTGGCGACTTGCGCCAGCACGGTGTGCGGCCCCTGGATGTTCCAGGCCACGGAGACCTGGGCGTTCGTGCTGCGCAGATAGCCGATGGCGCTCGACCGGTTGCTATTGACCGTGCCGTACAGCGTGACGGCCGACCATTTGTAGCTGGCCCCCAGCATGTGGGTCTTCTCGGTGGTGGGCGCGGCCACGGGTGCGGCGGCGCTGCCGCTCTTGAGAGCCTGGTAGCCATACCCCAGGTACAGCGGTCCCGAGCTGTACTGGACATTGAAGCCCGCGCCGTCGCCCGAATTCGAGTTGTTGGCGGCCTCGCCCAACGTCAGCATCGCCTCACCGGAGAAGCCGCTCAGGTTCGGCGTGGTGTAGCGCAAGGAATTGTTCAGGAACCCGGGGACCGTGCCAGAGGTCCCGGTCCTGGTCGAGGCCCCCCGGAACATGTTGGTGATCAGCGATGTCCGGTTGCGCGCCAGCACGTCCGACTTGAGCCCCACCACAAAGGTCGGTGACCACATGCGCCCCGCGTCGACCGCGCCCCACGGACCGGACAGGCCCACGTGGACCCAGCGGCTGAAGGCCAGATCGTTCTGCAGCGTGCCATCGTCGGCGTTGAAGCCCGACTCCAGCCGGAAGTTGGCCTTCAACCCACCCCCGAGATCCTCACTGCCCCGCATACCCCAGCGCGACACCGACGAGCCGCCCGAGCTGACCCGCGTCACATGCCGCCCGTTGCCGGTGTTGGCCTGCTCCAGAAACGCATCCACCTGCCCATACAGCGTGACTTGCGCACCCACCTGCCCGGACACCGCGCATGCCAGCGCACCCACCACCACCACGACCTTCTTGCTGCCCATTTGAAATACCTCACGTAAATATGGTCCACATCCCTGTCGGCTTTCGTTTCCGAAAGTGCTGGGCATTGTGTGAGGCGAGGCGATTCGGGAATAATATTATTTGGACATAAAGCTATGACAAAACTGATTCACTGAAGGATCCACGTGGCCACGCTCATCACGCCCAATGCCTCCACCCTGCCCTTTCGCCTGAAGTTCCGCCAACTCGTGTTGCTGGATGCGCTCGGGGACTCCCTGTCCTTGCGCAAGGCCGCCTCACTGGCCAACCTCACGCAGCCCGCGGCCACCCGTGCCATGGCGGAACTGGAGTCGGCCTTCGGTGTGCAGTTGTTCGAGCGCTCCCACCGGGGCATGGCCCCCACGGTCTATGGCGAGGCGCTGGTGCGGCACGCCCGCCAGGTGCTGTTCGATGTGCAGCGCGCACACGACGAGATCCAGGCGTTGCGTTCGGGCTCGCATGGTTTTGTCCGCGTGGGCGCCCTGTTGTCCTCGTCGGTGCGGCTGCTGCCCATGGCCATTGGCGAGGTCAAACGGCAGTTCCCCCGCATGCGCATTTCCGTGGAGCAACTCCCCCAGCCGCCGCTGATCAGCAAATTGCGCGAAGGCAGCCTGGACATGGTGTTGTGCCGCCTCGTGACCCACAGCGTGGATGCCGAGAACCTCGATCAGGTGGTGCTGTTTGACGATGATTTCGTGCTGGTCGCGAGCCGCAACCACCGACTGGCGCGCACCAAATCCCTGGCCCTGGCCGACCTCGTCGATGAGCCCTGGGTGCTGCCGCACGCCAGCGGCGCGCTCTATGACCACGTGCGCGCCCTGTTCCTCACCCAGGTCGGCCGCCTGCCCGCCAACGTCGTCGAGTCCACGACGTCACTGGTCACCAACCTGATGCTGATCGAGCACTACGGCTTCCTCAATTTCATGCAGCGGTCTGTGGCCCAGACCTACACCAAACGGGGCGTGCTGCGCATCATGCCGATCTCCCTGGGCAGCCCCATGGGGCCCCACGTCGTCGCCGTGCGGCGCGACACCAGCCATCCGCCGGCGGTGGATGCCCTGCTCAAAGCCCTGCAGCAAGTGACCGCGGCGGCACCCGAGCACGACTGACAAGTCGCGGGTTTTCCATGAACCAAAAATAGCATATGGACAGAAAAAAATAGGATTACCTTGATTCACTCGCTTCGTCTTATTCTGCGAACAGGCCGCTTCTTCGGGGCACCCTTTCACAGATTTCAACGACGACATGCCAGTGATTTCAGTCAGTGCTTTTCAATTGCGGGACATGCTCCTGGACGGCGGCGAGATCGCCGTTCTCGACCTCCGTGACGAGGGCTTGCACACCGAGGGGCACCTGCTGCTGGCCGCCTCGCTCCCCCTGTCCCGGCTGGCACAGGATGCCGGCTGGCGTGTGCCACGGCGCACCACCCGCACCGTGCTGGTGGACGATGCCCCCGAGCGCATCGCGCGCGCCGCGGGTCTCCTGGCGCAAGCGGGCTACACCCAGCTGTTCGCGCTGGACGGCTTTCACACCGGTTGCGAAGCGGCGGGCCTGGGCGTCTTCAGTGGCAAGTACGTGCCCAGCAAGGCCTTCGGGGAGGTGGTGGAAACACACAAGCACACGCCGCAGCTGGACACCACCGCGCTGCAGGCCCTGCAAGCCAACACACCCGACCTGCTGGTGGTGGACAGCCGCACGCCGCAGGAATTCCAGCAGTTTTCGCTGCCTGGCGCGCAGAGCTGTCCGGGTGCCGAGCTGGTGTTGCGTGTCCCCGCGGCCATCGCGCCGGACGCGGTGGTGCTGGTCAACTGCGCGGGTCGCACACGCAGCATCATTGGCGCGCAGTCGCTCATCAATGCCGGCGTCAACGCACGTGTCTATGCCGTGGAAAACGGCACCATGGGCTGGCATCTGCAAGGCCTGGCGCTGGACCATGGGCAGACCCGCATGCTGGGTCGCGCGCAAGACCCGGCGCAGATCGCCCGCAGCCGGCAGGCCGCGCTGGCGCTGCTGGAGCGCACCGGCGGCCAGCTGATCGACTGGGCGCATCTGCAGGCGCTGAAAAACGACCCGAACAGCACCACCTATTTCTACGACGTCCGCCTGCAGGACGACCACCAGCGTGGCGCGTTGCCAGGTGCGCGCAACGCCCCCGGCGGTGAACTGGTGCAAAGCACGGACTACTTTGCCCCCGTGCGCCATGCGCGCATCGTGCTTACCGACACCGATCTGGTCCAGGCGCCCATGACCGCGCACTGGCTGCGCCAGATGGGGTGGCAGGCCGATGTGCTCGACCCCGCCACCGCACCCGCGTTGCTGCCCCCGCAGCCCGACCACGCGGCATGGCTGCACACGCCCGCCCCGGTGCAGACCGTCACGGTGCAGTGGCTGGAGGCGGCGCTGCGCGACGGCCTGCCGGTCACCGTGGTGGATTGCGGCAGCAGCATCGACCACCGGCACGGCCACATCCCGGGCGCGTGGTTCTCCACCCGCTCCGCCCTCCCCGACAGCCTGCAGGCATTGCCGACCCCAGGCACCCCATTGGTGTTCACGGCCGGCGACGAGGCCTCGGCCCACTTCGCGGCAGCCGATGCCCTGGCGGCGGGCCATGAGGTCCGGCTCCTCGCCGGTGGCACCGCCGCATGGCGTCAACACGGCCAGGCGCTGGAGACCGGTGCGTCTCGCATGCTCAGCCCGTCCACCGACGTCTGGTACTCCCCGTATGAGGTGGCGCCCGAGCACCGGGAAGCGGCCATGCACGCGTACATCACCTGGGAAACCGGGTTGACGCAACGCATCGCCGACGAACCCGGTGTCCATTTCAACGTGCTGTAACACCCCATGACCTATCCATTTCATTGCCACAACCCGCCTGAGCTGGGGGCCCCGCTCGGACCCTACTCGCAAGCCCTGACCGTTCCGGCGCACAGCCAGTTGCTGCTGCTGTCGGGCCAGACGCCCCTGCGCGAAGACGGCAGCATTCCGGAATCGTTCGATGAACAGGCCGAACTGGTGTGGCATCGGATCGGCCTGGTCCTGGCCCAGGCCGGTCTGGGCTACCAGCACATCTGCCGCGTGGTGTCGTACCTGGTCGACCCGGCGGATGCGCCGGCCCATGCGCGGGTCCGCATGCGCCACCTGGGTTCGGCCCGCCCCGCCTCGACGGGCATCGTGGTGCCCCGTCTGTTCAACGCCGCCTACAAGCTGGAGGTGGAGGTCACCGCAGCCTGGCTGCCCACCGCGTCAGTGGCCGATCAAGCGGCCGACTGATTTCTTCCATCCTCGAAAGTGAGTCTCGACAATGAAGAGTGAAGTTGCATCCCCGCTCACACGCCGCGCGCTGTGCACCCGGCTGGCGGCATGGGGCACCCTCGCGGCGATCCCGCCCGCGCTGCGGGCGCAGCCCGCTTATTCCTCACGGGTGGTCAAGCTCGTGATTCCCACGGCGCCGGGCGGTTCGGTCGATTCCATCGGCCGCTTTCTCGCGGACTCCCTGACGCGGCCACTGGCCACCACCGTCATCGTGGAGAACCGGGCCGGCGCGGGCGGCACGATCGGTGTCCAGTCGGTGGTGAAAAGCCCACCCGATGGCTTGACGCTGGTGCTGGGTATTGCCGCCACCATGTCGGTGCAGCCGGCGGTGAACACCTTGCCCTACAACCCCGTGAAGGACCTGGCGCCGGTGGCCGTGTTCGCCCAAGGCGGATTGGTGATTGCGGTGCCCGCCGCCAGCCCGGCACAGAGCATCAAGGACCTGCGCGCGCTGGCCGCCAAAAAAGGGGAGCTCGCTTTCGGCACCGGTGGACAAGCCACGTTTGGCCACCTGACGGGCGAGTTGCTCAAGTCCGAGATGGGCATTCCCATGCGGCACATTCCCTACCGCGGCGCGGCCCCGGCGGTCACCGACCTGATGGCTGGCCTGCTGGACGTGGCGGTGGTGGATGCGTTTTCGGCGGCACCCCACGTCCAGTCCGGCAAGATCCGCATCCTGGCCATCGCCGGCCCCAACCGCCACAACAGCTTCCCACAGATCCCGACCTTGTCGGAGTCGGGCGTGCCGTTCACACGTGGCACCTGGATCGGTCTGTTTGCGCCCGCGGGCGTGCCACAGGACATGCTGGACCGCCTCACGGGCGAGATCAAGAACCTGTCGGCCCAACCGGAGTTCCGCGCCCAGGTCCAGACACTGGGATTCACCCCGCTCTTCATGCCCCCGAGCGACGTCAGTCGCATGCTGGCGCAGGAGATCGAGGAGTGGAAGCGCACCGCGAAGACCGCCAACCTCAAGATCGACTAGGCGCATGTCCACGCTCACACAACAACGCGCGGCGGCCGTGCGGGACACCGTGGCACAGGTGCGCGCCCTGCTCGGCCAGGACACGGCACCCGGCCTCGCCCAGGCGCAGTGCGCGGCGGCCTGTCTGCAGGCGCTGGCCGGGCAGACCGCGCTGTGGGACAGCCGCGACTTCCCCATCGGCGAGGACAAGCGCTGGCAAGCCTATGCCTTGCACGAAGACGCCGACGGCGCCTATGCGATGTATGCCGTGGCCATGCACCCGGGCCACGCACAGCCGCCGCACGACCACACCACCTGGGCGCTGATTGCCGGGGTCCGCGGCGCCGAACGCAACAGCCTCTATCGGCGTCCCCACGCGGCGGGACCGGCGCCGCTCGGCCACCTGGCGGACATCACCGTCGCGGCCGGCGGGGCCCTGGCGCTCGGCCCCACGGACATCCATGCCATCGAGGTGCTGGGGCCGGGCGACGCACTGCATCTGCATCTCTACGGCAGGGGTTTCGCCCACCTGCAGGACCGCCGGATCTTTGATCCGCTCACGAGCGAAAGCCGTGCTTTCCCACCGATCCAGAACGTCTCTTGAAGACGTCGTCGTTCTCTCTCCACCACTCCCATCCCTTTCCAATAACTTCCCGATGAAAGCATCCATTCTTGACCACCACGGCGACGGCTTCGTGCAGGCCAACGGCCTGCGCCTGCACTACGAACAATGGGGCGACGGCGCCCACCCGGTGGTGGCACTGCACGGCACCTCGCTGCACGGCAAGGTCTGGTACTGGCTGGCCAAGGCCCTGCCCGACACCTACCGCCTGATCGGCCTGGACCAACGCTCGCACGGCGACTCCGACCGGGTTGGGTCCGGCCAGTACGGCGTGGAGCACTACTGCGCCGACCTGGAGGCCTTTGCCGACCGCATGGGCCTGGAGCGTTTCTCCATCGTGGGCTCGTCGCTCGGCTCCCGCGTGGCCTTGCTCTATGCCGCCCGCCACCCCGAACGTGTCAGCGCCCTCGCCTTGCTCGACCTCAGTTTCGAAATGCCCACCGAGGCCTCCGAACACATGGTGCACGCCCACGTGACGCGCCCACGCACCTTCCCCGATTTCGAGACCGCCGTCGCGTTCTCCAAGACCCTGCCGCAGCGCCTGCGCTTCTCCGACCAGGTGCACCGCGACACCCTGGTGGGCGACCTGCGCCAGCTCAGCGACGGCACCTGGGAGTGGCGCTACGACAAGGACGCGGCCATCGAAACCCTGCGCTGCGCCGCACGCGACATGTGGGATTCGGTGCGCGCCGTGCAGTCCCCCACCCTCATCCTGCGTGGGGCCGATAGCGATGTGCTCGTGGCGTCCACGGTCGAGCGGCTCAAGCGCGAACTGAAGGGCGTGCAGATCACCGACGTGCCCAACGCTGGCCACTCGATCTGGGGCGACAACCCCGACTTCACCGCCCACGCGATCGTCGAAGCGCTGGACGCAGCCGTGCCACCGCAGCCAGGCACCAGCGAGGCACCGACCACCCCCGGGCGCCCGCTCCAGATCCAGACCCGCAGCTTGAAATTCCAGGCCCGCGAATGGGGCTCCACCGATGCACCGGTCCTGCTGTGCCTGCACGGCACGTCGATGCAGTCCAGCGCGTGGACAGCGCTGGGCAGCGCCTTGCAGGACCAGTGGCGCGTCATTGCGCTGGACATGCGGGGCCACGGCGGCTCCGACAAACCGGCCACGGGCTACTCGCTCGGCCAGTACGCGGCCGATGTCCAGGCCGTCATGGACGCGCTCGGTCTGGACCGCGCCAGCCTGATCGGCAGCTCGCTGGGCACCCAGGTGGCGATCGAGTTTGCGGCGCGCTACCCCGACCGCGTCAACAAGCTCGCGCTGTCCGACCCCAGTTGCCTGATCCAGCAAGCGGCCATCGACCAGTACGTGTCCCTGCACCGCACACGGCCCCGCCGGTTCCGCAATGCCGACGAAGCACTGGCCTTCTCCCGGCGCATGCCGCAGCGCAAGCGCTTCTCGGAAGCGGTGCACCGCTTCACCCTGGCCGGCGACCTGCACACCACCGCCGACGGCGCACTGGAATGGGCCTACGCGCTGGAACCCATCCTGCAGACCTTCGAGGCTCTGACCGAGAACCAGGAGGCGGCGATCAAAGCCGTCCAGGCGCCGGTGCTCATCCTGCGCGGCGAGGAATCCCACGTGCTGTCGCGCCCCGATGCACTCAAGCTGCTGGACTGGTTCGCGCAGGCCGAGCTGGCGGAATTGGGCGACTGCGGCCACACCATCTGGGGCGACCAGCCGGTCGCCCTGGCCCGTGAGGTCCGGGCCTTCCTTGCGCCCACCGCAGCATGAGCCAGCCGCAACCCGCCACCGTTGTGACCCACGGCGGCCGCCCGCACGGCGCGCGGGTGCCGGTCAACCCGCCGGTGGCCCGCACCAGCACCGTGGTGTTCGATTCGATGGCCACCCTGCAGGAGGCCCTGGCCGAGCGGGCCCGCCACGAGCGGGGTCTGCTGTACGGCCGCAAGGGCAGCTCCACCGCGGACGCGCTGGAAGACGTGCTGACGGCGCTCGAAGGCGGGCACCGCACCCGCCTCTTCGGCTCCGGCCTGGCCGCCATCTCGTGCACGCTGCTGGCCTGCGTGCGCCCCGGCGACCATGTGCTGGTGATCGATTCCTGCTACGACCCTGTGCGCCGCCTGTGCGCCCGGTATCTGGCGCCCATGGGCGTCAGATACGACTTCTTCCGCCCGGACCTCAGCGATTTCGCGGACAAGATCCGACCCGAAACCCGGCTGGTCTGGGCCGAGTGCCCGGGCACACTGCTCTATGAAATGTGCGACCTGCCGGCCCTGGTGGCCACGGCGCGCCAGCACGGCCGCATCACCGTCGCCGTCGACAACACCTGGGGTTCAAGCCTGCTCTACCACCCGCTGGCGCTGGGGGCCGACATCTCCGTGGTGGCGGGCACCAAATACCTGGTGGGCCATTCGGACGTGATGCTCGGCGCGGTCATCACCCGAGAACCCGCGATCACCCACCGCATCGCCGACATGGCCGACCTGCTCGGCCATTCGGTCAGCCCGGACGACGCCTACCTGGCACTGCGGGGCGCCCGCACCCTCACCGTGCGCCTGCGCCAGCACCAGACCAATGCGCTTCAGATCGCGCAGTGGCTGCAGCAGCAACCCGCCATTCGCACGGTCTTCCACCCGGGCTTGCCCGACGACCCGGGCCACGCCTTGTGGCAACGCGACTGCACGGGCGCCAACGGCTTGGTCAGCATCGAGTTTGACCCAGCCGTGAGTGAGCAACAAACCCATGCGTTCGTGAACGCCCTGCAGTGGTTTGGCATAGGCCACTCCTGGGGTGGCTACGAAAGCCTGGCGCTTCCCATGCCCCCGGCCGGTGCGCTTGCGGGCGATGCCTGGGCCGGCCGAGGCCAACTCGTGCGCCTGCACATCGGCCTGGAGGACGGCAACGACCTGATCGCGGATCTGACCCAGGCGCTGGCTCGAAAGCTGCACGGCTAAGTCACCCTGCAGATACAGCTGCAGGTCTGCCTCCACATCGTAAGGACCACGGTCTGGTAATTTGTCACCAATTCGTCAAACCTGAACGGTGCGCGGGAATGCGGTGCACGAAACCCCCTTAAATTTGTCGGTTCCACAAACAAGAGGGGGAGTCATGTTCTGTACCGCAGGGATCGAATTTATGAGCATGGTCAAGCGTGGAGGGCGCCTGGCGCGTCTATTGAGCGGGCTGCTGCTCGTCGGGGCGGGATGGATGGCCGGTAGCGCGCCGGCCATGGCTACTCCGGTGACCATTACCGGTAATGCGGAGGGGGCGGCGGCGACCACCGTCACGCCCAATATCCAGGTGGGGCAGAACACGAACTTCACCTCGTGCAGCGCCGGCCCGTGGAACTACAAGCTGTACACCTTCACGGTGGATACCGCAGGCACCTACACGGCCAGCGTTGTCACGCCGACGACGCTGAACACGACCTTTTTCCTGCAGGGGACGTACACCCCATCGACCACGCCGTGCGCGCCGGCCGTCCGTTCGCGCTTCCTGGTCTCCTCACTTGCCACCGGCACACCGAACACCGCCACCTTCACCGGCATCGGCCTGACACTGCAGCCCGGCGTGCAGTACAGCGTGCTGATCGCCTTCAACACGCCCCATGTGGGCTCGCAGCCCTTCACGTTCACGATGAACGGCCCCGGTTGCATCGCCATCGGCACCAATACCTGCGCGGGCGACCCGAGCCAGGACGCGGAAGTGATCGGCCTGGTCTCCGCGCAAGGAGATGCCGCGCGGCGTTTTGCCGCCGCGCAGACGGTCAATGTCCAGAGCCGCCTGGAGAGCCTGCATCGACGCAAGCCGGCATCGACCAAAACCGGCGCCTCCGCCCCCGGCGATACGCAAGGGCGCGGCCAGGCGATCCATACGCTGGGCCTCGGAAGCGACGGTGGCGCCGGCATGGTCAGCTCGATGGGGGCCAACCCGATGGCGGGAAGCGGCTCTATGGGCAGCAGCCTGGCGGCGGGCGGCCATCCGCGCCTGTTGCCCCTGGGCATGCAGGGTGCCCCCGATCCGCTGGTTGCGCAGACATCCGGCTCGGTGCCGCTTTCCGGGATACCTCTGAACGGCGCGCGGCAGAACGTGATGGGGACGGGGGTCGACATCTGGAGCGCGGGCCTCGTCAACCTCGGCAAGCAGGGCAGCACGGATTCGCACTTCAGCACCGCCGGCATCACCGTCGGCGCCGACAAGCGCCTCAGCGAAAAGCTGGTGCTGGGCGTGGGCAGCGGCTTTGCCTACGACCGCCAGAAGATCGGCGTCAATGGCACGCGCAACACGGGCGAAAGCTACTCGCTGAGCGTCTACGGCAGCTACCAGCCGGCCGACGGCTTCTTCGTCGACGGCCTGCTCGGCTACGGCAGCCTGCGCTTCGATGCGCGGCGCTTCGTGACCGATAACGGCTTGATGGCTTCCTCCAAGCGCTCGGGCTCGCAATGGTTCGCCTCGCTCGCCGGCGGCTACGACCACGAGTTCGAGTATGGCGGCAGGCAGATGCTGATCGTCCCGTACGCCCGCCTGGACCTCGCCAGGACCCGATTGAACGGAACCACCGAAAGCGGCGGCGGCCAGTTCGACCTGCGCTATTCGGCGCAGGACATCCCCACGACCAGCCTGGCCATCGGCGTGCGCGGCGAAACCACGGTGTCCCTGCGCGGCGGCACTGTCGCGCGGCCTTACTTCCGCGTCGAATACCTGCACGACTTCGACAAGTCCGGCGTCGCCCGGATGACCTATGCCAACCAACTGCCCGGGGTGATCTACCAGATCGACAGCACCCGCCTCAACAGCAACACCGCACGCCTGGCACTGGGCAGCCGCTACGATTTCCGCAACGCCGTCGTGCTCGACTTTTACTACCAGTTCAGCTACACCGGCGCCACCAAGACCCAGGTCGATACCTTGGCGGTGATGGTGAGCAAGACATTCTGAGGCAGGCCAGCAGCGTAAGACGGGCGCCTACGTCACGACAACGTCAACAGCTTTCGTTCGCTATTGATCTTTACCCTCCCGCGCGGACGCGGCGTCCTTTTCGGCGCGCCACCATGCCAGCAGTCGTTCAAAGCTGCCGTCGAAGGCGCGCTTCTTGAGCGCTTCGCTGACAAGGGAGCATACGACCGCAGTACCCGTGTCCAGCCGCTCGCTCGACGCCACGCGGTCGCATTCGAGGTAGAGCTGCTTGAGTTGGTCGATGGGCATCGAAGCGACTTCGCCCGCGCCCGCCTGCGCCAATGCCATCGATGCACTGAGCGCCAGCGGCGTCATCGCGAGAAGACGCCTGCCGAATCGATTCGATTGCATCATCCACCTCCTCGGCATCCGCAGCGGTACCGGCCACCCCGGGCCAAGCGCGTCGGCTTGCGGGTTGGCGCGTGCACCATCTTATTGATTCCGCAGAACATCGTGCAATAGCGTAATAGCGCGAAAGGGCTAAGGTCCTCGCAGCGAATATGCGCTGGTCAACAGAGTCCTGAGAAGGTGAATAGAAACTCGACGTTCAGGTGTCGCAGCATTCGGTCGTGATGGCCGACCGAGGTAGTGACCGCTTCGGCAAAGTTGTACGTCGGCTTCGGGCCGGCCCATACCGGCTGTACGCCGCGCTCAGAAGCCGACGTTCAAACG
>JAJNQE010000052.1 GCA_021154985.1 Hydrogenophaga sp.
GTCAACGTTGTGAAGCGCCGCCGTCGCACGGAGTCCCAAGTCGCCGGAGCGGTAGGCCTCGACGGCATCCAGCTTTTGCTGCTCTGAATATTTTCTCAAGTTGGTCTCTCGGGTGAGTCCAACTTTCCGGGGTCAGTTCAAAACTCGGTGTGCATACCGCAGACGATCAGCTTGTCCACGCCGCGCGCCTTGAGCAGCGCGTCGAGGTCGGTGCCCTGAAAGGTATCGGGCGTGGTCTTGCGCACCCGCAGGTCACCCGCCTCGGCCAACAGCCCATGGGCCAGTTGCCACCCGGCGCTGCCGTGCTCCAGGTACCCCGCGCTGGACTCGTGCTGGATGAACACCACAGGCCAGCCGACGCCGCGCACCTGGGCGGCCACGCGGTTGATGCGCGCGATCACTTCGTCGGATTCGAAAGCGCGGCCCTCGCCTTCGCAGAGGCCTTGTTGAACGTCGATGATGAGCAGTGCGGTGGTCATGGATGGCGGAACCCTGGTTTTGCCCTGTTGGTCAGCGTCAGTGTGTCAGACACGCATGTCGGCTGCGGTGAGCGAGTGGGCCGCCTCAAAGCTCATACCCACCGCCTCGGTGGCGCCGTGCTGCGCCAGCGCCGAGGCATTGAGATCGCCGTTCGCCAGCCCGGCAACGGCAGCGCGATCAAAGCCGGTTGCAAGCAAGGCCCAGTCCACCCCGGTGTCGGCACCCCGGATGCGTTGCTCGGCCGTCATCTCGGGCGTGAGGCCGCTGCGCAGCAGGTGCACGCTGCTCAGGCCGCGCCGCTCGGGAAGCCCGGGCAGCAGATCTTGCGTCAGCCACGATTCCAGTAACGCCTCTTTGCCCACCCCAGGCTTGAAACGAAACAGCAGGCCCGAGTGGCCCATGCCATGCCCGTGGCTGCTGGCCACCGAGCACAGGCCACGCGTCATGCCCCGGTAGTGCGGCATCATTTTTTGCGTCCACGGCGAGGGATTGTTGAGCCGCTCCAGGTAAGCGGGCGAGGCCAGTGTGTCCAGGCGCTCGACTTCGTAAAGCACCATGTACCGCGGCGTCCCCGACGTGGCCACCCAGCGCGTGCCGCGGAGAAAGCCCGGAATCGACAAGCGCTCCGGCAAGTGTTCGTGCGTGTGCCAGTCGTCATGTTCGGCGATGGCCTCTTCGACGATATCGAAGGTGAGCAGCATGGCGGCGTGTCCGAGCAAGGGCATGGATGTTCTTTCAGAGGAAACCGGACTCCGGGGTGGCCAGTTCAACGGGCGCGCATCTCCACCACACGGCCGATGCAGCCAGGGAGATCGCCAGCGTGGATGTTCACGGCCATCACGCCGTTGGCCGGACAAGCAGCTCGTTGAACCCGGTCGCTGCATCGTGCTCGCGCGTGAGCGTGCCGCGCGGCAGCAGTGCCAGCAGCACCTCGGCCGTGGTTCGGACGGTGCAGCCGTAGCCCAGGTGACCGCCGTGCACACGGCCCTGCGCGTCGGACACCGACACATGCAGGTGCGCACCCGCCCCGCTGAGGCTGCCGGACAGGCTCACGATTTCAAGCGGCCCGGCGATCTCGACGACGTCGGGCGCGTCCGCGTACCGAAGGCTGGCCTGCACCAGGCTGCCGATGCCGGCCACAACAAAGGCGGAATCGGTACCGTGGCTGGCCAGGATCGCTTCGAGGCCGCGCCGGAGGTCGGTGCCGGGAGAGAGTCGAAGAGGGAGGAGGGGCATGCGTGTTTGAGACTCAACCATCGAGAAAGGCCTGGACACTTTTCCACCCCGCTGGGCTCCGACGCATTCTGCCTGCTGGCATCGTTCTGACCAACAACGCGAGCACACCAGGCGACTGCCGTTCAGAGGTACAAACAGGCACATCCTTAACACGCCATCCGCCCTCCCTCCCATGAAAACCTTCCACAACCCCCACCACGCCGCCCACGCCGGCCAGCAAGAAATGTTTCGCGGCCGCATGGTGCCCTGCCACGAGGTGCCCGCGCGGCTCGACTTTGTGTTGGCCGAACTGCAGCGCCGCCCACTGGGACCGCTGCAAACACCCGAAGTGAACGACGCTGCGCTGGATGCGGCGATTGCCAGTGTCCACAGCAAGCGCTACGTGGATTTCCTCCGCGGCGCCTGGGCCGAGTGGGTGGCCATGGACCCGGCCAACGCCGAGCGCGATGCCCTGCCCTCGGTGTGGCCGCTGGCCAACCGCCACGGCTTTCGCAACGATTTGTTGCCCACCAACTTTGCCGCGCGGCTGGGTTTGTTCAGCTTCGATTCGGGTTCGCCCCTGACGGCGGGCACCTGGGCGGCAGCGCGCGGCGGCGCGGCCTGCGCGCTGGCGGCGGCGCTGGACGTGGCGGGTGGGGCACGCAGCGCGTTTGCGCTCTCGCGCCCGCCCGGCCACCACGCGGGGCCCGATTTTCTGGGGGGCTACTGTTTCCTGAACAACGCCGCCATTGCCGCGCAGACACTGCGCGACGCAGGCCATGCGAAGGTGGCGATGCTCGACGTGGACTACCACCACGGCAACGGCACGCAGACCGTCTTTTACGAACGCGCCGACGTGTTCACCGTCTCCATCCACGGCGACCCCTCCACCGAATACCCCTTTTTTCTGGGCCATGCGGACGAGCGGGGTGCGGGCGCCGGCGAAGGTTTCAACCTGAACCTGCCGCTGCCGCGCGGCACCGGGTTTGAAGCGTGGCACACCACGCTGGCCACCGCCCTGCAGGCGGTGCAGCGCTTCGGCGCCACCGCCCTGGTGGTGCCCATGGGGCTGGACACGTTTGAAGGCGACCCGATCTCGGGCTTCACCTTGAAGAGCGCCGACTATTTCGCCGTGGGCAAGGCCCTGGCAGGCGCTGGGCTGCCCACGGTGTTCACGTTCGAAGGCGGTTACGCGGTGGACGAGGTGGGCACCAACGCCGTGAACCTGCTGCAAGGCTTTGAGCAATCAGCCGTCTGACCGTGTGTTGGCCGGCCCCTGGCGTGACGCCTGTCACGCAGGGCGCCTGAAAATCCGCTGATTCGGGCCGACGAAGCCCAGACGAAGCCATGGGTGATGGCCGGTTGAATCCAGTTCGCGGCATGTTGCGTATCCAGAGGGTCAGGCACAGCTGCCCCTTGCAAGGGGCTTTCATCAACACCCCACGGCCGATCCAACATGCCCTTCTTGACCTCCCTCCCCACCCGCCAGGCCGCGCGCCTGCTCCCCCTGGCCGCAGCCGCTGCGCTGCTGACCGCCGCCCCCGCCCACGCAGACACCGGCAAGCTGCTGCTCACCGGCGGCGTGAGCAGCGTCGAAGGCGCGGCCGGCGGCGGCATTTCACCCTGGGCCGTGATCGGCAGCCAGGCCACCGAGGGTGAAGTTGGCGTGTCGGCCTATGCGAGCCGCGCCGTGACCCGCGACTACGGCCTCACCGCCTACGGCGTGGCGGTGGGCATCCACGACCGTGTGGAACTCTCGCTGGGGCACCAGAATTTCGACACCGGCATCACCGGCACAGGCCTGAACCTGCCGGGCCTGCGCCTGAAGCAGGACATCGTGGGCGCCAAGGTGCGCGTGGCCGGCGACGCCGTGCTCGACAGCGACAGCCTCATGCCGCAGATCGCCGTGGGCGTGCAGTTCAAACGCCTGCAGTCCTCGGGCTTGGACGGCACGCTCAATGCGCTGGGCGCCAAACGCAGCGGCGCCGACGTGTACGTGAGCGCCACCAAACTGTTCCTCGCGCAAGGCATCCTGGTCAACGGCACGCTGCGCGCGACCAAGGCCAACCAGGGCGGCCTGCTGGGCTTTGGCGCCACGCTGGGCGGCGCCGACAACGGCTACGAGTTTCAGCCCGAAATCTCGGTGGCCTACCTGATCAACAGCAAGCTGGCCGTGGGCTTTGAATACCGCGCCATGCCCAACAAGCTGCAGCGCGCCGGTCAGGCCGCGGGCCTGGGCGCCGGCCTGCGCGCCGACGACTGGAAAGACATCTTCATCGCGTACGCACCGAGCAAAAACGTCTCACTGACCGCCGCCTACGTGGACCTGGGCCGCATCGTGCCGGCCACCACCAGCGGGCGCAAGCAGACCGGCGTGTACGTCTCGGCCCAGCTCGCTTTCTGAACCCTTCACCTTTGAGCTTCAACATGAAACACCTCATCTCTGCCACCGCCCTCACCCTGCTCGCCCTGGCCAGCGGCGCCACCCTCGCGCAGGCCATGCAGCCCCAACCCAGCGCCGCCAGCGCCTACCCCGTGGCGCCGGCCGCCGGCCTGTACCAGGCCTTTGGCGAAGAAGCCGGCATCCGCAGCCTCATGGACGACTTCGTCGTGCGCCTCAAGGCCGACCCACGCATCGGCGAACAGTTCAAGGACACCAACCTGACAAACCTGGCCAAGTCCCTGAGCGACCAGCTCTGCCAGCTCTCGGGCGGCCCCTGCGTCTACAAAGGCCCCGACATGAAAACCGCGCACGCTGACCGCGACACCACCCGCGCCCAGTTCAACGCGCTGGTGGAAGTGCTGCAGCAGAGCATGGACGCGCGCGGCATTCCGTTCACACGCCAGAACCAGATGCTCGCGCTGCTGGCCCCGATGCACCGCGACGTGATCACCGTTCGCTGACCCACCGACCAGGCCCGACATGAAACCAACCACCACCCTCTGGCTGATCGCCGCCGCGCTGCTGCCGATGGCGGCCCACGCCGCCACCGTGCAGGTGACCGTGCTCGCACGCGACGGCAAACCCCTGGCCGATGCGGTGGTGGTGATCGAGCCCACGGCGGGCGCCAAACCCGCTGCACCAGCCCCAAAAGCAACGGTCATCACCCAGGAGAAGATGCAGTTCGTCCCCAGCACCAGCGTGGTACCGGTGGGCTCCAAAGTGACCTTCACCAACCTCGACAGCTGGGAACACCATGTGCGCGGCACACCTGCGGGTCTCGCGTCGCTGAATGCCGGAGCCTCCACCGGTTTCGAACTGCGCCTGGACGGCAAGGCCGAGGGCAAGGACCCGGCCAGCACCGAGGTGACCCTGACCAAAGCCGGCGCCATGCAACTGGGCTGCCACCTGCACGGCTCCATGCGCGGCTTCATCTTTGTGGCCGACTCACCCTGGACGGTGCAGACCGACGCCAATGGCGTGGCCACCCTGCAAGGCGTGCCCGAGGGCGCCGCCAAGGTGCGGGTGGTGCATGCCGACCAGCTCATCGAACCCCCGCTGGTCGCGGTCAACATCACACCGGTCTCGGCCCTGAGCCTGCCCACCCAGGTCCAGCCGCGTCGGCGCCGCCCATGAGCGGTCTGCCCGCTTTCTTCCATGTCCCGGAACAGGCATGGGGCAAGCGCGTACCGCACAATGTCTGCATGAGCGCACAACCCGACGACCTGCTGATGGACCTGATCGACCGCGTGGCCCAACGCGACGAAGCCGCCCTCAAGGCCCTTTACGACCTGACCTCGTCCAAGCTGTATGGCCTGTCCATGCGCGTGGTGGGCAAGGCCGAGTGGGCCGAAGATGCGCTGCAGGAAACCTTTCTCCAGGTCTGGCGCAGCGCGGGCGATTACCGCGCTTCGCTCAGCCCACCCATGGCCTGGCTGGGCCTGATCGTGCGCAGCCGCTCGCTCGACTATTTGCGCCGACGCAGTGCCGAGCGAACCCACCTCACCGACGAAATCGACGACGCGATGGCCGACACCATGGAGGGTGATTCGCCGAACCCCATGGACACCACCCTGGCCAGCCAGCAGGCCTGGGCGCTGCACCAGTGCCTGGGCAAGCTGGAGCACCGCCAGCGCGAGGTGGTGAGCCTGGCCTACCTGCGCGACCTGAGCCACAGCGAACTGGCCGAGCAGCTCAGCCTGCCCCTGGGCACCGTGAAAACCTGGATCCGCCGCGGACTGGACCAGTTGCGCACCTGCATGGCGCGCTTTGCGTGAAGAAACTGCCATGAACCTGATCCAACACCCCGAACTGCTCGACCGACTCGCCGCCGCCCACGCGCTGGGCACCCTGCGTGGCGGCGCGCGCCGCCGCTTCGAGGCCATGGCGCGTGAACAAGCCCCGGTGCGTGCGGCTGCGCTGGTGTGGCAAAGCCGGGTGTCCAGCATGAACGAGCTGCAAACCCCTCAACAGCCGGCACCCGCCGTGTGGACGCGCATCGACAACCTGGTGCAGGGCGAGCGCCAGCAGCAAACCATGGCCGCCGCCCGCGCCCAACCCGCCAAGCCACCAGCCACCGGCTGGCTGCGCAGCCTCGCGCTGTGGCGTGGCGCCACCGCCGCCGGTGCGCTGGCCACCGTGTTTGCGCTCGTCACCGCCGTGGGCCTGCGCGACAACCTGGGAGCGCAGATCAACGAACTGCAGGCCAGGCTCTCAGCCACACCGCAAATCGAATACGTGGCCGTGCTCAACGATGACAAGGCCAGCGCCTCGATGCTGGTCACCTTCGACCCGAAGAACGGCAAGCTCACCCTGCAGCGCGTGGGCGGTTTTCAGGAAGCGAGCGACAAGTCGCTGCAGCTGTGGGCACTGCCTCCCTCGGGTGGCCCGCGCTCACTCGGTGTGCTGAGCCAGGAACGTCTGCTGCAACTCGCGGCGGGCGAAGGCGACGTGCGCGAAGTACCCGCCCTGGCCATCAGTCTGGAGCCCAAAGGCGGCGTGCCCAGCGAACGCGGCCCGACCGGACCGGTGCTGTTCAAGGGTGCGCTGATCCAGAAGATGATCTGACACCGGCGCACCGGGCGGCTATTGCCGCGCCGTGCGCACGTTGGCCGGCGGCGACTGGGGGTGGCTGGTGCGCCAAGGGTTGATGTCCAGGCCGCCACGGCGCGTGTAGCGCGCGTACACCGCCAGCTTGGTCGGCTTGCAGCGCGACATGATGTCCATGTACATGCGCTCCACGCATTGCTCGTGGAATTCGTTGTGGTTGCGAAAGCTCACGATGTATTGCAGCAGCCCGGCCTGGTCGATCTGTGGGCCGCTGTAGCTGATCTGCACGCTGCCCCAGTCGGGCTGGCCGGTCACGAGGCAGTTGCTCTTGAGCAGGTGGCTCACCAGGGTTTCGTCGACCGGCTTCTCGTCCAGCGCTGCGGTGAGCAGATCGGGCGCAGGCTGGTAGCGCGTGCACTCCACGTCGAGCCGGTCGATGCTCAGACCGTCCAGCTCTTGCACTTTCTCGCGTTCGAATTGCTCGGGCAGGACGAGCCTCACGCCCGCGCTGGATTGCAGCGGCCCACCGTGCCAGATGGCAGCGCTCACGTCGGCGCGGATGCGGTCACGCACCGCGTCGGCGCTGGCAAACGCGGTGTTGTTGAAGCTGTTGAGGTAGAGCTTGAACGACTTGCTCTCCACGATGTGCGTGCTCTCGCAGGGCACGGTGATGTGGGCCAGCGCCACCTGCGGTTTGCCGCGTGGGTTGAGCCAGCTGAGTTCGAACGCGGTCCACAGGTCGGCGCCGAGAAACGGCACGCTGCCGCTGATGCCGATCTCGCGGCGTTTGGTCTCGCGCGGCAGGGGAAAGAGCAGGCCGGCGTCGTACTGGTCCACGTAGGCCGAGGTCTGGCCGAGTTGCGATTGTTCAGGGGTGTTCTGGCTCATGTCTGGGTGGTCGTTGAGGCGCTGGCTGCGAGGGTTTGCGCGGCCTGGATGTGGGGAACGATGTGATCGGCCAGCAGCGCGGCCACGCCGGGCGGCCAGTCGTGGCCCATGCCTTCAATGGCCTCGAACCTCGAGCCCGCGATGCGAGCGGCGGTGTCCTGCCCGCAGGCCAGGGGCACCAGCGGGTCGGCCGTGCCGTGCACCACCAGCGTGGGACAGGCGATGCGCTGCAGCAGGGTGTGGCGCCCGGTGTCGGACGCCACCGCGAGCAGTTGCCGCGCGACGCCGGCGGGTCGGTGGCTGCGCACCGCGTCGGCGAGCACGCGTTGCTCGAAGGCGGGCATGTCTTGCGGAAACGCGGGGCTGCCGATGAGGCGGAACATGTTCAGCGCGTGGGCGGCCACGTGTTCGGGGCGCTGGCTGCGCGGGCGCTTGAGCAGGGCGCGGGTCACGTGCGGGCGCGGGCCGGGCAGGCCGGGCGCGCCGCTGGAACTCATCACGCTGGTGAGACTGAGCACACGCCCGGGCGCGGTGGCGGCCAGGCGCTGCGAGATCATGCCGCCCATGGACACGCCCACCAGGTGCGCACGCTGCACGCCCAGCGCATCGAGCAGGCCGACGGCGTCCATCGCCATGTCTTGCAGGCCGTAGGGCGAGCGGATCGGAAAGCCCAGGCGCGAGCGGACGAGCTGCCAGCCGATATTGGGCACGCCCAGGTGGTCCAGCTGGGTGGACAGTCCGATGTCGCGGTTGTCGAACCGGATCACGCGGTAGCCCGCCTGCACGATGGCCTGCACCAGCGAAGTGGGCCAGGCGGTGAGCTGCATGCCCAGGCCCATGGTGAGCAGCACGGCGGGGGCCTGGTGGTCGCCGTCGCTCTCGAACTCGATGCGCAGGCCGTTGTGGGTGATGTTCATGCCGGTAGCGTCAGACGAACTCGCGTTCGCGCAACCATTTGGTGGCGACCCACTTGTCGCCCTCGATCACCGGCGCGCCGCCATGCAGCGTGCGGGTGGATGGGTGGGGGCGGTCGTAATTGAAGAACACGGCGTTGCCGCGCACGGGCGCCACCTCCAGCCCGGCATCGGGGAAGGTGGTGCCGCCGCCGCGCGCGGGCTCGCTCAGGTACATCACCAGCGTGGCCAGGCGTTGCCCGCCGCGCTTGAGGATGGTGGGCGTACCGGGTTCGTCGGGATCGAAGTAGTCGTAGTGCGGCTTGTACTCGGCCCCCGGCTGGTAGTGCAGCACCTGCAGGCCTTCTCCGTTTTCCACCGGCCAGTCGAGCAGACGGGCGATGCGCGCCTCGACGCGCGTGACCTCGGGCGTCTGCCCACGCGCAAAAAAGGTGCCGCTGCTGGTGCGGTCGGGGTTGAGTTCCTCACCGCCGGTCTTGGTGGCCACGGTGAGCGAGCGCGCGAGCTGCGGGCGCGCCGATTCGATCAGGGCGTCGCACTCGTCGGCGCTCAGCAGGTTGCCCAGCACCACCACACGCGGCTGGTTGAGCGAGGCGATCACATCGACCATGCGGTCGCCCGCATCGATCTGGCGGGGCGACCGACTCAGATCCAGATCGGGCAGCCGCCTTGCACCTTCGTGGCGCACGCCCGGTGCGGGCTGTGTTGCCACCAGCACGGGCTCCTTCCAGGTGGCCTGCAGCGCCTTGCGCGCCACCGATTCATGCCAGCCCGAGGCCATCATGGACGCCATCACCGCCTCGCGCGAGAACCCGGCCGCGGCCTGCTCCACGATCCACTGGCGCAATTCGATGGTGACGGTTTGGTTCATGGCGATGCTCTCAGAGCTTGGCCTCGCGGCGGAACACCAGACGGTCGGGCCCGGAGGCGGCGTTGATGAAGCGGTATCCCTCCAGATCAAAGTGTTTGAGCTGCTCGGGCGTGCTGGCGCGGTGCTGCACCGCATAACGCACCATGAGACCACGCGCGCGCTTGGCCATGAAGCTGATGACCTTGTAGCCGTCGGCCTTGCGCTCTTCAAACACGCAGGTGACCACGCGCGGCAGCAGCACCTTGCGGTCCACCACCTTGAAATACTCTTCGCTGGCGAGGTTGACCACCACGGGGCTCACGTCGGCGCGGGCGCGCTCGTTCAGGTGGTCGGCGATCTGGCGACCCCAGAACGCGTAAAGATTCTTGCCGCGCTCGGTGGCCAGGCGCGTTCCCATCTCCAGGCGATAGGGCTGCATGAGATCGAGGGGGCGCAGCACGCCGTAGAGACCGCTCAGGATGCACAAGTGCTGCTGCAACCAGTCCAGGTCGGGCTCGGCGAGCGACTTCGCGTCCAGCCCGCCGTACACGTCACCGTCGAACGCCAGCACGGCCTGCTTGGCATTCTTCGGCGTGAACTTCGGGCGCCAGGCTTGGTAGCGCGCCACATTCAGGCCCGCGAGCGTGTCAGACAGGCTCATGAGGTCGGCGATCTGCTGCGGCGACTGTTCGCGCAGCACTCCGATGAGCTCGGCCGCCTGCTTCACATACAGGGGCTGGGTGTGGGTGGCGAGGTGCGGCGGCGTCTCGTAATCGAGCGCCTTGGCGGGGGAGATCAGAAACAACATGTTGCAGGGGCGCCGGACGGGTTCGCAATGGGGTCTGCCAGTGGAAGGAACACGGGCAGAAGCAAGCGTGAATTATCGCCACAGCGCTGCCGCCAATGACCCCACAAACACCCGGCCGCCAGCCCTTGGGAAAAGTTGAAAGCCCGTCAGATTTTGAAGATTTCCAATTACGATAAGAGAAATGCATTGCATAATGTTGAATCTCAAACGACCTTGAGGAGACAGCCATGAACACCACCACCCTGCCCGCCCCGGCTCCCATCCAGCAGTTGCACCACTACGCGTACCGCGCGAAAGACGCCGAAGAAACACGGCGCTTCTACGAAGACATCCTGGGCCTTCCGCTCTATCACATCATCCAGAGCGACTTTGTGCCCAGCACGGGTGAGTACTGCCCTTACACCCACTTTTTCTTCCGCCTGCAAGACGGCTCGTTCATCGCCTTCTTCGACCTGGGCGACGACGAGGCGGCGCTGCCCAGCCCGAACACACCGAAGTGGGTGAACCACATCAGCTTCCGGGTGAACACCGAGCAGGAACTGGAAAACACCAAAGTGCGGCTGGAGGCCAACGGCATCGAGGTGCTGGGCGTGACGGACCACCACATCTTCAAAAGCATCTACTTTTTCGATCCCAATGGCATCCGCCTGGAGCTCACGGCCCAGCTGGCCGACGAGTTCGAAATGCTGCAAGAAAGCAAGACAGCGCACGCGCGCCTGGCCGAGTGGAACGCGCGCAAGGAACAGTGGCGTCGTGAGCGGGCCGAGGGCAAAACAGCGGCACCGCTGAAGCCGCAGCAGAACGACCGGCCTGAGGTTGGCGGGCTTGTGAAGGGCTGAGGTTTTGGGCGTTGGCGTCGCTCCGATCCCCGCGAGGCCTCCGAACGAAACATCACGCAAGACAAACCACAGGAGCGATGCATGGCCACGACGACGTACCGCGAAGCGGCACTCACCAACAACTACGAGTTCACCGGCGGTGGCGGCTACCAGCTGCCCGAGTACCCGTTCGTTGAACCTCCAGAACTGCACAGCTCCACCCCCGTGCGCCACCCGGTGGTCATCGTCGGCGGCGGCATCACCGGCCTCACCCTGGCCTGCTCGCTGGCTCGCCTGGGGGTTCGCGCGGTGCTGCTGGACGAAGACAACACCGTGGGGGTGAAAGGCGCGTCCTCGCGCGGCATCTGCTACACGCAGAAGTCGCTGGAAATCTTCGAACGGCTGGGCATCTTTGAGCGCATTGCAGCCAAGGGCGTGCAGTGGAGCGTGGGCCGCACCTTCGCGGGCGACGACGAGGTCTACAGCTTCGACCTGCGTCAGCAAGGCAACTTTCATCTCTCCAGCCAACCGCCCTTCATCAACATCCAGCAGTTCTACATCGAAGGCTTTTTGGTCGAGCGCACACAGGAACTTGGTGTGGTCGACCTGCGCTGGCAGAACCGCCTCACCGGCTTCGAACAAAACGCCGACTGCGCGACGCTCACCATCGAGACACCCGCTGGCACCTACCAGCTCGAAGCCGAGCACGTGATCGACGCCACCGGCTCCCACAGCCCGCTGCGCAAGTGGCTCAACGTGCCTTTCGACAGCAAACGTGGCGACGACCGCTGGTGCATTGCCGACGTGCGTTTCACCACGCACCCGCCGCAGGAACGCCACACCTGGATCGAAGCGCCGTTCAACGAAAACCGCGCGGTCTGGCAGCACCTCATGGCCGACGATGTCTGGCGCATCGACTACCAGATGGCACCCAACGCCGACCCGGAATACGTGAGCCGCGAAGACGTGGTGCGCGAACGCCTGGCGCGCCAGTTCGGGGCCGAGGTGGAGGTCGAGATTGTCTGGGTCGGCCCCTACGCCTACCGCAGCGAGTGCGTTCACGCCATGCGCCATGGCCGGGTGTTCCTCATGGGCGACTCGGCCAAAGTGGTCAGCCCGTTCGGCGCGCGCGGTGGCAACACCGGCGTGGCGGACGCCGACAACCTGGCCTGGAAGCTCGCCGCCGTCTTGAGCGGCAAAGCCGACAGCGCCTTGCTGGACAGCTACAACGACGAACGCCTGGACGCCGCGCAGCAAAACGTGTGTGTGACGAACCGCACCGCGCGGTTCCTGCGCCCGGCCGACGGCACCGAGCGCGTGTTCCGCCAGGCGGCCATCGGGCTGGCCAAACGACACCCGTTTGCGCGCTCGCTCATCAACACCGGGCGCATGGCCGTGGCCAACGCCTACGCCCGCTCGCGCGCCTGCACCTATGCGCCAGCCAGCGCCGCCGGCCAATCGGTGCAGAACGTGGGGTTCAAATGGGCCAACGGCAAGCGGGGCGACGTGAACGACTTGCTCGACTGGGCCCACGGCGACCTGCTGTTGCTGGTGTTTGGCGATCTGCCGGCTGCGGCGTCGCAGCGCCTGCGCCGCCTGTGCCAGGACGCACCGGTGCGCAGCGTGCAGGTCCTGGGCGCACGCGGCGCCGCGCAAGCGCTGGAGCACGTACGCGACCCGCAGGGCCACCTGCAAGGCGCTTGCCAGGTGTCTGGCCAGGCTTGGGCGCTGGTGCGCCCCGACGGCTACCTGGCGGCCACCGGGGCAACCATCAACACCCAGCTGGTGCAGGCCATCGAACGCTCGCTGGGCCTTCTCGGAGATCGTGCATGAACACCACCCCCCACCTTCAGGACGCCGATGCGTTCTATGAGCATCTGCTGGATGCGCACGCAGGCCTCAGCCGGGAAGACTCGGAACTGCTCAACGCGCGGCTGATCCTGCTGCTGGCCAACCAGATCGGCGACACCGGTGTGCTCAAGGCCTGCATTGACGCTGCGAGAGAACGCCCCACCACCCCGGTCTGAGGAGCCTGTCGAATAAAATTGGCTCGTCTCCCCTTTTCCCCTGACGGCATCCTGCGGGATGCCGTTTCCATTCTGGCGCGCCCATGACCGACTCCCTGAACCAACCCGGCCTGTTGTCCCTGGCCAAATCGTTCGAACCCGCTCCGATTGAAGCCCGCTGGGGTCCCGAGTGGGAGCAGCGCGGCTACGGTGTGGCGGGCTTTCGAGGCACGGGCGCACCCCAGGCCGATGCGCCCTCGTTTGCGATCCAGCTGCCACCCCCCAATGTGACTGGCACGCTGCACATGGGCCATGCGTTCAACCAGACCATCATGGACTCGCTCACCCGCTACCACCGCATGGTGGGCGCCAACACGGTCTGGGTGCCCGGCACCGACCACGCCGGTATCGCCACGCAGATCGTGGTGGAGCGCCAGTTGCAGGCCCAAGGCATCAGCCGCCACGACATGGGCCCCACGCCCGCCGAAGCGCGCAAGAACTTCGTAGCCAAGGTGTGGGAGTGGAAGGAAGAGAGTGGCAACACCATCACCACGCAGATGCGCCGCATGGGCGACAGCGTGGACTGGAGCCGCGAGTACTTCACCATGGACCCGAAGCTCTCGACCGTGGTCACCGAGACCTTCGTGCAGCTTTACGAACAAGGCCTGATCTACCGCGGCAAGCGCCTGGTGAACTGGGACCCGGTGCTGATGTCCGCCGTGTCCGACCTCGAAGTGGAGAGCGAGGAAGAGGAAGGATCGCTGTGGCACATCGCCTACCCACTCGCCGACGGCTCGGGCTCGCTCACCGTGGCCACCACCCGGCCTGAGACGCTGCTGGGCGACGTGGCGGTGATGGTGCACCCGGAAGACGAACGCTACACCCACCTCATCGGCAAAACCGTGAAGCTGCCGCTGTGCGACCGCGACATCCCGGTGATTGCTGACGATTACGTGGACCGCGCCTTCGGCACTGGCGTGGTGAAAGTGACCCCGGCCCACGACACCAACGACTACGCGGTCGGTCAGCGCCACAAGCTGCCGATCATCGGTGTGCTCACCCTGCAAGCCGCCATCAACGAAAACGCACCGGCCAAGTACCAGGGCATGGACCGCTTTGTGGCCCGCAAGGCCGTGGTGGCGGACCTGGAAGCCGCCGGCCTGCTGGTGGAGACCAAGAAGCACAAGCTCATGGTGCCGCGCTGCGCCCGCACCGGCCAAGTGATCGAACCCATGCTCACCGACCAGTGGTTCGTGGCCATGCAATCCAAGGGCAATGAGAAGAACACCAGTGGCACGTCGATTGCCGACAAGGCCATCGCCGCCGTTCAGTCGGGCGAGGTCAAGTTCGTGCCCGAGAACTGGGTCAACACCTACAACCAGTGGATGAACAACATCCAGGACTGGTGCATCAGCCGCCAGCTCTGGTGGGGTCACCAGATTCCCGCCTGGTACGACGAGGCGGGCAACGTGATCGTGGCGCGCAACGAAGCCGAAGCGCAAGCCAAAGCCCCGGGCCAGACGCTCGTGCGCGACCCCGACGTGCTCGACACCTGGTACTCATCGGCCCTGGTGCCATTCAGCACCATGGGCTGGCCGAACCAGAAGGAAGGCGCGACCGAGGACTACAACCTTTACCTCCCCAGCACCGTGCTGGTGACCGGCTACGACATCATTTTCTTCTGGGTCGCCCGGATGATCATGATGACGACCCACTTCACCGGACGCGTGCCGTTCAAGCACGTCTACATCCACGGTCTGGTGCGCGACGCGCAGGGCCAGAAGATGAGCAAAAGCGAAGGCAACGTGCTCGACCCGGTGGACCTGATCGACGGCATCGCGCTCGCGCCGCTGCTGGACAAACGCACCACCGGCCTGCGCAAACCCGAGACCGCGCCCAAGGTGCGCAAGCAGACCGAAAAGGAATTCCCCGAGGGCATTCCCGCGTATGGCGCCGACGCACTGCGCTTCACCTTCGCCGCACTCGCCTCGCTGGGCCGCAGCATCAACTTCGACAGCAAACGCTGCGAGGGCTACCGCAACTTCTGCAACAAGCTCTGGAACGCCACGCGCTTCACGCTGATGAACTGCGAAGGCCAGGACTGCGGCCTGGAAGACCACACCAAAGCCGAGTGCGCAGTGGGCCAACCCTTCCACGGCTACCTCAGCTTCAGCCAGGCCGACCGCTGGATCAGTTCGCTGCTGCAGAAGACCGAGGCCGAAGTGGCCAAAGGCTTCGCCGAGTACCGGCTCGACAACGTGGCCAACACCCTCTACGACTTCGTCTGGAACGAGTTCTGCGACTGGTACCTGGAAATCGCCAAGGTGCAGATCCAGACCGGTGATGCTTCGCAACAGCGCGCCACACGCCGCACCCTGATCCGCACGCTCGAAGCGATCCTGCGCCTGGCGCACCCGGTGATCCCGTTCATCACCGAAGAGCTGTGGCAGAAGGTCGCGCCCGTGGCCGGACTGCCCGGTGAGTCGGTCAGCATTGCGCGCTACCCGCAGGCTCAGTTGAACAAGATCGACGAAGCGTCGATTGCGCACGTCAACAAACTCAAGGCGCTGGTGGATGCCTGCCGCAACCTGCGCGGTGAAATGAACGTGTCACCCGCCACGCGCCTGCCGCTCTATGTGCTGGGCGACACCGCCTGGATGCAGGCCATGGGGCCGGTGCTGCAAGGCCTGGCCAAGCTGAACGAAGTGAAGGTCTTCACCGACGAAGCCGCTTGGGCCGCTGCTGCGCAGGCCGCACCGGTGGCCGTGGTCGGCGAAGCCCGCCTGTGCCTGTTCATGGAAATCGACGTGGCGGCCGAGAAGCTGCGCCTGGGCAAGGAAGTTGCGCGGCTGGACGGCGAGATCACCAAGGCCACCGCCAAGCTCTCCAACGAAGCCTTTGTGGCCAAGGCACCACCAGCGGTCATCGACCAGGAAAGAAAACGCGTGGCCGACTTCACAGCGACGCTGGAGAAGATGCGGGAACAACTGCAACGGCTCGGCGCCTGAAACAGAAAGAGGGCGAGAGCAAGCCCGCCAACCTCCTCTCCGGTGAGAGGTGCCATAACCAAGAATGCCGCGGGACTGGCTTTGCCAGACCGCAGGCATTGCCCCCCTTCAAGGGGGGTCGCACGCAGTGCGGCGGGGGGTCAACTCCTGTGCATTGCGATCGAGCCCCACTGCGACGGCGTGACCGCCTGCGGGTCTTCGGGCTCGTGGTACTCCAGGCTGTCGAGCACAGTGAAATCGCTCGCGCCTGCGTCGTGCCCCACCGCGTGGGGCGACAGGGTTTCATGAATGCGGTGCGCCACGTACCAGCTCGCGCGCAGCTTGGCTTCGCGCGTGTGTGAACCCAGGCGCGGCGTGAGATGCAGGTTGGGGATGCCGTGCAAGGGCGTGCCCTCGGCGGCGAACTGGGGGTTGGCGCCGTCCATCAAACAGGCATCGATGCGCCCGTCGCACAGTGCCAACGCGAGCGCGTCGGCGTCGAACAGCGTGCTGCGGCTCACCCCCACCCACAGCTGGCCCGGCTTGCAATGGTTGAGCAGTCGCTCGTTGATCCAGCCGCGAAAGCGGGAGGCGTAGACCATCTGCAGAGAGATCGCGTCCGAGCGCGACAGCATGTCCTGCAGCGTCACGGGCTCCACGCCCAGCTTGTTCCAGATGGCGGCAGCATGGTGCACGGCCGGGTCGTAACCCAGCAGGCGCACGCCCAGGCTCTTGAGCATGGGCGCAAGCGTGTGCGCCACCGGCGCCAGGCCCAGCAAACCCACGGTGCTGCCGGAGAGCTCGCGCCCCATGCGCACCTGCGCGATCTTGCGACCCAGCAGCGCGCTGATCATGCCGCGCCGGTACAGCATCAGCAGACCGTAGAGCAGGTACTCGGCGTTGGAGCGCACCGTGGCGCTGCGTGCCTGCAACACGCGCACATGGCGACGGGCGCAGGCGTCAAGATCGGTGTTGTCGCTGGAGATCTGCATGCGCGCCACGATCTCGAGCTTGGGTGAGAAATTGAGGAATTCTTCAGACACCACCACATGGGGCGGCAGCACGATGGCGCGCGTTTTGTAAGTGGCCTTGCGCAACTCGACCGGGTCGTCCCCGAGTTCGGGGCGGAAGCTCACCTCGTGCCGCTCCTGCAACCACGACAGGGCCTCGGGCACGAGCGGATCAACGAGCAGGACTTCCATGACCGGGCGCCGGAGCCGAGCTTCAGCGGCGTTTGAGCAGCGTGATGTGATCGTCGCCCACGGTCTGCTGTTCGACCAGCAGGTTCCCGGTCTGTTTGGCGAAGGCCTGGAAGTCGCGCACCGAGCCGGCGTCGGTGGAAATCACCTTGAGAGTCTGGCCGCTGTGCATGTCGGCCAGCGCTTTTTTGGCTTTCAGGATGGGCAGCGGGCAGTTCAGACCGCGGGCATCGAGTTCTTTGTCGGCGTGCATGGGACTTTCCTTGGAATCACGCGATTCTAAGCGGCGCGCCCTAGCCCCTTCACCGTGCAACAGTGCGCATTTGCGCTAGGAAACCGGGTTTGCCGGCCGCGTCATGTCTTCCATGAACACCGGCTCCAATCCCTGGCTGCGCAACCAGTCGGCCAACGCAAAGCCCGTGCCGGCGCGCCAGCAGCGGATGTTGGCCGGCTCCATGAGCTTGTATTCGGCCAGCTCGGGCGAGAGCTTCACCTCGCCGTGCGCGACCGCGTGGTAGGTGACGATCACCTGGTTCATGCGTTGAAAATCGTGCACACCCACCAATGTGAGTTTTGTCACATCGAGCGCCGTTTCTTCGGCAATTTCGCGACGAATGCCTTCTTCGGGCGACTCCCCGGCCTCCATGAACCCGGTGATGAGACCGAACATGCGGCCCGACCACGCCGCGTTGCGCGCCAGCAGGATGCGGCCGTCCACCTCCACGATGGCGGCCAGCACCGGCGTGGGGTTGTTCCAGTGGGTGAAGCCACAGGCCTTGCAGCGCAGGCGCTGCTTGTCGCCGCCGTCTTCGGCTTGCGTGACGAGCGCCAGTTCGGTGGCGCACTGAGGGCAGAAACGGAACTCGCCAGCGTTCATCATCAGGCCGGGAAGACGCCGGTGGAGAGGTAGCGGTCGCCGCGGTCACACACGATGAAGACCACGGTGGCGTTTTCCACCCGGGCCGCGATCTGCTGCGCCACCCAGCAGGCACCCGCCGCCGAGATGCCCGCAAAAATGCCCTCTTCTCGCGCCAGTTGCCGGCACATGGCTTCGGCATCGCCCTGGCTCACATAGACCAACTCGTCCACCGTGCTCGGGTCGTAGATCTTGGGCAGGTATTCCGTGGGCCACTTGCGGATGCCGGGAATGCGCGAGCCCTCGCTGGGCTGGGCGCCGATGATGCGGATGGCCGGGTCTTTCTCTTTCAGGAAGCGCGACACACCGGTGATGGTGCCAGTGGTGCCCATGGCGCTCACAAAGTGGGTGATGCGGCCACCGGTCTGCTGCCAGATTTCGGGGCCGGTGGTTTCATAGTGCACGCGCGGGTTGTCGGCGTTGGCGAACTGGTCCAGCACGCGGCCCTTGCCCTCGGCCTGCATCCTGTCGGCCAGGTCGCGGGCCGCTTCCATGCCGCCGCTCTTGGAGGTGAGGATGAGCTCGGCACCAAACGCCTTCATGGTTTGTGCGCGTTCGATCGACAGGTCCTCCGGCATGATCAACACCATGCGGTAGCCCTTGATGGCCGCGGCCATGGCCAGCGCGATGCCGGTGTTCCCGGAGGTGGCTTCAATCAAGGTGTCACCGGGCTTGATGTCGCCGCGCTCCTCAGCACGCCGGATCATCGACACGGCCGGCCGGTCTTTCACCGAGCCGGCCGGGTTGTTGCCTTCGAGCTTGCCGAGCACCACCGTGCCGCGTTGCGCGTTGTCTGCAGCACCGATGCGCTGCAGAGCCACCAGGGGCGTGTTGCCGATCGCGTCTTCAATCGTGGGGTAATTCATCGTTTGCACTGTGCCATAATTTGCAACCCCTTTCAGGACGCCCGGGTGGTGAAATTGGTAGACGCAGGGGACTCAAAATCCCCCGCCGCAAGGCGTGCCGGTTCGATTCCGGCCCCGGGCACCACAGAACAGGCCGCACAAGTTTCTTGTGCGGCTTTTTTGTTGTCTGTTCAGTTCCGTGAACCGGCCAGGCCTTGAGCCACGGTGGGGTAGTGCAATCGAAGACCGAGTTCTTGCCGCATGCGCCCGTTGTGCAGCCGGCGCGACTCGCTCATGAAGCTCAGCAACACCAAGGGCAGCTGGTCACCTGCCGCGTCGCGCGCCACACGCGGTGGGCGTGGCAGTCCATACAGATCGGCTGCCAGGTCGAAGTAGTCGCCCATCTTCAGCTCGGTGTCGTCCACCACGTTCACGTTGCGCTGCGGCCGCCCGCGCCACAGCGCCAGCACGCAGGCGCGCGCCAGATCGTCGGCGTGGATGTGGTTGGTGTACACGTCGTCTTCGGGGCGCAAGACCGGCGTGCCGCGCAGCAGGCGTTCGCGTGGCGTTCCACCTTCGCGGTCGGGTGCGTAAATGCCGGGGATGCGCAGCACGGTGGTGCGCACGCCGGTGGCGCGGCCCAGCCAGTGCACGGCGGCTTCGGCGTCCACACGTCGCCAGGCGCGCGGCGTGAGCGGGCGGGCCGGCGTGGACTCGTCCACCCAACGCCCCTGGCAGTCGCCGTACACCCCCGAGGTGGAACCGTAGACGAGCGACAAAGGCAATGAGCGCTGCACGAGCGCGCGGATGAGTGCGCGGGTGCGCGGGTCCAGCCGCCAGTCGACCAGTTCGCCCGAAGGCGGCGGAGCCAGGTGCAGCACACGCGTGGCCAGGCCGGCCAGACGGCGCAGGCTGCGGGGGTCGTCGAGGTTGCCCGCCAAAGGCGTGATGCCTTGCGCACGCAGGGAATCACAGCGCGCCGGGCTGGACGTAAGCGCCATCACACGCACGCGCGACGGGCCACCCAACACCCGCGCAGCGCGCTGGCCCACGTCACCGCATCCAATGATCAAGACCCGTTCACGCCGAAAGCGTGCGGGCAAGGCGCCAAGCAGGCTCATGCAAATTCCGAATTTGAGACAATCGTCGGCTGTCGGGCGGCTGCACTTGCGTGGCCCGGCCTCTCCAACCTTCCAGCGCCAGTATGACATTCACCATCACCGTTGAGCCCAGTGGGCGCCTCTTCACCGCCGAGCCCGACGAGTCCATGCTGGCCGCCGGCATCCGCCAGGGCATTGGCCTGCCTTATGGCTGCAAAGACGGCGCCTGTGGCTCCTGCAAATGCAAACTGGTCTCGGGCAGCGTGGTGCACGGCCCGCACCAGAGCAAGGCCCTGAGTGCCGACGAAGAGGCCGCAGGCTATGTGCTCACCTGCTGTGGCGTGGCGCAGAGCGACGTGGTGATCGAATCGCGCCAGGTCACCGAGGCCGGCGCCTTCCCGATCAAGAAGATGCCGGTGCGCGTGAGTGCGCTGGAACGCGCCTCGCACGACGTGATGGTGCTGCGCCTGCAGCTGCCGGCGAGCGACACCTTCCAGTACCACGCGGGTCAGTACGTTGAATTTCTCCTGCGCGACGGCGACCGCCGCAGCTACTCCATGGCCAACGCGCCGCACACCCAAACCGCTGCGCCTTCGCTCGAACTCCATGTGCGCCACATGCCGGGTGGCAAGTTCACCGATCACGTGTTCGGTCCGATGAAGGAGAAGGACATCCTGCGCATCGAAGGCCCGTACGGCAGCTTCTTCCTGCGCGAAGACAGCATCAAGCCCATCGTGCTGCTGGCCTCGGGCACCGGTTTCGCGCCCATCAAGGCGGTGATCGAGCACATGCAGTTCAAGGGCATCACGCGCGAAGCCACGTTGTACTGGGGCGGCCGCCGCCCGGCCGACCTGTACCAGAGCGCCTGGATCGAGGCGCGGCTGGCCGAGATGCCGAACCTGCGCTACGTGCCGGTGGTGTCCAACGCCCTGCCCGACGACGAATGGACCGGTCGAACCGGCTTCGTGCACGAGGCCGTGTTGCAGGACCTGCCCGATCTGTCGGGCCACGAGGTGTATGCCTGTGGCGCGCCCATCGTGATCGAATCGGCCCAGCGCGACTACGTGACCAAAGCCGGATTGCCCGAAGAAGCGTTCTTCGCCGACTCGTTCACCAGCGCCGCCGACAAGGTGGCTTGAGCATTCACCACACAAGACCAGGAGACCCTCATGCCGACCCGCCGCCACCTGATTGCCAGCGCTGCCTGCGCCACCACCCTGGCCCTGTGCGGCGTTGCGCAGGCACAGACCTCCGCCACCCGCATCATCGTGCCGTTCGCAGCCGCTGGTCCGATCGACGTGACGGCACGCATCCTGGCCGAAGCGGTGAAAGCCTCGCTGGGCACGGTGATCGTGGACAACCGGGCGGGCGCGGGCGGCAACATCGGGGTGAGCGCAGCGGCCAAGGCCGCACCCGATGGCCTCACGCTGGGCATTGCCACCACGGCGTCGCACGGCATCAACCCCTGGCTGTTCAGCAAGCTGCCCTACGACCCGGCGAAAGACTTCGCGCCCATCACGCAGATGCTGCGCGTGCCCAATGTGCTGGTGATGAATGCCGAGGCGGCCACGCGCCTGAACATCAACAGCCTGGCAGACCTGATTGCCTACGGCAAGGCCAACCCGGGCAAGCTCAACTACGGCTCGGGGGGCAACGGCAGCGCGGGCCACCTGGCGGGTGAGCTGTTCAAGAACCAGGCCGGCATCTTTGCGGTGCACATTCCGTACAACGGCGGCAACCCGGCCCAGGTGGGCTTGCTCTCGGGTCAGGTCGACTTCAACTTCGACAACCTCGCCACCGCCGCGCCCAACATCCGCTCGGGCCGGCTAAAGGCCCTGGCCGTGACCACTTTGCAGCGCAGCAGCGTGCTGCCCGAGGTGCCCACCGTGGCCGCCACCCTGCCCGGCTTCGAGATCGACACCTGGTGGGGCCTGGTGGCGCCGGCCGGCACGCCGCCCGAGACGGTGCGCAAGCTCAACGGCGCCTTCACTGAAGCGCTCAAGTCGTCCGAGGTGAAAACCCGTTTTGGCCTGCTGCTGGCCGAACCCGCGCCCAGCTCGCCTGAGCAGTTTGGCGACTTCATGAACCGCGAGCGCGCCAAGTACGAGCGCCTGGTGAAGCTCAGCGGCGCCAAGGTCGACTGAGCGCGACGCGCTTCCACAAAAAAACAGCACCCTCGGGTGCTTTTTTGTGGGGCAGTTTGAGCGTCAACCCGCCAGCAGTTTCTTCAGATCACCCGCCAATGCGGGCGCGCCGCTCCCGTAGCGGTGGTAGAGGCGGATACGACCCTGCGTGTCGTACACGTAGCTGCCGGCCGAATGGTCCATGGTGTAGCTGGTGGGCGTGGGGCCATCAACTTTCTTGTAGTACATCTTGTAGCTCTTGGCCAGCTCGGGCAACTGGTTGGGTGCGGCGTAGAGCGCGAGGAAGCTGGGGTCGAAACTGGCCATGTACTGCTTCATGATCTCGGGCGTGTCGCGCTCGGGGTCGATGCTCACGAAGAGGCCCTGCAGCCGCTCACCGTCGGCGCCCAGCAGACGTTTGGCTTCGGCCAGTTCGGTCATGGTGGTGGGGCACACATCAGGGCATTGGGTGAAGCCGAAGAACAGCACCACCACCTTGCCCTTGAAATCGGCCAGCGTGCGCGGCTGGCCGTTGTGGTCGGTGAGCGAAAAGCCGGTGGCGTAGTCGGCGCCGGTGATGTCGATGCCGGTGAAGCTGGCCGCGGGTTCGCTGCAACCCGCGATGAACAAACCGGTGGCACCGAGCGTGGCACCCAGCAGGCGGCGGCGGGAGAAGGCGGTGTGGGCAGGCATGGCGGTCACAGGTAATGGTCGATCAGCAGCGCGGCGAAGAGCAGCGACAGATGGATCAGGGAAAAACGGAAGGTCTTGCGCGCGAGCGCGTCGGAGTAGTTGCGCCACAGGGCCCATGCGTAGCCGCAGAAGCCGATGCTCAGGGCGATGGCGCTGGCCAGGTAGAACCAGCCGCTCATGCGCATCATGAAAGGCATGAGGCAGGCGGCGAACAGCACGAAGGTGTAGAGCAGGATCTGCAGGCGGGTGAACTCCGAGCCGTGCGTGACGGGCAGCATGGGCAGGCCCGACTTGCGGTAGTCCTCCACACGGTACAGCGCGAGCGCCCAGAAGTGCGGCGGCGTCCAGAGGAAGATGATCAGGAACAGGATGAGCGCCTCGGGCGCGACCACGCCGGTCATGGCGGCCCAGCCCAGCACCGGCGGCATGGCGCCCGATGCGCCCCCGATCACGATGTTCTGCGGCGTGAGCGGCTTGAGGATCACGGTGTAGACCACCGCGTAACCCACGAAGGTGGCGAAGGTCAGCCACATGGTCAGCGGGTTGACCGCGAAATACAGCACCGCCGAGCCGGCCGCGCACAGCACCGCCGAGAAAGAGAGCGTCTTGCCGTTGGTGAGCTGCCCCTTGGCGGTGGGGCGCCAGGCGGTGCGCTTCATCTTCGCGTCGATGTGCTGCTCGACCACGCAGTTGAACGCCGCAGCGGCACCCGCGACGAGCCAGATGCCGAAGCATGCGATGGCTGCGAGTTGCACCTGCGCCCAGGTGGGCACGCCGGGCACGGCCAGCACCATGCCGATGAGCGCGCAAAACACGATGAGCTGGATCACGCGAGGTTTGGTCAGCGCGTGGTACTGGCGCCAGACCGACGGCAAGGCCACGGCCACGGGGGGTGAGGAAGTGGCGCTCATGGGGTCGATCGGAACATGTTCAGGGCACGGGCACCCGTGGTTTCAACGCGGTGCGGGGCCGCGCTGCGCGTGCCGCTGAGCGCGCCGGTGAAGACGATCACCAGCGCGGCCGCGCCGGCCGTGTGGCCCACCGCGGCCAGCAGCGGCCAGTCGAGCACCACGTTGGTCAGGCCGCTCACGAACTGCCACAGCGCGAGCAACAGCAGGGCGCGCGCCGTGCGGCCCATGCCGGGCACGCGCCACAGGCGCCAACCCAGCCACACCATGGCGCCCAGCACCACAAAGGCCATGAGGCGGTGCACGTAGTGGATGGCGGTGAGCGCGGGGAAGGCGATGGCCTCACCGGCGCTGTTCAGACCGAGGTGGCGCCACAGCGTGAAGCCTTCCTGAAAATCCATGGTCGGCCACCAGCTGCCCTGGCAGGTGGGGAATTCGCTGCAGGCGAGCACGGCGTAGTTGGTGCTGACCCAGCCGCCCAGTGCGATCTGCAGCCACAGCAGGGCAGTGACCGCCACCAGCGCCATGCGCAGGCGGCCCGGCAGCGTGATCGGGCCACGGTCGCCCGGCCTGGCCAACTGGTAGGCCACAGCCTGTGCACGCAACAGCGCCAGCAAACCGAGTCCACCGAGCAGGTGCAGGGTGACGATGGCGGGGAACAGCTTCATGGTGACCGTGAGCGCGCCGAACGCGCCCTGCAGACACACCCAGATCAGGGTGACCAGTGGCCACACGAACGACACCGACAGGCGCTTGCGCTCGATCCAGCTCACGAGCGCCAGCACGAGAATGAGCACGCCCACGGCGGTGGCCAGGTAGCGGTGGATCATTTCGATCCAGGCTTTGGAAAAGGTGACCGGACCGGTGGGCATGGCTTCTTGTGCAGCGGAAATGGCGGCACTGGCGCCCACCGGGCTCACGCTGCCGTAGCAGCCCGGCCAGTCGGGGCAGCCCAGGCCCGAATCGGTCAGGCGCGTGAAGGCGCCGAACAGCACGAGATCGAAGGTGAGGAACAGGGTGACCAGCGTGAGCACGCGCAGGCGCTGCGCGGGCGGCGCGTGGCGGTTGCGCACCCACACCCAGGCCAGCGGGCCAAGCGCGATCACCACGCCCAGCAACATGATGCGGGCGATGGGGGCGAGGTCGTAGAGCGGTTGGGCGTCCATGTCAGTTCAGTCGTCCGGCTTTGTCCCAGAATGCAGAGGCGCGCAGCAAACGGTCAAGGTCGCGTTTCGCCTGCTTGGGGTCGATGTTGGCGGGAAAACGCATCATCCAGTTGCCCAGCGGATCGACCACATAAAGGTGATCCTCGATCTTCTGGCCCGCAGCGGGTTGCAGCCACGCGGCCAGGGCCTGAGCATCGACCTGCAGCACCTGCGCAGCCGAGGTGGCTTGCTTCAAAGGCTCCGACAGCGGCGTGTCGCCGGTGCGCAACCACACCCAATCCATCCGGTCCTTTTCACGGCCCAGCGTTTCGCGCAGTTGCCGCTGCAGCAGCAGGTGTTCCTGGCAAGCCTCGGCACAGGCGCTGTCGGCCACGCTGATCAGCAGCCATTGGTCTTTGAGCGATGCCAGCGGCACCGTCTGGCCCTGGGCGTTGACAGCCGACATGGCGGGCAATGGGCGTTGCGGGTCGATCAATTCGCCGTAGTTGCGCCGACCCTCGGGGCGGATGACGTAATACGTGAGGTAAGAGGCCACCACCGGCGCCACGCACACCAGTGCCAGACCGAGCAGCTTCCAGCGGCCAACGCGCGCGTTCACCACCGCACCTGCCCCTCCCTGGTCGAGCGGCGGCAGGCTGTGCACGGTGAGGGTCAGGGGTTCATCGGGCGTCTGTGCCATGGGAAATGCGCTTTCGGCGGGGGGAAATGATTTGGAACCAGAGGTAGAGCAGGCCAGCCAGCGCGCACAAGCCAAACCACTGGAAGGCATAGCCGTGGTGCTTGTCGACCCCGACCGCAACGCGCGGCCATTCGCGCAAGAGTCCCTCGGGGGAAACGCCGGTTTGCTGGACCGACACGGCCAGCAGGTTCAGACCGGTTTCCCGGGCAAAAGTGCCAAGGTCGATATTTTGCCGGATGGCACCCGTGCCCGCCTCGCCCAACTCGTATAGCTTGCCCGGCGGGGGGGCCAAGCGGCCTTCCACCTGCACCTCGCCCGGGGGCGTGTCGACAGACGGAACACGGCTGCGATCGGTGAAGTCGCGCGGCACCCAGCCCCGCTGCACCAGCACCACGCGTTCACTGCCGGCCAGCTTGAGCGGCGTGACCAGAATGAAACCATTGCGGGCGCTCATCTGCCGGTTGTCCAGAAACACGGAGGCGTCATTCACCCACTGCCCACGCAGTTGCACCGGCCGGTGCACGCCTTCCAGCGGATCGGGCGCCTGCAGCAGATCGGCCACTTGCCACGCTGGCAGGCTCGCGCGCTGGTCAATCTGCTCTTGCAAGGCAATCTTCTGGCGTGCGCGGTCGAGCTGCCAGAAGCCCAGCGACGCGGTGATCGCCATGGTGATCACGGTGGCGGCGGTGACCACGGCAAACCGGGTGCGGGCCGACATCATGTCCCTGCTCCGGGCTCTGGAGCGAGGCCCGCCACATCACCGCGCAGACCGGCTCCGCCGATAATCCGCACGATGAAATATCTGGTCATCACGGCATTCATCGCCATCCTCGGAAGTCTGGGGGCGGCCCTTGTGTTCATGATGCGCGGCGGCCAGTCCGACACCGCCGATGCGCCCGACGAACCACCCCGCAAAAACCACATGGCCAGGGCCTTGGCGTTCCGTGTCGGCTTTTCCATTCTGCTGTTCGTGGTGGTGCTCATCAGCTATTTGATGGGCTGGATTCAGCCCACTGGCCTGCCCATGCAACGTTGATCCATGCTCTGTGCATCAGCAACAAAAAAGCGCCCGATGGCGCTTTTTTGTTGAGCCACCCTGGGTTGCCGAGCAACCCGGAGAACGCTCACAGCCAGTAAACCAGGATGTAGAGGCCCAGCCAGACCACGTCCACAAAGTGCCAGTACCAGGCTGCGCCTTCAAAACCAAAATGGCGGTCTTTCGTGAAGTGGCCTTTCTGCAGGCGCAGGGTAATGAACAGCAGCATCAACATGCCCACAAACACGTGGAAGCCGTGGAAGCCGGTCAGCATGAAGAAGGTGGAGCCGAAGATGCCCGAGCTGAGCTTGAGGTTCAGGTCGGTGTAGGCATGGTAGTACTCATAGCCCTGGACGATCAGGAACACGACACCCAGCAACACCGTCATCCACATGAAGGCGATGGTCTTGCCGCGATTACCCACCTGCAGCGCGTGGTGGGCAATGGTCAGCGTCACGCCCGAGGTCAGCAGCAGCGCAGTGTTGATCGTGGGCAACCAGAACGGGCCCATGGTCTGGAAGGGCTCGACGATGCCGCCGGGCGAGGCCGTGGCGCCGGCCTGGACGCTGGGCCACACGGCCGAGAAGTCGGGCCAGATCAGCGAGTTCTCGAACCCGCCCAAGGCCGGCACCGAGTGCACGCGGGCCCACCAGAGTGCGGTGAAGAACGCACCGAAGAACATGACTTCCGAGAAGATGAACCAGCTCATGCTCCAGCGGAAAGACAGGTCGATCTTGCGGCCATACATTCCGCTCTCGCTCTCGCGCACCGATTCACTGAACCACTGGAACAGCACAAAAAGCCAGAACGCCAGACCGAAAGCGAGTGAGTACGCGCCCCAACCCGCACCGTTGATCCACTGCCCCGCGCCCAGGATGACGAAGAACAGGCCGATCGACGCCATCACCGGGTGCCGCGAGGGCCCAGGAACGAAGTAGTAGGGCGTTGTGCCGTGGGATGCTGCTGACATGCTCACTCCAGTGTTGTCGCTTGTTTGAATGATGGAAAAACGCTCACGGCGAACGGCGGCTTCAGCCCGCCACCCAGTTCACCAACAAAATCAGGACCAGCACGAACAGAAAAGCCATGCCCACACCGACTGCCATGAGGTGCAGCGGGTTGAGTTTGGCGATGTCGTTCTGGTAGTCGGCATTGCGGCGCACGCCCAGGAAACCCCACAGCACAGCCTTCACCGTGCCAATGAAAGAGCCCCTGCGTTTGTGCAATGGTTCGCTCATACGGCACCCGCCGGCTTCGCAGCGGTCGCAGGCTCAAAGGCCACATCGGCAGGGGCTGCGGGCACCTTGCCACCCACTTCAAAGAAGGTGTACGACAAGGTGATCGTGGTCACGTCCTTGGGCAGGCGCGGGTCGATCACAAAGGCCACCGGCCATTCCTTTTTCTCACCGGCCTGCAAGGTGTACTGCGTGAAGCAGAAACACTCGAGCTTGTTGAAATGGGCCATCGCCTGTTTGGGCGCATAGCTCGGAATGGCCTGGGCCGCCATGGTGCGGTTCTGGATATTCTGGAACTCGTACATCACCGTGGTGAGTTCGCCGGGATGCACCTGCAGCGAACGCACAGCCGGCTTGAAGTGCCAGGGACCACGGCTGTTCACGTCGAACTCCACCGTGATGGTGCGGCTGGTGTCCACCTGGGTATTGGCCGCTGCCTTGGAGGTGGCGCCGGGGATTTGCCGGTCGGACAACGACAGGATGTTGATGCCGGTGGCTTCGCAGATCGCGTTGTAGATCGGTACCAGCGCATAGCCGAAGGCAAACATGCCCAGCGTGATCACGCCGAGTTTGCCCACCATCTTGAAGTTTTCGCTGCGCAGTCCCACGGTCTGGTTCCAGTGTTCGGAGGTGTCGGGGCGTCAACCGCCCAGAAACACCATCTTGCCGACAAAGCCCATGAAGAACACCAGCGCGATCGAACCCAGGATCAGGCCCAGGCGCTGGTTGTGCTTCTTCTGTTCGGGCGTCAAATTGCGTGCCATGACCGATCAGCCGATAACCTTGGTCGCGGTGGCGTCAAGCTTGGGCGGGTTCTCGAAGGTGTGGAACGGTGCGGGCGAAGGCACTTCCCACTCCAGACCTTCGGCGCCTTCCCAGGGCTTCTGCGATGCTTTTTCACCCTTGCCAGCCATGGCGGGCAGGATCACGGCCACGAAGAAATACACCTGGGCAATGCCGAAACCGAAGGCACCCACCGAAGCGATGGCGTTGAAGTCGGCGAACTGCATGGGGTAGTCGGCGTAGCGGCGGGGCATGCCGGCCAGGCCCAGGAAGTGCATCGGGAAGAAGGTGATGTTGAACGAGATCATCGACCACCAGAAGTGGATCTTGCCGCGCGTCTCGCTGTACATCACGCCGGTCCACTTGGGCAGCCAGTAGTAGATGCCGGAGAACATGGCGAACAGCGAACCGGCCACCAGCACGTAGTGGAAGTGGGCCACCACGTAGTAGGTGTCCTGCATCTGGATGTCGATGGGTGCCACCGACAGGATCAGGCCGGTGAAGCCACCGATGGTGAACACGAAGATGAAGCCCACGGCCCACAGCATCGGGGTCTCGAAGGTCATCGAGCCTTTCCACATGGTCGCGATCCAGTTGAAGATCTTCACGCCCGTGGGCACGGCGATCAACATGGTCGAATACATGAAGAACAGCTGACCCGTCACCGGCATGCCGGTGGTGAACATGTGGTGTGCCCACACGACAAAGGAGAGGATGGCAATGGAGCCGGTGGCGTACACCATGGAGGCGTAGCCGAACAGCTTCTTGCGCGAGAACGCGGGCACGACCTGGCTCACGATGCCGAAGGCCGGCAAGATCATGATGTAGACCTCGGGGTGGCCGAAGAACCAGAAGATGTGCTGGTACATCACCGGGTCGCCGCCACCGGCGGGGTTGAAGAAACTGGTGCCGAAATGGCGATCGGTCAGCGTCATGGTGATCGCACCGGCCAGCACGGGCATCACGGCGATCAGCAGGTAGGCGGTGATGAGCCAGGTCCAGCAGAACATGGGCATCTTCATCAACGTCATGCCGGGAGCGCGCATGTTCAGGATGGTCACGATGATGTTGATCGAGCCCATGATGGACGATGCGCCGAGGATGTGCATGGCAAAAATGCCGGCATCCATCGAGGGGCCCATCTGCAGCGTCAGCGGTGCGTACAGCGTCCAGCCGGCAGCGGGCGCGCCACCCGGCATGAAGAACGACGCCACCAACATCAGCGCTGCAGGAATCATCAGCCAGAAGCTGAAGTTGTTCATGCGGGCAAAAGCCATGTCGGATGCACCGATCTGCAGCGGGATCATCCAGTTCGCGAAGCCCACGAACGCCGGCATGATGGCGCCGAACACCATGATCAGGCCGTGCATGGTGGTGAGCTGGTTGAACAGCCCGGGGTTCACCAGTTGCAGGCCAGGCTGGAACAGCTCGGCTCGGATCAGCAGGGCCAGCACGCCACCCACCATGAGCATGGTGAAGGCGAACAGCAGGTACAGCGTGCCGATGTCTTTGTGGTTGGTCGCGTAGACCCAGCGGCGCCAGCCCGTGGGGGCGTGGTGATCGTGATCGTGGTCGTGGCCGTGGGCGTCGTGGTGGTCGAGAACAGCACTCATGGTCGATTTCCTTGGTAGCTCAATGTTTGTTCGTCAACGCGATCACTGGCGGGCGGCTTGCACTTCGGCCGGCTGCACGATCTGCTGGGTCTGGTTCGACCAGGTGTTCTTGGCGTAGGTCATGACCGCAGCCAGCTCGGTGTCGCTGAGCTGCTTCCAGGCGGGCATGGCACCGTTGTTCTGACCGTTGAGCAACACGTTGATGAACTTGGATTTATCGGCATCGACCACCAGGGCCGAGCCGTCCAGCGGCTTGATGGGGCCAGCTCCTTTGCCGCTGGCCTGGTGGCAGGCGACGCAGTTGGCGGCGTACACGGACTCGCCGCGCTTGACCAGATCGGCCAGCACCCAGACCTTGGATGGGTCATCGGCCGCAGCGGCCATGGCCTTCTGCTTCTCGCCCACCCAGGCGCTGTATTCCTCGGCCGTCACCACCTTCACGTGGATGGGCATGTAGGCGTGCTCCTTGCCGCACAACTCGGCGCACTGGCCGTAGAAATCACCGGTTTTTTCGGCACGGAACCAGGTGTCGCGCACGAAGCCGGGGATGGCGTCCTGCTTGACGCCGAAAGCCGGCACCATCCAAGCGTGAATGACATCGTTGGCGGTGGTGATGATGCGCACCTTCTTGCCCACGGGCACCACCAGCGGGTTGTCCACCTTGAGCAGGTAGTCGTCGGTGGCGTCGGGCTTGCCGCTGTTCGACATCACGCGGTGGTTGTTGTCCAGCGTGGAGAGGAAGCCGATGCCCTCGCCTTCGCCCTTGATGTAGTCGTAGCCCCACTTCCACTGCATGCCCGTGGCCTTGATGGTCAGGTCGCTGTTGGTGGTGTCTTTTTGAGCCACGAGCACCTTGGTGGCGGGCAGCGCCATGCCGATGACGATCAGCAAGGGAACGATGGTCCAGCCCAGTTCGACCCAGATCGGCTCGGCCAGCACCTGCGACTTGTGACCCACCGACTTGCGGTGCTTCAGGATGGAATAGAACATCACGCCGAAGACGATCAGGAAGATGACGGCGCACAAGGCCATCATGAACCAGTGCAGCCAGTGCTGCTCTTCGGCAATGCGGGTGACGGGAGGCGCGAAGTTGAGCTGGTTGACGGCTGGGCCACCGGGCAGGTCGTTGACCTTTTGTGCGGCAACCGAGGTCCAAGCGCCAAGACCGAGCGTCAGCGTGGTGGCGGCAGCGCCGAGCCTGGCCCAAGGATTCCGCAGGGAATGCACCGTTTTCTTCGTCGTACTCACTTTTTGCGCCTCAAATATAAGTATTGATTTATATCAATGCAGATTAGAACAAATTTTCGGGGCTCCACCCAGCCATCCAAGCACTCAGCCAGCCCACCTGACCGCCTCCAGACACCCGTCAGGCCCCACGCAGGGCCAGGCGAATCTCCCGGGCCAGCAACGGTCGCTGGTCGGAGCGCAGAAACCGCCCCACCCGCACCGACCGACCACCCCCTCGAACCTCGATCAACTGACCGGCATCGGGCCGAGGTTCCACACGAACCCACTCGCGAGCGAACTCGCAACGCGACGACCGCCCTGCCGTTTCCCACTCCACCACCAACCGGCCTTCCAGCAGCCTGATGCGCTCGTTGTCGGTGGCGTGCCGCGCATACACCAGGAATGCCGCGCCCACCGCCATCAACTCCATCACCGCAAACGGCAACACCAAAGTGGCACCTTGCGACCAGAAAAACCCCGCCACACCCATCGAAAGGATGCACATGGACACATAGAGGTAGCCCAATTGAGCCGGGGTGACCGAACAGTTGCGCTTCAGCGACCACTCCATGCCCTGCTCGGACATCGTCGCAAACCGAAAAGCGCTGTTTGCCTCGTTCACCACCCACCACCGGTACTGGTCGCGACCGCCCCGGGAGGCGATGCGTTGGCAAAGGGAAAATGCCCTTGAAAATTTGGCCAGCGCAGATTGTAGCGGCGTGAAACCGCCACGCCCCTGACAAAGGCGCCACTCCCGAGTGGGACAAGGTGGCTTGCCCGCGCGGCGCAGACCGCTCAGCGGCGGCCGGCGCGCAACATGGCGCGCATGTCGTCCACCGCGAGCGACGTGCTGGCAGCCAGCGGCAAGCGGGGCGCCGGCTTGAAAGCATGGCCGTAGATGATCTCGAAAGTCAGCGCCAGCCGACCGTCTGGCGAGCGCGGCAGCCCCGACTCGATGGCTGCGCACAACCCCCGATGCCAGTGGCGCGAGCGGCAGGCGCCGAAGCGGTCGTCGCTCAGGTTTCGGCCCAGGCCGCGCAGTTCGGCCAACAGCGCCGCAGCACTGCTGTACGACAAGGTGATGCGCTCCATGTCCATCACCGGCTCGGCGAAACCGGCGTGCACCAGCATGTCGCCCCAGTCGTGCATGTCGGTGAAAGGATGGGCCGGCAGCGGCCAGCGATGAGCCGAGTAAACCGCGCGCAACTCTTTCAGGCTGTCCGGCCCAAGGCAGGAAAACATGAGGAAGCCATCGGTCTCGATCTGCTGGTGCCAGCGCGCCAGCAGGGTTTGCGGCTGCGGCTCCATGTGCAGCGCCATGTTGGCCCAGAGCATGCGCACGCGGGTGTCGGCCGTGGCGGCCGCCGGACCGGCTGCGCGGCCCCACTGCAGCGGGTTCCAGGAGCGCGCAGTGTTCTCGCGCGTGGCGGCCAGCGCCTCGGGCAGGCGCCGCGCCATCACATGGCAGGCGGCCTCGGGCAGCATGCCGCGCAGTTTTCGGTGCACGTCCAGACCGCCCGACACCGGCTCCCAGTGCAGCCAGCTGCTGGGCTGCTCGCGAAACCACGGCAGGCGGTCGGCCATGCGAGAGCCCACTTCTTCGTGCAACCAGGGGCTCGCGGCACACGCACGCTGCAGCCAGCGCTGCGCGGCCACGGGGTCCATTCCGGGCACGGGATTCTCGGGAGCGGCGGGCGTTTTCAAGCAGCGGTGGGGGCCAGGAGCCCGTGGGGTATCGGCGGGAGCGCGCCAGTATATTGGTCCGATGCCCGATGTCCTGCACGCCTTGCTGGAGTCCCTGCCCGCCACCTGCCAGGTCTGCGCGGCGTGGCCCGCGCACCCGGTGTGCGAGGCCTGCGTCCAGCGCTTTGCGGCGCCCCGGTTGCGCTGCCGGGCCTGTGCCGCCGTGCTGCCGAGCGACCTGGATCGCTGCGGCGCCTGCCAGACCTCGCCCGAGGCGCCGCCGCTGGCGCAATGCCTCGCAGCCGTGGACTACGCGTACCCGTGGGACGGCCTGATTGCCCGCTTCAAATTCCGCTCGGAACCCGGCTGGTCCGGCCCATTCGCACGGCTGATGCTGCAGGTGCCCCGCGCTCTGCCTTTGCTGCAAAGCTGCGAGCTGGTGGTGCCCGTGCCGCTGACGGCGCAGCGGCTGGGCGAGCGAGGCTACAACCAGGCCTGGGAGCTGATCAAGGCCATGCGGCGGCAAGCCACTGGCCTGCATGGACGCGCTCTCGCCACCGGGCTGGTGCGCCTGGGTGAAACACCCGACCAGCACAGCCTGGGCCGTGAAGCGCGACTGCGCAACCTGCGTGGCGTGTTTGCCGCCCATCCGCAGCACGTCTCACAGCTCGTGGGCCGACACGTGCTGCTGGTGGACGATGTCACCACCACCGGCGCCACGCTGCACACCGCTGCGCAATCGCTCCTGCAAGCGGGTGCCGCTCGGGTCAGCGCACTGGTGTTCGCACGCACGGCGCCGAGCCGCTAAGCTCGGCGCCCATGTTCAACATCGTTCTCGTCAGCCCCGAAATCCCGCCCAACACGGGCAACGTGATCCGCCTGAGCGCCAACACGGGCTGCGCACTGCACCTGATCGAGCCGCTGGGCTTTTCCATGGACGACAAACAACTGAGGCGCGCCGGGCTCGACTACCACGAGTACGCCCCGCTGCGCCGCCACGCCGACTGGGCCGCGTTCCTGCAAACCGAACAACCCGATTCCGACCGCCTGTTTGCCTTCACCACGCGCGGCAGCCACAACGCTTTCACCACCGCGTTTCAGCCCGGCGACTGGCTGGTCTTCGGCGCAGAGACCAGCGGCCTGCCCGAAGCACTGCGCGAGTCCATTCCAACGGCCCAGCGCCTGCGACTGCCCATGCTCGCGGGCCAGCGCAGCCTGAACCTCTCCAACTCGGTGGCGGTGACGGTGTTCGAAGCCTGGCGCCAGCAGGGCTTTGCCGGGGCGGTTCCGTGAAACAGATCACGCGCCAGCCCCACAAGGTGTGTCAACTTGTTCGACACAAGCCCGATAATTTCTCATGCATCCCAGCATCCTGAATCCCGTCGCGATGGCCCAGATCAGCCCCCTGGCAACGCCGTTCGCCTGGAGCCCCGATTGATCACGTCGATTGCTCGTTGGCTGGGTGTGGGCGCCGCGCCCCGCAAACGCAGCGGGCACAAGGCCTCGCTCAAAGACCTCGCGGGTATCCGCAACCACTTGCTGCAGGCGATCGAAGATTGCCTGGACCAGCAAGCCCTGCGTCTGCGCAAGAAAATCGAGCTGGCCCGCACACCGCAGGAACTGTGGATGCTGCGCAACGATGCGTTTCAGCTGATTTCTCAGCAGCACAACCAGTCGGTGGCGGCCGAGCGCATCAACGCACTGATCCAGATCTTTGAAGGCTGGCTCGAGCCCAAACAGCTCGTTCGGATCAAATAACCCAGATGGTTCAGGGGTAGCGCCGGACCAGCGATTCGGCGAAGCACACCGGTTTGTCCGCGCCCTCGCGCTCCACCACCACGCTCCAGGTCATCTGCTGACCACCGTGTTCGATGGCTTCGCAGGCCTGCAGCGTCAGGCGCGCGCGCACGCGACTGCCCACGGGCACGGGCGAGGTGAATCGCACACGGTTCAGGCCGTAGTTCACACCCATGCTGGAGCCCTTGATGTCCAGCGCCGATTCAAAAAACACCGGCAACAGGGACAAGGTGAGGAAACCGTGCGCGATCGGCGCGCCGAACGGACCGGCCTTGGCACGCTCCACATCCACATGGATCCATTGGTGGTCACCGGTGGCCTCGGCAAAACGGTTGACCTGTTCCTGGGTGATGGTGACCCAGTCGCTCACGGCCACTTCCTGGCCCACGCAGGCGGCCACATCGGCCAGGGTTTCAAATGTTTTCATGCGACCCACTGTACGGCTGGCGCGCGCCAACGCTTGTCGGCACCGTGACAGCGCCAGCGCCTCAGGCGTCCAGCCACCGGCAGATCGGCTGCCACTGCTGCAGATCCTTTTCCACCCGTCCGGGCGCCACGTCGAACAGCGTGAGGCCACGCGCCGCGAGGTGGATGTAGTTCTGCGTGTCCCGCAACGTGCCGAGCACCGGGAGGCCCAGGCTGGCCACGAATTCGTTGAGTTTGTCGGCCGAGATGGTGCGCGGGTCCACCCGCATGCCGACGATGCCGACCTCCAGCTTGTCGGCGCGGCGGGTTTCGGCCAGCTCGTCGAGAAAGGCGCGGGTGGCGTAGATGTCGAAAATGCTGGGCTGCAACGGCACCAGCACCTTGTCGGCGATCTTGAGCACGTCCTTGAAGCGCCAACCGTGCAAGCCGGCGGGCGTGTCGAGCACGACGTGGGTGGTGTCCCTGGGCGGCCGGGCAATCAGGTCGTGCGACACGGCCCAGCTCTGGATCGGCCGCGCAGCCGGCGGGCGCAGCTTGAGCCACAGGGCCGACGACTGCTGGCGGTCGACATCGCCCAGCATCACCGCATGGCCCTGGCTGGCAAAGTAGCCGGCGACGTTGGTCGACAGCGTGGATTTGCCCACGCCTCCTTTGGGATTGGCCACCACCACGATCGGCATCTGGAGCTCCTTGGCTACATAACAGGCCGCGCGGCGGGCGCGCGGGCGAGGCTGGAACAGCGAGCGCCTATGTTATGCGAGCGCGTCCCAGACCAGTTTGCAGCCCGTGAGGAACATGCCGGTGTAAACCAGCCGGTAGAAGAGCTGCGGTTGGATGCGGTGCGCAATGCGCACCCCCACCCACACACCGATGGGGGCGAACGGCAGCAGCGCCAGCGAGGTCGTCATGTTGCGCGCGTCGAGCAGCCCCAGCCAGGCGTAGGGGATCCACTTGGCGAGGTTGATGAAGAAAAAGAAGAAGGCCAGCGTACCGGTGAACAGCAGCGGTGAGAGGCGCAGCGGGATCACGTAAGCGTTCAACGGTGGCCCACCCGCGTGCGCGATGAAGCTGGTGAAACCCGAGGTGACGCTGAGCAAGGCGCCCACCCATTTCGGCGGCGGTGCGCTGTCGGGCTTGGGCGGGAACACCAGGCGCTGCGCCAGAAACAGCAGCGTGAACACGCCCACGATGCCGGCCACCCAGCGCGCGTCCAGCAGCTTGAAGAGCAGCGCCCCGACCACAATGCCCGCCAGGCCAAAGGGCAAGAGAAACATCAACAGCCGCCGGTCCACGTTCTTGCGAAACGCCGCCATGCCCAGCAGGTCCATGAGCAGCAGCACCGGCATCAGGATGGCTGCGGCCTGCGGCACCGTGACCGCCAGCGCCATCATGGGTACGGCCAGCGAACCAAAGCCGGCGCCAAAGCCACTCTTGCTCACGCCCAGCAAGAGCACGGCGGGAATGGCCACGGCGTAGAAGAACGGGTCGGTGATGAGGGTCAGGGCCACGGGCAGCAGACAAAAGAAGAGCCCGCTGCACGGAGCGGGCTCGTTGAGTTGCACGGATTATCGGCCGGCGACTCAGGCCGCGTAGTCCACCTGGTGACGCGCCACGCGCAGGCCCTCCAGCTCCTGGCGAACGCGCAGGTGCTCGGGGTGCGACGCGTACGCGTCCAGCGCGGCCTGATCTTCGAACTCCGAGTACAGCACCACGTCGCAGGCGTAGTCGACACCGCTGCGGTCCACCCCGATCTCCAGGTGCAGCAAGCCGGGGATCTTGCCGCGCAGGGCTTCGAACGCCGTCTTGACGCGCGCGATCGACAACACCCGCTCGCCGTCAGACGGCCCACGGATGTTCCACATCACGATGTGTTTGACCATGGTGTCAGGCAACAGGTGGGAAGCCGGCCTTCTGGGGCCAGAGGTTCACGAACGCGTGCACCGACACGCTGCCGTACAGCCCCGCCTTGGTGAACGGCTCCTCGGCCAACCACGCATGGGCTGCGTCGCGCGAGGGGAAGTCGATCACCAGCAGGCTGCCCAGCATGGTGCTGCCGTCGTCGTGCACGAACGGGCCGGCGAACGCGATGCGCTCGGCCACAGCCGCCAGATACGCCTTGTGGGTCGGGCGCATGGCCGTGCGCAGCGCGCTTGAGTCGGGCTTGTCGATGAGGATGAAGGTGAACAGCATCGGGAAAGTCTCAGAGGTAAGCCAGCCAGGTCGACAGACTGGGGAATGCGGCCAGGATGAACAGCATGACGAGCATCATGAGCACGAAGGGGAAGGTGCCGGCAAAGATGTCGCGCACGGAGATGCGTGGGTCGTTCAGCGCCGATTTCACGGTGTAGACCGACACACCGAAGGGCGGCGTGAGCAGGCCGATCTCCACCGCGACCACGGTGATCACACCGAACCACACCACGTCCATGCCGAAGGCGCGCGCGATCGGCAGCACGATGGGCAACATGATCAGCATGATGGACACCGAATCGATGATGCAGCCCAGCGCGATCACGATCAGCACGTACATGAACAGAAAGCCCCACGGGCCCAGGCCCATGTGGGTGATGCCTTCGGTCACGGCCGAGGGCATGCCGGTGAGCGCCAGCATGCGGCTGTAGAGCATGGCCGCGATGATGAGGAAGAGCACCGACACCGACACAAACCCGGTTTCCACCAGCACCTGCCACAGCTTGCGCCAGGTGAGGCGGCCGCGCACCAGCGCAATCGTGAGCGCGCCCGCAGCACCCACGGCGCCCGCTTCGGTGGGTGTGAAGAAGCCCGCGTACAAACCACCCAGCACCAGCGTGATGAGCAACAGGATGGGCACGAATTTCTTCGCCGCCGACAGCGGCGTTTCCTCAATGCCCGCACCCGAGCCCGCCAACGCCTCGGGCGTGCCCACCTTGTGCGGCACCAGCCAGGCCATGCCCACGATCAACACGCAAAAGCCCAGCGCGAGCAAAGCGCCAGGAATGATGCCGGCGATGAACATGCGGCCGATCGATTCTTCGGCCAGCACGCCGTAGATGATCATGAGCAGGCTGGGCGGGATGAGCATGCCCAGCACCGAGGAACCCGCCACCACGCCCACCGAGAAACGCGGTGTGTAGCCGTGGCGGATCATCTCGGGCACCGCCACTTTGGTGAACACCGAGGCCGACGCAATGGAAATGCCGGTGATGGCGGCGAACACCGCATTGGCCGCCACCGTGGCCAGGCCCAGGCCACCGCGGATGCGCCGCATCAGCCACTGGAACACGTCAAACGTGTCGCGCCCCACCCCCGACACACTCACCAGCATACCCATGAGCACGAAGAGCGGAATGACGCCGAACAGATAGTCGCGGATCGCGTCGTTGGCCGAGGCGGCCACAAAACGCGCCGCCACCTCCGGGCTCTTGATGAGCCACACGCTCACGAACGAGGTGGCGATCAACGCGATGCCGATGTGCATGCCGAAATAAATGCCGGCCAGCATGCAGACGATGGCGGCGATGCCGATGTGCAGTTCGGTCATGCGTGCGCTCCGGCTTCGCGCCAGTCTTGTACCGCCAGCAAGGCGTATTGGATGGCGGCCAGGGCCGCACCGCCCAACACCACCAGCCGCATAGGCCAGGTGGGGAAGGTGAAGATGCCTTCAATGCCCAGGAACTCATCGTTGCCCCAGGCGCGGCTGAGCAGCGGCCAGGTGGCGTAGGCAATGACGGCGCAGGCAAAGATGCCCACCACAGAGAACACCGCCCGCAGCCGCTTGCCGGCGCGCGGGCGTTTGAGAATGTAGGGATCGATGAACAGGTCGGCCCGGCTCATGCGGCCGTGGCGCAGCGTGGCCGGCAACTGCAGGAACACGATCACCACGATGGACGTGGCCACCAGCTCTGCCACCCCGTCGATGGGGTGGTTGAGCAGGTTGCGCATCAACACATCGATCACCATCAGCACCATCACCAGCCCGATGACCACCGAGCCGAAAGCGTTCAGCCCGTCGATCAGGCGCCCGAATGCGCTGGTGGGCGCGCCCGATGGCGGCGGCCCGCCTTCCAGGTCGGTGTTGGCTTCGTAGCTCATGTCAGAGCTCTTTGTCCCAGTCGCGGGCGGGTTTGACACCGCGCTTGCGCAGCGCATCCATGTAGGTCTTCACGATCTCTTTGGCCGGTCCCTTGGACGCGTTGGTCTTGGCCCATTCGGCGGCCAGGTTGGGCATGGTCTTGACCCACTTGTCGCGCTCGCCCGAACTCATGTTGGTGATGCGCACCGACGGCGTCTGCTTCGCGCCGTTGGTCTCCATGGTCTTGAGCGCGGTCTCGTAGCGCTGCATCAGCGTGGCGCCCAAGGCCTTCGAATACTCCTTGCCCACGTCTTTCACGATCTGCTGCACCTCGGGCGGCAGGCCGGCGAAGCTGTCCTTGTTCATGGCCATGCCGCCGATGTAGAGCGCGCCGATGTTCACCGTGGTGATGTAGGGCGCCACCTCGTAGATCTTGTTGGGCAGGATGCCGGTGGCGATCGAGATCGTGCCCTCGCTCACGCCGGTCTGGATGTCGGTGTAGTAGCTGGTGAGGGAGCCGTCCACCGGCACCGCGCCCGAGCCCTTGAGCCACAGGCCGATGCTGCCCGGCGCGCTGATCTTGCGGCCCTTGAGATCGGCGTAGGTGGCGATCGGGTTTTTGGTGAACAGGTGGTAGGTGTCCACGCCGGTGGCACCCAGGAACACCATGTTGTTCTTGTCCCATTCCTTCTGCAGGGCGGGCACCTTCTCGTTCATCTCGTTGGCCACGTCCAGGATGATGCGCACGTCGTCGGTGGTGAACGGCGTCACGGTGCCGAACTGCGACAGCGGCATCTTGGCGGCCTCCAGGTTGTGGAATACCCAGCCGATGTCGGTGATACCCTGCTCCACGCTGGTGAGCGTGGCGTTCATCTTGTAGAGCTGACCACCGTAGGCCTCGCGCCAGTCGATCTTGTAGCCCTTGTTGAGCGCGGCCACGCGCTTGTTGACCTCGGGCACGAACAGCGAGCTCATCAATCCCACCCACGGCAGCGTGGTCGGGTGGCTCGACGCGATGGTGAGCTTGAAGGTCTGCTGCGCGTGGGCACTGCCCAGGCCGGCAGCGGTGAGGGCGGCCACCAGCGTGGTGGTGAGGAAGGCGCGTTTCATCATGGTCTTGTCTCCTTGTTGTGAAGCGGTGGCAAACATCAGCGGGCGGGGTTGAGGACGAAATCGAATTCAACGAGGTGGCTGCCATCGGCCTGGGGCAGCCAGTCGGCAATGAGCGACTCGCGCACGCCGAACACCGCGTCGGAGTCCAGGTACTGGTCGCCGTTGCGGAACACGTGGGTGATCAGCGTCTGGTAGCCCGGCGCCTTGATCAGGAAGTGCAAATGGGCCGGGCGCCACGGGTGGCGTTTGGTGGCCTTGAGCATGTCGCCCACGGGGCCGTCGTCGGGGATGGGGTAGGCCTCGGCCAGGATGGAGGTGAAGTGGTAGCGGCCCTGCGCGTCGGCCTGCAGCACGCCACGTGCCTGCGCACCGTCGCAGTCGGCGCGCTGCACGTCGTACAGGCCCTCGGCATCAGCCTGCCACACCTCCAGGTGCGCGTGTGGCACCGGGGCGCCGTCCAGCCCGCGCACCGTGCCGCGCACCGTGCAAGGCAGGCCTTTGGCGCCCTGCGCCACGTCGCCACCCAGCTCGATGTGCGGCGCGCCTTCCACATGGAACGGGCCGAACACCGTGGCCTCGGTGCAGCCAGGCGGTTTGTCGTTGTTCATGGCCACGGTCAACATCGACAGGCCCAGCGTGTCCGAGAGCAGGATGAACTCCTGCCGTTTGTCGTCGCACATCTGGCCGGTGGCGGTGAGGAATTCGATGCCCTGCATCCATTCCGCCTCGGTCAGCTTCACCTCGCGCGCAAAGGCGTGCAGGTGCTGCACCAGGCTGGTCATGATCTCTTTCAGGCGCGGATCGGGCGTCTGGGCAAAGCGCGCGATCACCGCCTGCGTGATGTTGTACTGGTCGAGGTTGCGCACGGCCTGTCTCCTCTGGTTCTTCCGGCGGGGTTTTCTCTGTAGCTCGCACTGTAGAAGCTGCGCACAATGTCGGCCAGTGCGGCGCTGCAAATGACTTTTCCGCGCGCTGCAAATACGGGGTGAACATGGATCGCTGGACCGAGATGGAATTGTTTGTGCACGTGGCCGAGAGCGGCAGCCTCAGCCGTGCGGCGGAGCTGATGAACATGTCCAACGCCAGTGCCAGCCGCCAGCTCGCGGCGCTTGAAGAGCGCCTGGGCGTGCGCCTGGTGGAGCGCAACACGCGCCGCCTCTACCTCACCGACACGGGGCAGGAATTTTTTCAGCGCGCCCGCAGCATCCTGGCCGACCTGCGCGACGCCGAGTCCACCGTGAACGCCGCAGCGCTCAACCCCACCGGCACGCTGCGCATCAGCGCATCGCTCTCGTTCTCGCTGCACCACATCGCGCCGCTGCTGCGCGAATACACCGAGCGCTACCCCAACGTGACCGTGCACGTGGAAGCCGCCAACCGCTACCTTGACATCATCGACAACAACATCGACGTGGCGATCCGCAACCGCGAGGTGGAGCCCGACAGCAACATCACCATCCGCCGCCTGGCCGAAACCCGCCGCGTGCTTACCGCCTCACCGCGCTACCTCGCCAAACACGGTTTCCCCAAGTCGCTGGACGAGCTGCAGCAGCACCACCTGCTGATCTACGTGCACGCCAACAACCCCTACGAACTGCGCTTCACGCGCGGCGACGAGAGCCAGACCGTGGCGGTGAAGGCCCTGCTCGAATCCAACGACGGCCAGATCCTGCGCGCAGCCGCGCTCGGCGGCCTGGGCATCCTGGTGCAGCCCAGCTACATCGTCTACGACGACATCGTGGCCGGCCGCCTGGTGCCCGTGCTCGACGACTGGGACCTGCCCCGCATCACCGTGAACCTGGCCTACCCCAGCCGCAAACACCTCAGCGCCAAGGTGCGCACCTTCATCGACTTCATGGCCGAGCACTTTGCGAAGATGGGCTACGAGCGCAAGTGGACGGGGCGGTTCACGGTGTATTGATACCAGTTGATTGACACGCGGTGCAGGCCAACAGGCCACTGATGAACACAACAAGGCATCTGGCTGATCTGATGCTCTCTGTCATTGACTGGACAGGCGCCAGATCTCGTCGCCGCCCACCTTCCTGCTGGTTGCCACGTAGAGCCCATCCGGGCCTTGTGCCATGGCCCGAAAACCAGCGTTCATGTTTCGCATGACCGTGGCCGATTGCGTGACTTGACCTCGAACATCGAGTCTGACGAAGTCGATCCTCTGACCTCGGTCAAATGCCATCGCGAACGCGTTCTGCCATCCGCGCCACATGGGTTGCTGCAGCCTCTCAAGTGCAGACAGTCTGTCCCCGGCTAGCCTGACGATGGGCTGCCATTCGGGTGATGCAGCCAACTGCTTCTCGCAGTACTGTCTGCCCGGGGTGCTGCATCGAGGGTCCCATCCGCCATTGGCACCCGATTTGACTCTGGACACATCATCTGGATTGTGTCCCCGCGTCTGTGCAATCAAAAGCGTCTCGTTATCGGGGAGAAAGGCCAGGGCCACCGGATTCTGCACACCGTAGGCAAAAACTCGCGGATCAAAGCCGTCAGGCGCCCGATTCCCAGGCGCGGCCTGGCCATTGCTGTCGACTCGCAGGACCTTGCCCGCCAACAGCTTGGGGGATTGGGGTGACGCGCCCCAGCGGAGATCTCCCAAGCCGATGTACAGGTGTCCGTCTGGACCAAACGCGAGGCTGTCGCCCAGCTCGGAGTCCGCGGGACGATCTTCTTTGGAAGGGACTGGAGTGATCGCAACCAGAATGTCTTGCCGATCAACAACCTTCGACACCGTTGCATCCAGCGCCAACCGTACAACGCGGGTGGTCGCTTGGCTGCTGGAAAAGCCGCGCAACAAGAGGTACACAAATTGGTTGCTGCGAAAGCCTGGATCCACCGCAACAGACAGGGCGCTGGAGCCCCCTTCGACAAACACATTTGCAGGGGGAAGCCCAGGTCGCTGAGCAAACAACCCTCTGTGGCGTTCCGTGTAAAGCAACACCCCATCGCTGGAGACAGCGATTCCCGTCGGCGATTGGATCCCCGCGACCACCGTTCGCCGAACCATGTTGGGCAGAGGCGCTGGCTCATCTGAACCATTGGCAACCATTCCACCCACTGCTTTGAGTCTCTGCGTCGAGGCGCTCTCTGGCGTGCCTGCAGCAGCTGACTGCTGATCAATGGCCTTTTGCATGCGCGGTGGAATGCGAGGAGGTGGGGCTTGAGTGGTGGCAGGCGGGACCCGTTGCAATACCGGCGTTTCGGCCGGCATCGGCGGCTGGAGGGCTTGGGCCGTCGAAGCATCTTGAACCGCCACCACGCTTTGCGTTATCTCCAACGATGGCTGCAATGAGGGAGCGGGAGAAGACGACGATGTCGATGTCTGCCCTCCACCGCAAGAGGCCAAGGCCCCACACAGCGCCAGCAGTAACACAAACTTCCGATTGAAATGCCACCCGAACACAGCACGGTGATCAGAAGATTTTTTCATCATATTTCCTTGCGCATTCCAAAGAGCGGAAGCGGTTCGCGAACCAGGGTAGATCGGGGTTGTCGAGAGTAGGCGAGGGAATCACATCGCCGCCCGCGCGAGGTGACGGTCAGTAGACTGCGCCCCCCCAATTCGGCCCCTGAGTTTCGACTGCCATCACTTGCTCTCCCGCAGGCGTGCTTGAGAAATCCAGCAACAATCTATCGCTAAGATCGCTGGTCGTGAAGGACAAAATTCCGTCGTCATTGATGGTGAAATCAAAGTCGAAATTGATCGCGCCAAGAGACGGCACCAGAAGAACCCCGCAATCTATTGTGTCCGGCGTCCATAGATAAACCGACGCTGGATTGGCGTCGGTCAGACTTTGCAGAAAGTTCTTGAATCTCTCGGACGTTCTGTCTGAGAATTTGATCTCAAATTGAGCAGGGGCATCCTCCAAAAACCTTTGTGCGGCCATACGCAACGCCGCAACCTGTTCATGGTCACCCAATTCGTCAGCTTGGACAGAGCGCCCCGTCAGCGCACTGAGTTCGTCCAGATACCGCTTCAAATGCAGCTTCTGCCGTAGTCGAGTGGATAGCGATGGCGCGGACATCAGTAGTCAACCTTTGATTTGTTGTTCGTGAGTGCCGGACGCCCGTAGTTGTTCATGCGCTCGGCGCCAGTCTCTTTATCGATCTTGACTCGCCCCGCCTCCCAATGCGCTTGGCCGGGATGGCTCCTATCCATCGTTTGCTGCTGAACGCTCATGCGCTGGGTACCGCCACCTGGCGCTGGCACATCGTATGAGTACTCCCGTCCAGACGCATTGCGTGACTGCGACACTGGCTGCTGGTTCGTCGGAATGCCCGTATCGCGCATCGCCTGACGTCGAGCAGCCCGCGAGGTAAGAGCCTCTCTGCCCTTTGCAACATTGGTGAATCAATTCAGTCAACCGGGTTCACTCATCATCTTCACAACAAGATCCGATAGCTCCTCCGTCGAGTATTCGAATTCTGGAGCGTCTTCCATCCGTCCCAAATCAAGAAGAATGTCCTTGAGGTCTGGCTCAATATGCCGACTGTTATCCAAATAGATCTTATGCGCCCAGCGGGAAAGGGAGGGAATATCAGTTGTAGTCTCAAGCTTGGATTTCAACATCCGCCCAAATTCGTGCTTTGTTAAGCTCATGACTACTTCCCGAGTTCTCTCGCCGTTGGTGGGTAATGCAACGAATCGACGGTCTGACCATTGCTCATTTTCGGGTGTACTCGGTTGACGTTGCCAAGTTGGTCGTACACCTCATTCCATGACCGAACGTTGCCGTTCGCTGGATTCCATTCCGTCACATACGAGGAGCCTCTGCTCGGGCCAGCGGTTCGAGCCGCCCGCTCGGCTTCGTAGTAACGGACTCTTCCGTCGGGCAAAGTCCGAACACGAGCAGCTGTAGTCTGTGCGCCTTCCAGTGCAGATAGTTTGCTTGTAAGAGCCGCAGATGCGTTAGCACTCTCCGCCCCTACGCTCTTTGCGGCTCCAACAACAGTATCCGCCGCCCTGGCCCCATCCACTACCTTGTCCGCCACCTTCAGCGCTTTCAGCGCCTGCCCCGCCCCGGGCACCGGGCTCATCACCCCGATCGCACTCAGGCCCAGGTCCATGGCCGCGCCGCCAACATCTCCACCCGAGTAAATGGCCAGACCCAACCGCACCGCGTCCACCGCGAAGAACGCCAGGTCCACCGGCGTGTGGCCATCGGGGTCTACATAGCGGTACGGGTTGTTGTTCGCGTAGGCGTACCGGTTCAGGCTGTGCAGGTCGCTCGGGTCGGCCTCTTTGGGGTCGATGGACAGGAACCGCGCCGTCAGCGGGCTGTAGTACCGCCCGCCCATGTACACCAGCGCAGGCTTGTCCTGGGTGTGGCCTGCAAAGCCGCGCTGCGTGTAGCCAGCGGCTGTGTTGTTGATCTGGCTGCCGTAGGGTTGGTAGTTCTCTTTGAAGAGCAGACCACCCCCTGCCCAGGTGGACGAAATCGGCGAACCGTTCGCGTCTGGCTGAAGAAACATCCAGCTGACTGGCAGAACATCGCCGCCCAGAAAATCGGTACGTTGCTCGGCGACTTCTTTGCCGGCCAGGTACATGTGCTCCTTGAGCGTGTCGTAGTACCCGCTCTGCTTTCTCCATTCAGCCAGCAACAAGCCATGCGCCGAACGAAATTCGTAAGTCACCACCCCGAACCGGCTGGTCTTGACGCGGGTGTTGGCTCCGTCATAGCCAAACACCTCTTCACCTCCCCATGTGCTGACCAAGTTGCTGGCGCTGTCGAAGTTGTAGCCCTCACCTTCGGCCGATTGGGCGTTGCCGTACACATCGTAGGAAACGGTGTACGCCGATGCACCACCACTCACGCTGAACTGCCTGGAGACGGAAGCCAGCCGGTTCTGTGCGTCATAGGTGTTGGTGCGGGTTTCTGCTCCAACCACCTGGGTCAGTACGTTACCGGCACCGCTGTAGGTCATGGAGCCGCTGCCCCATGCGCCTGAGGCAGTGACCAGCCGGTTGATGGCGTCGAACGCCATGGTCCGGTTGTAGGTCGCATCGACGCTGTCGGAGACCTGGACGAGGTTGCCGGCAACGTCGTACACAAGCGTACTTGCAATTCGGGACACGTTGTCGCCCGTCTTGACTGATATGCCCCGCAGCCACTCTCGCGTGGTCTGTTCGTACGTCACACGCGATCCGCCCGCATAGGCGATGTCGTAGATCTGCCCATTGGGCCAGAACGCCGCGTTCAGCATGGTTCCCGTTGGCGTCACGATCGTCGTTGGCCTGCCCAGCACATTGGGGATGAAGCTGACCGTGCGGTTGAGCACCGGATACACGATCGACGCAAGTTGATCGTTGGCGTTGTAGTTGTAGGTCGCTGCAAGCGTCAATCCGTCAATGACCAGCGACTCGGTGGTCAGGTTCTGGTTCGCGTCATAACCGTACGTGCGGGTGGCGGTGGCATTGGTGACCGAGCGGAGTTTGTCGGTTCGCCAATAGACGTTGGTGACCTGTGAGGGCGCATTGTTGGGGTAGGTGACGCGCCAGAGGCGATTTCGGCCGTCGTAGTCGTACGCCGTGGTGCCAGACGCCCCGACCCGCTTGGTGGTCATGTTGCCGGCTGCGTCGCGGCCGTAGACCGTCGTACCCACCTCGGGGTGTACCGTGGAGGTCAAGTAGTGGCGTGTGTCGTACCCGAACTGACGGGTCACACCCGCTTGCGAGACACTGGTGACCAGACCTCGCCCGTTGCGGGCCATGGTCACGCTGGCGGCAGCCACTGGCGACGTGATGGACATGACCAGCGGCGAGTCGGGGTCGCCGTAGGCTCGGTAGGCATGGGTGGTGATGTGGTTGCGCTCATCGCGAACCGCCAGCGTGGGAACGCCACCCGACGAGGCGTAGGTGAAGTTGCGGTAGCTGGCGTCTGCGCTGTGGGTGATGCGCGTAACGCGATTCAGGATGTCGTAGGCAAAGCTGTGTCCGATCGCCGGATAGCCCACGATGGAGCCGTAAGTCTTGCGCCCCAAGCTGTCGTAGGCGGCTGTGACCTGCACGCCTCCTGTGCTTACACCCGTTGTTCGGGCGAACCCATCCAACGTGGTGATTTGCTGCAGAGCTCCTCGGGCGGCGGTCTTGGTGGTCGCGGTGTAGCTGATGTTGGTTGGATTGCCGGCTGGAGGGGTGATCCGGGTCAGTCGGTTCAGGCCGTCGTAGAGAAAGGTGGTGGTCTGGCCTTCGCCGTTGGATTCAGAGGTGACGTTTCCCGCGTCACTCACGACACGGGCAATGTTGACGCTCTCCGGTTGTGCTTCATTCTGGGGAATGCCTCTGACGTAGTTGGTGTACGTGGTCACCAGACCGCGCGGTCTGGTCACTGTCCAGATGTCACCGGTGGCATGCCGCGTGTAGCTGGTGGCTACCCCATCCTTCGTCGCCGACAGCAGATTGCCGTTGGCATCCCATGTCCGCGTGGTCGAACCCACGCCGACCGTCGTTTCATCGTCGACCTGGTTGATGATCCAGCGTGATGTGTTGATGTAGTAGCTGAGCTGCGTGGTCCGGCTGCCGCCATTGGGTCCGGCCTCTGTGATGGTTCCAGGGTTTCCATAGCCGTCGTGACCCGAAAAGCTCGTCTGGTAAGTGGCCCCATCGCGCACGATGGTCCTCTGCGTGAGGATCGGGGCATAGACCTCCGTGTCGATGCGGCTGGGAAACGCGCCCTGGCGCAGATTGTTTTCGTTGGAAATCAACTGCGGTGCCCATGTGTAGGTTTCCGTCTGCAACGTCCCTGTGGTCTTCTGCATCAAAAGACCGACACGCCACACCGAACCTGAAGCAGCGTAGTTGGCCCCCACATGCCGATAGGTGATGCTCCCGGCGGGCGTGGTCACCACAGTCGTGTCAAACACGCTCGAAGTACCCGGCGTATAGGCAAATGACCAGCTCCCTCCGCCACTGGCCGTTTTGGAGGTCACGACCACTGAACGGCTGCTGGGGTTGGTCACAGAATCAAAATGCACGTAGCCATAGCCATAGGTCACAGTCCCACCCTGGGGGTAGACCATGCTCAGCAATTGGTTGTAGTTCGCGTCACTGGTTGCGGCGCCGGTGTTGTAGGTGTACCGCCAGGCGGTGCTGGGCGAGTCCGGACGCGAGACGCTGCTGAGAAAGTGGCGACCAGTGACCCCGGGAATGTTCTGGTAGGCGTAGCTCCACGTGCGTCCACCTGTCACGATGGTGGAGATGCGGCGGCTCAAGGTACCGGAGTCAAGGTAGTTGAATGCGACGGAACGCCCGTCGCTGGTGGCGACGCTGCTGATCTGGGGGCTGAAAGCGGCTGCGTAGCTGACCGTCGCAAAATTGTTGTTGCGATCCGTGATTCGCGTGGTGTACCAGGCAGTGGTGGGATTCGCCCCACCCACCTCGCCGACTTGCTGAGTCATGTCGTAACGAATGCCATCTGGCGAGTAGACCGCCAGTCCTGCGCCTGGAATGCAGTCGGCTCGCCAGCGCTGTGTTGTCAGCATCAGAGGCGTTCCCAGCGGGGTGAACACGAGCACTTGCCGGCTGCCGTCTGGCAGTTCGAGCACCGGGTTATCGCCAATGGCTGTACCACCATCGGAGTTTTGGCAGATGTTGGAGTTGCCCTTCTTCAGCACGCGGCCAAAGTGCACCGTCCACCCCAAGCCCGTCAGTGACGTGGTGTTCAAGTCAGCGGGGTTCAGCGGATTGACCCGATTGCTGTTGTAGGAGCGGATGACCTTCAGGTCGAACCCGCCGTTGCCGGGCAGGTGAATATCAGTGGAGTGGATCTGCAGCGAGCCCGTGAACGGATCCACGTTTTCGGTGGCGTGCTGATTGACGTAGTCGCGATTTGGGTAAACGCCAGGTTCCTTGTAGAAATCCGGCAACGCTTCTTGAGCCGCCCCCCATTGCGGCAGCCCCGCAAGCACCAAGAACACGCCCAAAAGTGCAGCGCGAACACGAACCGAATCTGACGACATCATGTGAATCCCCCTGAGTTTTCCCACCAAATACAAAGGCCCGCTTCAGAAGCGTGCGCCAGTTTTTTTCGGAATACTAAAGGACTCAAATATCGCCCCGCAAGCTGTCAGATCTGACAGGTGAGCGCTCCATTCAGCGCGTTAGAGTTGCGGGTTTTTCGTGTCGTCGTCGTGTCGCTCGTCCCACTGCGGCGATAGGAGGATTCAACGAGCACTCCGATTACCCAATCGTGGACCGTCAACTTTTGCTGATTGACGCCCTCTCCGCAGGATTTGAACCGGGCCGTCGTCCCTCAAACGCATCCTGCAGCAACCGCCGGATGGCTCTCGCCTCCAGCGCCCGCGGGTTGGGGTATTGGTTGCTCATCGCGATCTCGCAGGCCCGGTCCAGGTCGGTCTCCTTCATGCCGATGTCTTTCAGCGCCACCGGTGCGCCGTTGTCGCGAGCCAGATCAAACACCGCTTGCGCCGCGCTGTTGCCACCGAGCGCCGTGGCGATGCGCGCCATGGCCTCGGGCACGGCCGCGGCGTTGTAGGCCAGGGCGTGTGGCAGCACGATGGTGTGGGTTTCGGCGTGGGGCAGGTTGAAGCTGCCGCCCAGGGTGTGGCAGAGCTTGTGGTGCAGCGCCATGCCCACCGCGCCGAGCACGGTGCCGCAGAGCCAGGCGCCGTAGAGCGCGTCGGAGCGCGCGTTCAGGTCACCGGGGTTCGCCTTGATCACAGGCAGCGCGCGGCCCAGCGCGGCAATGCCTTCTTGCGCAATGAGGCTGATGACCGGGTTGGCGTCCACCGCGTACAGGCCTTCGGCGGCGTGGGCAATGGCGTTGATGCCGCTGGTCACGCTCAGGCCCACGGGCAGGCCCAGGCTGAGTTCGGGGTCGTAGATCACGGTGCGCGGCAACACGCGGATGTCTTTGCCGGTTTTCTTCAGGCCGGCCTCGGTGATGCCGTAGATCGGCGTCATCTCCGAACCCGCGTAGGTGGTGGGAATGGCCAGGATGGGCAGGCCCGAGTCGAGCGCGATGGCTTTGCCCAGGCCGGTGGTGGAGCCGCCGCCGATGGCCACGGCGCAGTCGGCACCGAGCTGGCGCGCTACCTCGCGGGCTTCGCGCGCGGTCTCGATGGGTACGTGCATCACGGCGCGGTCGAAGATGCCCGCAGCGCGCTCGCCGAGCAGTGCCACCACGCGCTCGGCCATGCCGCGCTGCTCCGGCGTGCACAGCACCAATGCGCGGTGTGCGCCCATGGCTTCGATTTCGCGCGGCAGCTCGGCCAGCGAGCCGGCGCCAAACACCACGCGCGAGGGCAGGCTCTGGTAGGTGAAGCGTTTCATGTGGGGAGCCCCGCGCTGCGTTCCACGGCCTTGATGATGGCGGCGTAGTCGGCCTGCGCGTCGCCGTGCGCGCGCGCGGCGTCCATCAGCTGGCGGGTCAATGCGGTCTGCGGCAGCGGTACCTGGTGGCTGCTCGCAGCGCCGAGGATGAGGTCGAGGTCCTTGATCATCTGGTTCACGGTGAAGGTGGCGGAAAAATCGCGCTCCGACAGTTGCGCCGACTTGGCCTTGACGATGGGTGAGGCCACGGCACTCGCACCCATCACACGCCACATGTCGTGCCACTCGAGCCCACCTTTGCGGCCCAGCGTGAGCGCCTCGCCCAGCATGGCGCTGGTCTGCGCGATCATGAGGTTGATCACCAGCTTCATCAGGCGCGCCTGCTCGGCATCGCCCAGGTAAAACTGGTTCGGTCCCCAGCGCTGCAGCAGCGGCAGCACGCGGTCGTATGTGGCGCGTGGGCCCGAGGCCAGCACGGTGAGTTGCGCGGCCTCTGCCATCTTGTTGTTTCCCGATACCGTGGTGCGAACGTGCTCGATGCCCGCGTCCGCGCAGAGCTGGGCGGCTTGCGCAGAAGCGCCGAGCGAGACGGTGCTGGTGTCGACCCAGAAGGTGCCCGGCTTGGCGTGGGCGGCCACTTGTTCGGCCACCTTGAGCAGAGCCGCATCGTGCGGCAGCGACGAGAACACGCCGTCGGCCCGCTGCAATGCCTGCGCGGTGTCGGGCGCGACAATAAGCCCCTGTTCGGCGGCGAGGGCACAGCGCGCCGCATCAAAGTCGCTCACGCTGATGGTTGCGCCGCTGTGGCGCAGGTGCAGGGCCATGGGCAGGCCCATCTTGCCCACGCCGATGCAGTGCAGTTGCATGTGTTGCCTCCTGAGTGCGGGGGCGTGCGACGGTGCACACCCCAGCGTTTCAGGCAGTGTCGCGGGCTGGCCGCAACACATCAACCAGCGCTGCGCAAATGAGTTTTGCGCGCGCCGGAAAAGGCGCTCTTCAGACCCGTTCGATCACCAGCGCAATGCCCTGTCCCACCCCGATGCACATGGTGCACAGCGCGTAGCGCCCACCCGTGGCGTGCAGGCGGTTCACGGCGGTGGTGGCCAGGCGCGCGCCGCTGGCACCCAGCGGGTGGCCCAGCGCAATGGCGCCGCCCCAGGCGTTCACGCGCTCGTCGTCGTCCGGCAGGCCGAGCATGCGCAGCACGGCCAGGCCTTGGGCGGCAAAGGCTTCGTTGAGCTCGATCACATCCATCTGCGCCAGCGACAGCCCGGTGAGCGCCAGCACCTTCTGCGTGGCCGGCGCGGGGCCAATGCCCATGATGCGCGGGGCCACGCCCACCGTGGCCATGCCGACCACGCGGGCGCGCGGCGTGAGGCCGTTCTTCTTGGCGCTGGCTTCGTCTGCCAGCAGCAGGGCGCAGGCGCCGTCGTTCACGCCGCTGGCGTTGCCGGCGGTCACGCTGCCATCGGGCCGCACCACGCCCTTGAGCTTGGCGAGGGACTCCATGGTGGTGGCGCGCGGGTGTTCGTCGTGCTCCACCACGATCGCGTCGCCCTTCTTCTGCGGGATCGTCACCGCCACGATCTCGCGCGCCAGGTGGCCGGCCTTCTGCGCGGCCACGGCCTTGTTCTGGCTGGCGAGGGCCATGCGGTCCTGTGCCTCGCGCTCGATCTTGAATTCCACCGCCACGTTCTCGGCGGTCTCGGGCATGGAGTCCACGCCGTACTTCTCCTTCATCAACTTGTTGACGAAGCGCCAGCCGATGGTGGTGTCATACACCGCGTTGTTGCGGCCGAACGCGGTCTCCGCCTTGGGCATCACAAAGGGCGCGCGGCTCATGCTTTCCACGCCACCGGCGATCATGAGACCGGCCTCGCCCGCGCGGATGGCGCGCGCTGCGGTGCCCACAGCATCGAGGCCCGAACCACACAGGCGGTTGATGGTGGCGCCCGGCACCTCCATCGGCAGGCCCGCGAGCAGGCTGGCCATGTGGGCCACGTTGCGGTTGTCTTCGCCGGCCTGGTTGGCGCAACCAAAGATCACGTCGGTGATGCTGGCCCAGTCCACGCCCGGGTTGCGCTGCATGAGCGCGCGCAGCGGGATGGCGCCAAGGTCGTCGGTGCGCACGCTGGAGAGCGCGCCACCGTAGCGGCCGATGGGGGTGCGGATGGCGTCGCAGATGAAGGCTTGGGTCATGAAAGTCTCCGGTGTTGTGGGGTCAGGCGGCGATGGGCAGGCCCACCAGGCGTTCGAGTTCGGCGTGCTCCAGGCCATCGACCTTGTCGATGAGCTGCAGGCCCTGCGGCGTGCAGGCGAGTGTGGCGAGATCGCTGTAAATGCGTTTCACGCAGGCGACACCGGTGAGCGGGTAGGTGCAGGCTTGCACCACCTTGCTGCGGCCCTGTTTGTCGAGCAGATCCATCATCACCCAGGTCTGCTTGGCGCCCACGGCCAGGTCCATCGCACCGCCCACGGCGGGAATGGCGCCGGGCTCGCCGGTGCTCCAGTTCGCCAGATCACCGGTGGCCGAGACCTGGAACGCGCCGAGCACACAAATGTCCAGGTGGCCGCCGCGCATCATGCCGAAGCTGTCGGCGTGGTGAAAGTAAGAGCCACCGGGGAGGAGCGTCACCGGCTGTTTGCCGGCGTTGATGAGGTCGTAGTCTTCAGCGCCTGCGGCCGGTGCCGGGCCCATGCCCAGGATGCCGTTTTCGCTGTGCAACACCACCTCGATACCCGGCGCCAAATGGTTGGCCACCTGCGTGGGCATGCCGATGCCCAGGTTCACATAGGCGCCGTCGTGGATGTCGCGTGCCACGCGTTGCGCGAGCTCGGCCTTGCTGCGTTTCTGGTAGGTCATACAGCCCCTTTGAAGCCGCCGGCCTGCGTGGCCACGCGGTCGATGCGGACGATTTTTCCAACAAAGATGCCGGGCGTGACGACGGTCTCGGGGTCAAGCTCACCGAGGTCAACAAGCTCGTGCACGGTGGCTACTGTGTGGCGCGCGGCCATGGCCATCACCGGGCCAAAGTTGCGCGCGGCCTTGCGGTAGGTGAGGTTGCCCCAGCGGTCGCCGCGCTCGGCCTTAATGAGCGCCACGTCGCCCGCCAGCGGCGACTCGAACACGTAGTGCCGGCCGTTGATCTCGCGCGTTTCCTTGCCCTCGGCCAGCGCCGTGCCGTAACCGGTGGGCGTGAAGAAGCCGCCGATGCCGGCGCCGGCAGCGCGCAGCCGCTCGGCCAGGTTGCCCTGGGGCACGAGCTCCAGCTCGATCTTGCCGGCGCGGTAGAGGCCGTCGAACACATGGCTGTCGGCCTGGCGCGGAAAGCTGCAGATGATCTTGCGCACCCGCCCGGCGGCCAGCAGCGCAGCCAGCCCGGTGTCGCCGTTGCCGGCGTTGTTGTTGACCACGGTGAGCTCGCGCGCGCCGTGTTCGATCAGGCCGTCGATCAGTTCGGCGGGAATGCCCGAGGTGCCGAAGCCGCCGATGAGCACGGTGTGCCCGTCCCGCACCACCGAGAGTGCGTCGGCGATCGACGGGGATATCTTGTTGATCACGTTGTTTCCTGTTGGGCTGTCTTGCGCCAGCGTGAAATTTTGTTCGCATAAAGAACAAATGTTCGCAGATTGAATTATAAACAGGCATCTGCCCAAACGACCCATGCCCTCCACCACCACCCCACCCCGCCCTGGCGACAGCTACGTGCAATCGTTCGCGCGCGGGCTCGAAGTCATCCGCAGTTTCAGCGCCCAGGCGCCGCGCCAGACGTTGAGCGAGATGGCTGCGCGCAGCGGCCTCACGCGCGCCGGTGCGCGCCGCATCCTGCTCACGCTGCAGGCGCTGGGCTACGTGGAAACGGATGGCCGCGCCTTCAGCCTCACCGCACGCATCCTCGACCTGGGCTTTGCCTACCTCTCGTCCATGCCGATCTGGAACCTGGCCGAACCGGTGGTCGAGGCGCTGGTGGAATCGGTGAAAGAGTCGAGCTCGGCCGCCGTGCTCGACGGCACCGACATCGTGTACGTGATGCGCGTGCCGACCCACAAGATCATGAAAAACTCGCTGGGCATCGGCTCGCGCCTGCCGGCCCACTGCACCTCGCTGGGCCGCATGCTGCTGGCGGGCCTGAGCGACGACGAGGTCCGCGCGCGTCTGGACGCCTCGGAACTCAAACCACTCACCCGCCACACCCTGACCGACCCGGCCACCGTGCTCACCCGCGTGCAGCAGGCGCGCAAACAAGGCTGGTGCCTGGTGGACCAGGAGCTGGAGGAAGGCTTGATTTCGCTGGCCGCGCCGCTGGTGGACGCGAGCGGCCGCACCGTGGCGGCGCTCAATCTGAGCGGCCAGGCCAATCGCACCAGCGCCAAGGTGATGCAGGACACCTTGCTACCCCCGCTGCTGGACGCGGCCCGCCAGATCTCCGCTCTGCTGGCGGTGAAAGGCAGCGCATGAACCCGGCTTTGAACAACGTGGCACTGTGGGGCGAGGGCCTTCGCCTGCTGGTCGAGATCAGCGCCACAGCGGCGTTTGCGCTCTCGGGCGTGATGGCGGGCGCGCGCAAGAAGCTCGATGCGGTCGGTGTCTGTGTTGTCGGATTCCTGGCCGCGTTTGGTGGCGGCACGCTGCGCGACCTGCTGCTGGACCAGCGCCCTTTTTTCTGGGTGCGCCATGTGGAGCTGCTGTGGGGCGTGTTCGCCCTGTGCGTGCTGGCCATGCTGTTCCTGCGCTCGCGCCACTTCGCCCTCACCGAGCGCGCCATGCAGTGGCCCGATGCGCTGGGCCTGGGCCTGTTTGCCGCCACCGGTGTGCACCAGGCGCTGCTGCTGGACATGCCCGCGCTGGTGGCTGTGCTCATGGGCCTGATCACCGGGGTGTGCGGCGGCGTGCTGCGCGATGTGGTGTGCAACGAAATCCCCACCGCCTTCCACGACCACAGGCCCTACGCCGTGTGCGCGTTCGCCGGCAGCTGGGTTTATGTGGGCCTGTGGCAGCTGCAGGCACCGGGCTGGCTGGCGCTGCTGGCCTGCGTGGGTGTGACGGCCGGGCTGCGCGGCCTGGCCCTGTGGCGCAACTGGCAACTGCCCGCCTGGCGGCTCTGACCACCGCGCTGCGGGACAATCGCCCCATGTTCAATCCCACCCAAGCCGATGTACGCCGCTTCTTCTGCGCGGTGCACGCCAAAACGCTGCAGCAGCAGCCGATGGAAGCCATCGAAACCCTGGCCAGCCAGTGGATCGCCGAGCACCCCGAGTACCACGCCGAGCTGAGCGATGTGGACGCGGCACTGGAGCGCATGGGTCAGCCGGGCACTGACCGCGACAACCCGTTCCTGCACCTGTCCATGCACCTGTCGATCAGCGAGCAGTGCAGCATCGACCAGCCCCCCGGCATCCGCCAGGCGGTGGAGCTGCTCACCGCCAGACGCGACGACCTGCACAGCGCCCACCACGAGGTGATGGAATGCCTGGGCACCATGCTCTGGGAAAGCCAGCGCGCCGGAAGGCCGCCTGATGGTCAGGCTTACATCGACCAGGTGCGCCGACGGGCGACCCAGGACTGAAACAAAAAAGCCGCTCGGTGAGCGGCTTTTTTGCGGGGCAGTCGGCGCTTACTTGAAGCGGGGCTGCGCCACCACCTTCATTTCGCCTTCCAGCGAGCCCAGGTACTTGGCGATCTCGCGCATTTCGGCGGTGGAATACTGCTTGGCGATGCCGGCCATGATGCCGTTGGAACGGCCCACCACCGCGTTGCCTTCGACCGTGTAGGCCTTGAGCGCGAAGAAGAGGTAGTCGGCGTGCTGGCCGGCCAGCTTGGGGTAGCTCGGGTCGATCGGCTTGCTGAAGTTGGCGCCGTGGCAGGAAGCGCAGGCACCCTTTTCGATCAGCGCAGCAGCGGTGGTGCTGGCGGTGCGGGGCGTATCGGGCGCCGCCTTGTCGGCGTGCGAGGCGTAGTACGCGGCCAGATCGGCCATGTCCTGCTCGCTCAGCGAACCGGCAATGCCGCGCATGGTGGGGTGCTTGCGGTCGCCCTTTTTGTAGGCATTGAGGGCCGACACGATGTACGCACCCGACTGGCCCGAGATCATGGGCACCTTGTGGATTTCAGGAAAGCTGTTCTGGTAGCCCGGGATGCCGTGGCAGCCGATGCACATCTCGGCCTTTTTCTGACCAGCCGCCACATCACCGGTGACACCCTGGGCGTGAACCGAAAAAGCGGCTGCTGAAAGCGTCGCAGCGGCGACAAGGGTGCGGGTGATCGTGGACAACAGTGAGGTCATTTTGCAAGCACAATGAATGAGTCAGCGGGGGAAAATCAACCGCTGATTATATAGACCGGTCGAGGCGCCCCACCCCTCAAAACCCCCGGCGGTCCGGGCCTTGTCAGGCTGCTGCCAGCAGCCCGGGGGCCGATTGCCCAGGATTCCGCCACCCGTTCAACATTTCCAGCAGACCCACCCATGAAATTTCAAGGCTCCGAGAACTACGTCGCCACACAAGATCTGATGCTGGCGGTGAACGCCGCCATCACGCTCAAGCGCCCGCTGCTCGTGAAGGGCGAACCGGGCACCGGCAAGACCATGCTGGCCGAAGAGGTGTCCGCCGCGCTCAAGCTGCCGCTGCTGCAATGGCACATCAAGAGCACCACCAAGGCGCAGCAAGGCCTGTACGAGTACGACGCCGTGAGCCGCCTGCGCGACAGCCAGCTGGGTGAAGAGAAGGTCAAGGACATCCACAACTACATCGTCAAGGGTGTGCTGTGGCAGGCCTTCACGGCGGACGAGCCGGTGGCGCTGCTGATCGACGAGATCGACAAGGCCGACATCGAATTCCCCAACGACCTGCTGCGCGAACTCGATCGCATGGAATTCTATGTGTACGAGACGCAGCAGCTCATCAAGGCGAAGCACCGGCCCGCGATCATCATCACCAGCAACAACGAGAAAGAACTGCCGGATGCATTCCTGCGCCGCTGCTTCTTCCATTACATCAAGTTCCCCGAGCGCGAGACGATGGAGCGCATCGTCGACGTGCACTATCCGGGCATCAAGAAGGCGCTGCTCGCGCAAGCACTGACCGCCTTCTTCGACATCCGCGAAGTACCTGGGCTCAAGAAGAAGCCGTCCACGTCGGAGCTGCTCGACTGGCTGAAGCTGCTGGTGGCGGAGG
>JAJNQE010000068.1 GCA_021154985.1 Hydrogenophaga sp.
ATCACGCCCATCCTCTCGCTCATGGCGAGCACGCTCGAAGAGTCCACCGACGCCAAATTCACCCTGGTTTATGGCAACCGCCGCATGGACAGCGTGATGTTCAACGAAGCGCTGCAGGACCTGAAGGACAAGTACGCGGACCGGCTCACACTGATCCACATCCTCTCGCGCCAGGCGCAAGAGGTGCCGTTGCTCGAAGGCCGCATCGACGGCGACAAGGTGCGCGCGCTCATCGCCACGCTGCTGCCGGTGGCGAGCATGGACGAGGTGTTCATCTGCGGACCCGAGGCCATGATAGAAGCCACCGAGCAAGCCCTGCTCGGCGCGGGTGTGCGGCCCGACCGCGTGCACACCGAACGCTTCACATCGCCCACGCTGGAAGCCCTGCCAGCCGGCGCACGCAAGGCGGTGGTGCTCGGCCACGCCGATACCGCGGTGCGCACCGAAGGCGACGTCGCGCTCACCGTGATGCTCGACGGCAAGCCGCACGCGCTGCGCATGAACCGCGACGAGCGCGTGCTCGACGTGGCCCTGAATGCCGGGCTGGACCTGCCCTGGTCGTGCCGGGGCGGCGTGTGCTGCACCTGCCGCGCCAAGGTGATGGAAGGCTCGGTGGCGATGGACAAGAACTACACGCTGGAGCCCTGGGAAACCGACAAGGGTTTTGTGCTGAGCTGCCAGGCAAGGCCCACGAGCGAGACGCTCGTGATCAGCTTCGACGAGCGGTAACGCTGGCCATGCTCACGGGGTGAACAACACCACCGGCGCCGTACCGGACTGGATCAACCCGATCGACGCCGCCGCCGCCCGGCTCAGATCGATCACCCGGCCCGGGGTGAACGGGCCACGGTCGTTGATGCGCACCACCACTTCGCGGCCTGTGGTCGTGTGGCGCACCTTCACCCGCGTGCCGAACGGCAGCGTTTTGTGCGCAGCAGTGAGGTCGTTCATGTTGAAAACCTCGCCGCTGGCGGCGCGCCGGCCGTGGAAGGGCTCGCCGTACCAGGAGGCCACGCCGCGTTCGATCTCTCGCCCACCCGACACAGGCGCATCGGGTGATCCCATGCCGGGTCTGTCGGGCGCGCGGGTGGCGCAACCACCGAGCCACAACGCCGTGGCCAGTGCGAGCGCGAACGCGGACTTGAAGCTCATGACAACTGCAGCCGCTTGGCGATTTCCAGCGTGGCCGCGCTCTGGTTCATGGTGTAGAAGTGCAGCGCCGGCACGCCCCCGTTGCGCAGCTGGTCGCACAGGTCGGTCACCACATCGAGGCCAAAGGCCTTGATGGACGCGGTGTCGTCGCCAAAGGCCTGCAGGCGCAGGCGGATCCAGCGCGGGATCTCGGCGCCACTGGCGTCCGAGAAACGCATGAGCTGCGTGGAACTGGTGATGGGCATGATGCCGGGCACCACCGGCACATCGACACCCAGTTTGTAGGCATCGTCCACGAAGCGGAAGTAGGCGTCGCTGTTGTAGAAGTATTGGGTGATCGCCGAGTGCGCACCCGCACGCACCTTGGTCACGTAGGCCTGTAGATCGGACTCGGGCGACTTTGCCTGCGGATGCACCTCGGGGTAGGCCGCCACTTCGATGTGGAAGTCGTCGCCGGTCTCGCTGCGAATGAACGCCACCAAGTCGCTGGCGTAGTGAAACTCACCACCCGCGCCGTAGCCGCTGGGCAAGTCACCGCGCAGCGCCACCAGGCGCTTCACGCCCATGGCCTTGAGGGTGGCCAGCTGCTCGCGCACCGAGGCCTTGGTGGCACCGATGCACGAAAAATGCGACGCCGCCGGCACCGACTCGGCCAGGATGTCGCGCACCGTGTTGAAGGTGCCCTCTTGCGTGGAACCACCCGCGCCATACGTGACCGAGCAGAACTCGGGCTTCAAGGGGTAGAGCTGCTGACGCACCGCGCGCAGCTTCTCCACGCCTTCGGACGTCTTGGGCGGGAAGAATTCAAAACTCACGGGCAGGCCCATGGGGTTCTCCAAAATGGGTGGGCTCGACCCCCAGCGGCCTCAGGCCGGGCTGCGGGCGAACACCAGAAATTCGCGGTTGCCGTCACCCCCGGTGATCGGGCTTTCAAAATAGTCCAGCAGCGCCAGGCCGCTGTCGCTCACCACCTGCTCGATGCGCTCGCGCACCAGCGGGTAGCTCGTCTCGCTCTTGACCAGACCGCCCTTGCCGATGTGCTCCGGTTGCAGTTCGAACTGCGGTTTGACCAGCATCAGCATGTGGCCGCCCGCCTTGAGCAGGGGAACCAGCGCGGGCCACACCAGCGTTTGCGAGATGAACGACAGGTCACCGACGATGAGATCGAACGGCGGAGGACCGCCCGCATCCTGCAGCAACCCGGGGAGCAGTTCGCGCGCGTTGCATTTTTCAATGCAGACCACGCGCTCGTCGGCGCGCAAACGCGGATGCAACTGGCCCTGGCCCACGTCCACGCCCACCACCTGCGCCGCGCCGCGTTGCAACAGGCAGTCGGTGAAGCCACCGCTGCTCTGGCCCACGTCAAGACAACGCAGGCCGCGCACGTCGAGCGCCACGCGTTGCAAGGCACCGTCGAGCTTGACACCACCGCGCGAGACAAAACGCGTCTCGGCGTTGTCCACCGCCTGCAGCTCCACCGTCTCGCGCAGCTCCTGACCGTTCTTCGAGACGGTGGCCCAGTCGCCCGGCGGCAGCCGCCAGCGCACACCCGAAGCGATCAGGCGTTGCGCTTGCGACTTGGACGCCGCCAGCCCGCGTTCGACGAGCAGTTGATCTGCCCGCATGCGGTTCAGTAGCGGTACGTATCGGCCTTGTAAGGGCCTTGCTTCGAAACGCCGATGTAAGCAGCCTGCTCGTCGCTCAGTTCGGTCAGCATCGCGCCGACTTTCTTGAGGTGCAGACGCGCGACTTTTTCATCGAGGTGCTTGGGCAACACGTAGACCTTGCCGGCTTCGTACTGGTCTTGTTTGGTGAACAGTTCGATCTGAGCGATGGTCTGGTTGGCGAAGCTCGACGACATGACGAAGCTGGGGTGGCCGGTGGCACAACCCAGGTTCACCAGGCGGCCTTTGGCCAGCAGGGTGATCTTCTTGCCGTCGGGGAAGGTGATGTGGTCGACCTGGGGCTTGATCTCGTCCCACACGCACTTCTCGAGCGACGCGACGTCGATCTCGTTGTCGAAGTGGCCGATGTTGCAGACGATGGCTTCGTCTTTCATCGCGGCCATGTGCTCGTAGCGGATCACATTTTTGTTGCCGGTGGCGGACACGAAGATGTCGCACTTGTCGGCGGCGTATTCCATGGTCACGACCTTGAAGCCTTCCATCGCGGCCTGCAGGGCGTTGATGGGGTCGATCTCGGTCACCCACACCTGGGCGCTCAGGGCGCGCAGGGCCTGGGCCGAGCCCTTGCCCACGTCACCATAGCCGGCGACCACGGCGACCTTGCCGGCGATCATCACGTCGGTGGCGCGCTTGATGGAGTCCACCAGCGACTCGCGGCAGCCATAGAGGTTGTCGAACTTGCTCTTGGTCACGCTGTCGTTGACGTTGATGGCGCGGAACTGCAGCGTGCCCTTGGCCGACATCTCGTTCAGGCGCAGCACGCCGGTGGTCGTCTCTTCGGTCACGCCGATGATCTGGGCCGCCTTGCGGGTGTACCAGGTCTTGTCGGTGGCCAGCTTGGCCTTGATGGCGTTGAACAGGCAGATCTCTTCTTCACTCTGCGGGTTGTTCAGCACAGAGATGTCTTTCTCGGCGCGCTGGCCCAGGTGCATGAGCAGCGTGGCGTCGCCGCCGTCGTCCAGGATCATGTTGGGGCCTTCGCCTTCGGTGCCGGCGGCGCCGAATTCAAAGATTTTGTGGGTGAAGTCCCAGTACTCGTCGAGCGTCTCGCCCTTGTGCGCAAACACCGGCGTGCCGTTGGCCACCAGTGCGGCGGCAGCGTGGTCTTGCGTGGAGAAGATGTTGCACGACGCCCAGCGCACGCTGGCACCCAGCGCCTGCAGGGTCTCGACCAGCACGGCCGTCTGGATCGTCATGTGGATGCTGCCGGTGATGCGAGCGCCCTTGAGCGGCTGCGCCTTGGCAAATTCTTCGCGGATGGCCATCAGGCCGGGCATTTCGGTCTCGGCGATCTTGACCTCTTTGCGGCCCCAGTCGGCCAGGCCAATGTCGGCAATCGCGCAATCGGTGAAGGTAGGGTTGTTCAGACGTGCATTCATGGTTCGCTCCGTTAGGGATGGACAACCCACATCTCGCGCTGAGTAAAAAAGCACTCATCACACGTGATGTGGATGAGCGTCGTTGCATGGATGGTCCGAGCCTCACGCCCCGCTGCCGACTCGGTCGGTGGGGACGCTGCAACGCTCCTCGGATGCGGGATTTTAGCCCAGCCCCTGGGCAGGCGGGTGGCCTCTGATGGCGGAGACCCGACCTTTGGTAAGGCTGTGCGACACTGCCGGCCCCATGCCCACCCTGCCCACGCCCTCCCCGCTCGCCCTGTGGACCGCCGACGCGCGCGCCCGCATCCACGGCGTGCTGACCGACATCGACGACACCTTGACGACGGACGGCGCCATCACGCCCGACGCGCTCGACGCCCTGCACCGCCTGCGCGCGGCGGGTCTGCCGGTGCTGGCGATCACAGGCCGGCCCGCTGGCTGGAGCGAAGCTTTTGCCCTGGCCTGGCCGGTGGACGCCATCGTGGCGGAAAACGGCGCGGTGGCGCTGTGGCGCGGCACCGAAGGTGAGCTCTGCCGGGACTACCTGCAGGACGCCCCCACCCGGGCCACCCACTTCGCGCACCTGCAGGCCACCGCGCAACGCGTGTTGACCGAACTGCCACAAACCCGCCTGGCCACCGACAGCCCCGGGCGCGAAACCGACATCGCCATCGACCACAGCGAGTTCGCGCACCTGGACGAAGCCGACATTGCGCGCGTGGTGCAGTTGATGAAAAGCGAGGGCCTCAACGCTACCGTGAGCTCGATCCACATCAACGGCTGGATCGGCGATCACGACAAGCTCGCCGGCGCACGCTGGATCGTGCGCACGCGACTGGGCCGCGACCTCGACGCCGAGCTCGACCGGTGGGTGTACGTCGGCGACTCCACCAACGACGCGCGCATGTTCGGCCACTTTCCCAACAGCGTGGGCGTGGCCAACGTGGCGCGCTTCTGGGCCGCGCTCTCGAACCACCCACGCTTTGTGGCGCAAGGCGAGCGTGGCGCCGGCTTTGCCGAGGTGGCCCGTGCCGTGCTCTCCGCCCGATCGACATGACCGAGCACCCGCTGCCCCCTGAAGTGGGCCAGGCCATCACCGGCGCTGCACCCGGCGCGATCGTGCCGGCTCAAGCGCAGCTCGGCCTGGTGGCCATCTTCGGCTCCACCTTCTTTCAGTTGGTGGGCTATTTCATGCTCATGCCGCTGCTGCTGTTGCGACTCAAGGGGGACGGCGTGTCCACCGCGCTGGCGGGCGTGTTCGTGGCCACCGGCTGGCTCGGCGTGTTCGCCATGACGCCGTTCGCCTCGGCCATCACCCAGCGCCTGGGCCGACGGCCTTCGCTCTGGCTCGCGGCCTTCGTGCCAGTGCTCGCCATCACCGGTTTTCTGTTCAGCGACTCGCTGGTGCTGTGGTTTGTCTGCATCCTCATCGAAGGCATGGCCGCCGGCCTGCGCTGGGTGCTGGCCGAAGCGATCGTGGCCGAGTTCTCCCCGGCGCACCAGCGCGGGCGCAACGTCGGCATCTTCGAAACCATGGTCGGCACCACCTTCGTTCTCGGCCCGCTGGTGCTGGCCTGGCTGGGCGCACAAAGCGACGCCGCGCTGTGGATGGCGCTGGCGCTCACCGTGTTCGGCCTGGGCTGGAGCCTGCTCATTCCACGCCTGCCCGCCGCCGCCGACGCTCACCACGCCAAGGTCGGCCTCTCGGGCGTGTGGCACGCCCTGCGCGCGCACCCGATGATCATGACGGTGGGTTTTGTCGGCGGTTTCTTCGAGAGCGGACTCACGTCCATCCTGCCGCTGTATGGCCTGGCGCTCGGACTGGGCGCCACCGCCGCTGCGCTGCTGGTCTCGGCCAGCGGCCTGGGCAGCGCGCTCATGATGCTGCCCGCCGGCGTGCTGGCCGACCGCCTGGCACACCACCCCACACAACGCTGGGGCAACGCGCGCGACACGCGGCTGAAGATCATGCGGCTGTGCGCGCTGATCACGCTGCTGGCCACGCTGGTCATTCCGTTCGTAGCCGGCACGCCCTGGCTGGCCGCGCCGGTGGCATTCTTGTGGGGCGGGGCCGGCGGCAGCCTCTACACACTGGCCATGATCGACATCGGCTCGCGCGAAGAAGGCATCACACTGGTCAACAGCACCGCCGTGCTCGTCTTGTCGTACACGCTGGGCGGTGTGCTGGCGCCCGCGCTGGGTGCAGCTGCGCTGCAGTGGGCGCCCACGTTGGGCTTTCCGGCGCTGCTGCTGTCGGTGGCCGGCCTGGGCTGGTGGCTGTTGAGACGGGCGGCAACGTCCCCATCTGCGGGAACCCCGGCGGCTTGAGCTGCTCCCAAGGGACGTCCCCTTTTTACGCTCTGCGAAAGGACTCCACATGGCCATCCCCTGGCTGCTTGCACTCAAAGTGATTCCCTGGGGCGACGTGATCGAGCACGCGCCCAAGGTGCTCAACGCTGCCCGCAAACTGATGGACCGGCAGAAGGCGCCGGAGAGTGCCCCCATCACAGCCACCCCCATGGACCTGGTGTCCGACACACCCCCCAGCCTGGGTGAGTTGCGCAACCGCCTGATCGAAGCGCGTCAGCTCATCGACCAGCAAGCGCAGACACACAACCAGATGGCGCAGACCCTGGCTGAATTGGCTGAGCAGAACGCGCGCCTGGTGGCGGCGGTGGAGCTGCTGCGCGTGCGCACGCGCGTGTTCATGTTCGTGATCGCCGCTCTGGTCATCGGCGTGGCCGTGCTGTTTTTGCGTTGATGTTTGTGCGCTGATCAGCGCCGCTCGCTCTGCAGGTTGGCGTCGCAGCCCACACCGGCGGCGATCCAGCGGCGCGCCAGCTTTGTCAGCACCGGGGCGGCCCAGCGCCAGCGCGGCCCCAACACCGCCTCGGCATCGGTGAGCGCACCGCAGCGGTAGATCGCCTGGGCCTCATCCCAGCGCAGCGCGTCGCAAGCACCCGCGCGCTTGCGCGAGATCAACTGGCCCAGCGGGCAAGGCTCGGCCAGGCAGCACACCCCGCAGCCGTTGCACGGCGCACCAAGCGCCGGTTTGTCCGGTGCTTCGGCGTGGATGTGGATGACCTGGTGCGACACGGCACGAGGGTAACGCAGGCGTCACCTGCGCGATGGCCGCGACTTGCCCGACCACACGGTGCTGGTCTAAGGTGTTTGCTCCAACACACAGGAGACAACATGGACATCGATCCGCGCTTTTCGGTACTGGTCTCGGGCTACACCTTCTTCGAGAGCCCCCGCTGGCACGACGAGCGGCTCTGGCTGTCGGACTTCTACACCCACCAGGTGATTCGTGTGGACCTGCAAGGCCGGGTGGAGAAGATCGCCGAGGTGCCCGGGCAGCCGTCGGGCATGGGCTGGCTGCCCGACGGGCGCCTGCTGGTGGTGTCGATGCGAGACCGCAAGGTCTTGCGTCAGGAAACCGATGGCCGCCTCGTCACCCACGCCGACCTCTCAACCATCGCCGGTGGCCACACCAACGACATGGTGGTTGACGCTCAGGGCCGTGGGTATGTGGGCAACTTCGGCTTCGACCTCATGGGTGGCGGCGCACCGCAAACCTCCAAGCTCGCGCGGGTCGATCCCGATGGCTCGGTGCATGCCGTGGCCCGCGACCTGTACTTTCCCAACGGCAGCATGATCACGCCCGATGGCAGAACCTTGATCGTGGCCGAGACCATGGGCAACCGCCTCTCGGCCTTCGACCTGCAGCCCGATGGCGCGCTGGGACCGCGCCGGGACTGGGCCACATTCGGCACCACGCCACCCATGACCGACATCGGTACCGTGCTGGGGCAGCTGAAAGCAGCGCCCGACGGCGCCACGCTGGACGCCGAGGGCGCCGTGTGGTTTGCCGACGCTGTGGGCCACCGCGTCGTGCGCATGGCGCCCGGCGGCGAGATCCTGGACAGCATCTCCACCGGCGCGATGGGTGCGTTTGCCTGCACGCTCGGCGGCCCGAACGGGCGAACGCTGTTCATCTGCGTGGCGCCCGACTTCAACGAACACGCGCGCCAGCAGGCGCGCGAGGCATCGGTGTGGACAACCGAGGTGGGCGTGCCCGGCGCCGGGCGGCCCTGATCAGCGCGCCAGCACCGGCCCCAGCACCCGCCCGGTGTGCGTGTCCAGCCGCACCACCTCGTCGGGCGGTGCCGCCGCCACGATGAGGCCACCACCGCTGCCCCCCTCGGGGCCGAGGTCGATGATCCAGTCGGCCTCGGCCATCACGTCCAGGTCGTGCTCGATCACCACCACGCTGTGGCCGCCGTCCACCAGGCGGTGCAGCACGCGGATGAGTTTTTCCACGTCGGCCATGTGCAGACCCACCGTGGGCTCGTCGAGCACGTACAGCGTGTGCGGTGCCTTCTGACCCCGGCGCGTGATGTCGTCGCGCACCTTGCTAAGCTCGGTCACCAGCTTGATGCGCTGCGCCTCGCCGCCCGAGAGCGTGGGGCTGGGCTGGCCCAGGGTGAGGTAACCCAGGCCCACGTCTTTCAGCAACTGCAGCGGGTGAGCGATGTTGGGCATGCTGGCGAAGAAATCCACCGCTTCATCCACCTCCATCTGCAGCACGTCGCCGATGCTCTTGCCCTTCCAGGTGACGGCCAGGGTTTCGGGGTTGAAGCGAGCGCCGTGGCAGACCTCGCAAGGCACCTTCACGTCGGGCAGAAAGCTCATTTCGATGGTGCGCATGCCCTGGCCCTCGCAGCCCGGGCAGCGGCCTTCGCCGGTGTTGAAGCTGAAGCGGCCCGGGCCGTAGCCGCGCGCCTTGGCTTCCAGCGTGTCGGCAAACAGTTTGCGCACCGTGTCCCAGAAACCGATGTAGGTGGCCGGGCAGGAGCGCGGGGTTTTGCCGATGGGGGTCTGGTCGACTTCGAGCACGCGGTCCACGGTCTCGAATCCGCTCACGCCGATGCAGCCGGACCACGCCGGGTACTGGCCCTTGTCCATGGCGTCGCGCCCGGCCTTGGTGCTGCGCTGGGTCACGGCGGCGGCCACGTTGGTCAGCAGCACGTCGCGCGCGAGGGTGGATTTGCCGGAGCCGGAGACGCCGGTGATGACGACCAGGCGCTGCAGCGGGACGGACGCGTCGAGGTGGTTGAGGTTGTGGAGTTGGGCGCCTTGGACGTGCAGCCAAGGGGAACCCTCACCCCCGCCCTCTCCCGCAGGCGGGAGAGGGGGCAAGACATCGCGCCTCGGCTGCAGCGGGTGTTTCATCGCGTGCAGCAGATACCGACCCGTCACCGACTCGGGGTTGGCCGAGAGGTCGTCCACGCTCCCCTGCGCCACCACGCGGCCACCGCGTTTGCCGGCGCTCGGGCCGATGTCGATGATGTGGTCGGCGCGGCGGATGGTGTCTTCGTCGTGCTCCACCACCACCAGCGTGTTGCCCATGTCGCCGAGCTTGTGCAGCGCGTTGAGCAGAATCGCGTTGTCGCGCGCGTGCAGGCCGATGGTGGGCTCGTCGAGCACGTAGCACACGCCCTGCAGGTTGCTGCCGAGCTGCGCGGCCAGGCGGATGCGCTGCGCCTCGCCACCGCTGAGCGTGGGCGCGCCCCGGTCCAGCGTGAGGTAGTTCAATCCCACCTCTTCGAGGAAGGCCAGTCGGCTCTCGATCTCGGGCAACAGGTCGCGGGCGATGCCGGTTTCTCGCTTGGACATCGCAGCGTCCTTCATGAGACCTTGCACCCACAAACGAACCTCGCGCACCGACAGCCGCGCCACATCCGTGATGCCCACGCCGCTGAACTTCACCGCGCGAGCCTGGGCGTTCAGACGCGTGCCTTCGCAGGTCGGGCAGACCTCGTCGACCAGGTCGTCCACCTCGGGTTCGGCAAAGCTCTGTTCGCGGCCGCGTTCCTTGTCGTCGCGCACCGAATCGTCGAGCACGCTGCGCTGGTCGCGCGAGAGCTTCAGGCCGGTGCCCACGCAGTCGGGGCACCAGCCGTGTTTGCTGTTGTACGAGAACAGGCGCGGGTCGAGCTCGGGGTAGCTGGTGGCGCACACCGGGCAGGCGCGGGTGGTGGAAAACACCTCCAGCTGGCCGAGTTCACGGGTGGACGTGCCCTCTTCCAACGCCCGCGCAAGGCCGTCGAGCGGGTGCAACACGTGCACCACGCCTTTGCCGATCTCCAGCGCCTTGGCCAGTTGGCTGCGCAGCAGCGCTTCGTTGTCGGCGCTCACCACAAAGTCGGCCACCGGCAGCTCGATGGTGTGTTCCTTGAAGCGGTCGATGCGCGGGAATCCGGTGGTGGGCAGAAACTCGCCGTCCACCCGCAGGTGGGTGTGGCCGCGCGGGCGCGCCCAGTCGGCCAGCTCGGTGTAGACGCCCTTGCGGTTGACCACCAGTGGTGCCAGCAGGCCGATGTGCTGGCCCGCGTAGCGCCTGAGGATGGCGGCCGCAATGCTGTCGGCACTCTGCGGCATCACGGCCGCGCCGTCGTGCACGCAGTGTTGTGTGCCCAGCTTCACGTAGAGCAGGCGCAGGAAGTGCCAGACCTCGGTGGTGGTGCCCACCGTGCTCTTGCGCCCGCCGCGCGAGAGGCGCTGCTCGATCGCCACCGTGGGTGGAATGCCGTAGACCGCGTCCACCTCGGGGCGGCCAGCCGGCTGCACGATGCTGCGCGCGTAGGCGTTCAGGCTCTCCAGATAACGGCGCTGGCCCTCGTTGAACAGGATGTCGAAGGCCAGCGTGGACTTGCCGGAGCCGGAGACGCCGGTGATCACGGTAAAGCGGTTGCGGGGGATCTCGACGTCGATGTTCTTGAGGTTGTGTTCCCGGGCCTTATGGAT
>JAJNQE010000069.1 GCA_021154985.1 Hydrogenophaga sp.
CCCGCATGCGCTGGGCGTGGTACAGGTCGTGCTGCAGGTAGAGGTTGTCGGCGCCGACCTCGTCCATCAGCGCCAGCGCCTGCGAGGCCGTGCTCACGAAAAAGCCGGGCACGTCCAGCGTGTTGATGGGTTCCATGAGCAGGCGCAGGCCGTGCACACGCAGCGCTGCGGCGGCAAAGCGCAGGTTGCCCACCAGCGTGGCGCGGGCTTGTTCGTCGCTCACACCCGCAGGCTGTCGGCCCGCCAGGCAGTTGAGCTGGGGCACACCCAGCGCCAGCGCGTGCGTGATGCCTTGCGCCACGCCGGCGCGGAACTCGCCCACACGGTCGGGGTGGCAGGCCATGCCCCGGTCGCCGGCCGCCGGGTTGCCGCCGGGCAGGTTGTGCAGCACCATGCGCAAGCCGTTGGCGCGCAGCAAGGCGGCGAGCTCGTCGGGGGCATGGTCGAAGGGGAACTGGCACTCCACCGCCACAAAGCCGCATTCGCGCGCAGCAGCGAACCGCTCGGTGAACGGCAGCTCGGTGAAGAGCGTGCTGAGGTTGGCTGAGAATGTGAACATGCCCTCCATTGTCGCCACATCAACAACCGCCACCCCATGACCTCCCTGTTGATCCACCGCGCCACGCGCATCGCCACCTTCGACCACGCCGACCCGGCGATGGGGCGCGAACTGGCCGACGCCTCGCTCTTCGTGCGCGACCACCTCATCGAGTGGATTGGCCCATCTGCGGAGCTGCCCGACCACTTGCGCGACGCGGCCGACGAGACCATCGACGCGCGCGGCCACCTCGTCATGCCCGGTCTGGTGAACACACACCACCACATGTACCAGAGCCTCACGCGCGCCATCCCGGCGGTGCAGAACGCCGAGCTGTTCGGCTGGCTGCGTGGCCTCTACCCCATCTGGCGTGGCCTCACGCCCGAGATGGTGCAGGTCTCCACCCAGGTGGCCATGGCCGAGCTGCTCATGAGCGGCTGCACCACCAGCAGCGACCACCTCTACCTCTACCCCAACGGCGTGCGGCTGGAAGACAGCATCGAAGCCGCGCAGGCCATCGGCATGCGTTTTGTGGCCACGCGCGGCAGCATGAGCGTGGGCCAGTCACAAGGCGGGCTGCCGCCCGACGCGGTGGTGGAGCGCGAAGACGCGATCCTGAAAGACAGCCAGCGGCTGATCGAGACCTGGCACGACGCACACCACGGCGCCATGCTGCAGATCGCACTCGCACCGTGTTCGCCGTTTTCGGTGAGCACCGGCCTCATGAAAGACAGTGCGGCGCTGGCCCGTTCGTTCAAGGGCCAGGGCGTGCGCCTGCACACCCACCTGGCCGAAAACGACCACGACGTCGCCTACAGCCTGGAGAAGTTCAACCGCACGCCCGCCCAGTACGCGCAAGACCTCGGCTGGCTCGGCGACGACGTGTGGCACGCGCACTGCGTCAAGCTCGACAACGACGGCATCTCGCTCTTCGCCGCCAGCCGCACCGGCGTGGCGCACTGCCCCTGCAGCAACATGCGCCTGGCCTCGGGCATTGCCCCGGTGCGTCGCCTGATGGATGCCGGTGTGCCCGTGGGCCTGGGGGTGGACGGCAGCGCCAGCAACGACGGCGCCCACATGGTGGCCGAGGCGCGCCAGGCGCTGCTACTGGCCCGCGTGGGGCGGGCGCTGCAGCCGCCCGAGGTGCGCGGCGGCAAGACCTTCTTCGGCTGCGACCTCGGCCCGGCCGAGATGACGGCGCGCGACGCGCTGTTTCTCGCCACGCGCGGCGGCGCGCAGGTGTTGGGGCGCAGCGATGTGGGGCACCTGGTGCCCGGCATGTGTGCCGATCTCGCCTTGTTCGATCTGCGCACGCTGGGCTTTGCCGGTGGCGCGGTGCACGACCCGGTGGCCAGCCTGCTGCTGTGCGCGAGCGCGCAAGCGGCTTACACGGTGGTGAACGGACGGGTGGTGGTGCGGCAGGGCCAACTGACCACGCTGGACCTGGGCCCGCTGCTGGAAAAGCACAACCGCCTGGCCAGGGAACTGGTTCAGGCGGTTGCTTGATCGGGCCAGCTCGCGCCGACCGCGCGGCGAAAGATCAGGCGCGAAGCGCGCCGGTCTTGAACACCGCCACCGACGCCACCAACTGCAGCGCCTGCTGCTTGAGGCTGTCGGCCGCGGCGGCGCTTTGCTCCACCAGAGCCGCATTCTGTTGCGTGCCCTGGTCCATGCGGGTGATGGCCTGGCCGACCTGCGCAACACCCGAGCTTTGCTCGGAACTGGCCGCACTGATCTCGCCCACGATGTCACTCACGCGGCGGATCGAGGCCACCACTTCCTGCATGGTGGTGCCGGCCTGGTCGACCAGGGCGGAGCCCTGTTCAACACGGTCCACGCTGGCACCGATCAGGCCCTTGATTTCCTTGGCGGCTTCGGCGCTGCGCTGCGCGAGGTTGCGCACCTCGCCGGCCACCACCGCAAAACCACGGCCTTGCTCGCCGGCCCGCGCGGCTTCCACCGCGGCGTTGAGCGCCAGGATGTTGGTCTGGAAGGCGATGCCATCGATCACACCGATGATGTCGCTGATCTTGCGGCTGCTTTCGTTGATGCCCTTCATGGTCTGCACCACGCGGCCCACCACTTCACCACCCTGCACCGCCACACTGGACGCGCTCTGGGCCAGCTGGCTGGCCTGGCGCGCGTTGTCGGCGTTGTGGCGCACGGTCGTGCCCAGTTGCTCCATGGTGGCTGCGGTCTCTTCCAGTTCACTGGCCTGCTGCTCGGTGCGGGCCGACAGGTCCTGATTGCCCGAGGCGATCTCGCTGCTGGCGTGCGACACGTAGTCGGAACTGCGGCGCACGTCGGTCACGGCCTTGGACAAACCTTGCTGCATGGTCTGCAACCAGGCCAGCAGGCTGTCGGTGTCGCCCTTTTTCAGGTGGATCGGCGTGGTCAGGTCGCCTTCGGCCACGGCGCGGGCAATGCTCACCGCGGTGCGAGGCTCACCACCGAGCTGACCCAGCATGTTGCGGGTGATCGTGAACGCCAGACCCAGGCCGATCACCATCGCCAGACCGATCAAACCCATGACGGCAAACTGAGCCTGGGCGTGCACATCGGTGACGCGCTGCGCCGCGGCCTCACCACCGTCGTAGTTGAACTGGATCAGGCCGTTGAGGGCCGAGATCACTTCGTCGAACGCCATGCTGGAGAGACCGTCTGCGATGTCCGCAGCGTCCACCTGCTGCTTGTCGCGACCGAGCTTGATGACTTTTTCGTTGGCCTGCAGATAGGCGGTCCAGGCGGAGGTCAACTTCGCGTTCAGCGCCGTTTCCTCTTCGCCCGACACGCGATCCTGGTAGCCCGCGAACAAGGCCTGCAAGGATTTGCCGGCCTCTTTCATCTTGTCTTCGTACTCGGCGTGGTAGCTGGTGTCGTCGGTGCGGCTGTGCTTCACCTCCAACTCGCGGTACTCGACTGCAAGCGCGCGTGCATCGGACAGCGCACCCACGCCCTTGAGCCACTTCTGGGACAGCGCGATGGCTTCGCCATCCACGCTCTTCAGACCCACCAGAGCGGTGGCACCGAGGGCGGCCGTCAACACCAGGATGGACGCAAACGCGCCGAAGAGCTGCTGACCCACCGTCAAACGACGAAGCCAGCCAAAAGGATTGGGAAGTTTCTTCATCGCGCCACCGCCATCACTTCTTGTGGCCGATGTAGCTGGCGCCGATCACCTTGCCGCCCGCATCCTTGATGGGGTTGTAGCAGGCGTCAAACGCGGTGCCGAGCACGTCGATGGGGCCGCAGAACTGCTGGCCCTTGCTCACGGAGTCATAAGCGGCGTTGCGGGCGAGCTGGGTGCCCACGCCGCGTTTGCCTTCGGGCGTGAGCACGTTGGTGCTGACGCGCACGAACTCGTCGCCTTCTTTCACGAACACCGTGGCGGTGGCCTGGTGGCTCTTGCGGATGCCGTCGACCACGTCGAAGTTGTTGTTGATCTTGCGCTCGCCAAAGAACAGGGCGGGCACGGCCTTGCCGGCCACGGTGTCGGTGCCTTCGACGCGCGGTGCTCCGATCTTGCTCAGACGGCCGTCGAGGTCGGCGATGGTGGCCTTGGGATCGGCAGCGTGGGCAAAGGAGGCAGAGACGGCGAGCGTGGCCAGGATGAGGGCGCGGTTCAGTTTCATGAGAACTCCATATAGGACAAGGTTGAAGAGGGCATCCGACAAGGATGTAAGCCTGTATCGGTAACAACTTGTCAGACTTGAATTCTCAAGATGGCGCCCGGACTTCAACCGGCGATCAACCCCGGGTTGTCCGCCCAGTTCGGGCTTTCAGCGGCGGCCGGTGCGCAGAAGCGGGCTGTTCAGACCAGCGTGACCAACGCGAGCCAGCCCAGCGCACCCCAACGGTGCAAGGCGCTGGCGGGCAGGCGCCAGACCGCCCCGACCAGAAACAGGTTGTAGGGCAAGGGCGCAAAGTGCACCGCAGCGGCCAGGGCGATGCTGAGGCCGGACGCGGCCATGGCCAGCGCCCCACCGGTGAACAGCAGGTTGACCAGCGTGCCCACCAGCACCATGTCGCGCCAGAACAGCACGCGCATGGGCACCTCGGCGCGCCAGCGGCGGGTGAAAAAGCCGGCCGGACCCGGCATCAGACCGACAACATGCGCAGCAGCCAGGCGTTCAGATCGGCCACCTCCGGCGCGCACACCGAGTGCTCCATCGGGTAGGTGTGCCAGTCGACGCTGTAGCCCAATGCCTGCAAGGCGTCGCGCGACTCCGCGCCGCGCTGCACCACCACCACCGGGTCGTGTGTGCCGTGCGCCAGAAAAATCGGCACATCGCGGTTGGCCGGCGAACGCTCGGCGGCCGTGCTGGCCGCCAGCGGCAGATACCCCGAAAGACCCACCAGACCAGCCAGCCGCCGGGGCGCGCGCAGCCCGGCCATGAGCGTCATGGCGCAGCCTTGAGAAAACCCCATGAGCACAGTGCGCGAAGGCGGCACGCCACGCGCGGCCTCGCGGTCCAGCAGGCCCTGCACGAGCGCGCAGGACTCGCGCAGACCGGCTTCGTCCTCAAAACGGGACGCGCCAATGGGCGGATGGATGTCGTACCAGGCCCGCATCTCGTAACCACCGTTGATGGTCACGGGGCGCATGGGCGCTGTGGGGAACACGAAGCGCACCGGGCCCACGGTGGTCAGGTCGAGTTCCTGTGCGATCGGAACAAAGTCGTTTCCGTCCGCTCCGAGGCCGTGCAGCACCACGATGCTGGCCACGGGCGTGGCGCCCGGGTTGCCGCCGGTGACGAGTTCCAGGGTTTCAAGGGTGTGTGAGGTCATGACCCGCAGCATAGCGGCTGCGGGTCACCTCACACCCCGCGGCTACTGCACGAAGCCCGGCAGCCAGAGCGAGAGGGACGGGAAGGCGCACAGGATCAGCAGGCGCAACACGTCCACTCCGATGAAGGGCATGGTGCCCTTGTAGATGGAGCCCAGCGGCACGTCGCGTGCAATCGAATTGATAACGAACACGTTCATGCCCACGGGCGGGCAGATCATGCCGAAGGTCACCGCCATCACCACGATCACACCGAACCACACCGGGTCAAAGCCGAGCTGCATCATGGCCGGGAACACGATGGGCACGGTCAGCAGGATCATGGCGAGTTCGTCCATCACTGCGCCCAGGATCAGGTAGCCCACCATGATCAGCGCGAGCACGCCGTATGGCCCCACCGGCAGGTGCACGAGGAAGTCCACCGCGTTCTGTGTGAACTGGGTGATGGTGAGGAAGTAGCCAAACAGGTAAGCCCCCACCACGATCAGCATGATGGCCGAGGACACGCGCAAGGCGCCGATGAGCGCAGCCTTGATCTGTGGCCAGCGCAGACGGCCGCGCGCCATGCCGATGAGCAGCGTGCCCATGGCTCCCACGCCTGCGGCTTCCTGCACCGTGAACAGGCCGCCGTAGATGCCGCCCAGCACAAACAGGAACAGCACCACCACCGCCCACAGGGCGCGCAGCGACTGGAACCGCTCCGCCCAGCCGTGGCGTTCGCCGCGCGGCATGGCCTCGGGCCGCAGGCGGGCCACGGTGGCCACCACCGCACAGTAGAAAGCCACCGCCATGATCCCGGGAATGATGCCGGCGGCGAACAGCTTGGTGATGTCGGTCTCGGTCATGATCCCGTAGAGCACCATGATCACGGAGGGCGGGATCATGATCCCCAGCGTGCCACCGGCGGCGATCAGCCCGGCCGAGAAGCCCGGGCTGTAGCCGGCGCGGCGCATCTCGGGCAAGGCCACCTGCGTCATGGTGGCCGCCGTGGCCACCGACGAACCGTTGATGGCCGAGAAGCCGCCACAGGCCGCGATGGAGGCCAGCGCCAGGCCGCCACGCCGATGCCCCAGCCAGGCCCGGCCCGCTGCGAACAGCTCGGTGCTCATGCCCGATTGCGAGGCGAACGCTCCCATCAGGATGAACATCGGGATCACGCTGAGGTTGTAGTCGGTGAGCACCGACAGCGGCACGTTGGCCAGCAAATTGAGCCCGGGCTGCAGGCCGGTGAGCGCGGCAAAACCGCCCACGCCGGCGATGCCCATGGCCACACCGATCGGCACGCGCAACGCCATGAGGCCGAACATGGCCACGAAGCCCAACAGGGCCACCAGATCACGATCCATGGGCGGCCCCGTTCAGTTCATCGTCGGCGTCGGTGGCGCTGGCTGCGCGGCCCTGCCACAAATGCACCAGCCGCACCAGCGCCAGCAGCGCTGCCACGCTCGCACCCAAGGCGCCAGCGGCGTAAAACCACTGCAGCGGCAACCGCAGGTCCATGGTGCCCTGGCTGCCGGTGCCACCCACCTTGACCCACACCATCCACGCCATGGGCAACAGGAAGGCAGCGGTCACGGCGGTGCCGATCAGGTCCACCCGGCGCTGCCCGGCGGACTTGAGGCTCTCCCACAGCAGGTCCACACAGATGTGGGTGCCGTAGTAAGTGGCCAGCGCAATGCCCCAGAACAAGGCAATGCCCTGCAGCATGCGCGAGCCGTCGAACCAGTCGGGGATCTGCACGCTGAAGGCGTAGCGCAACAGCACGTTGCCCGCGGTCAGCACCGCGATCAACAGCAGCGAGAGCGCGGCCATCGTCTCGATGGCCGAGAGCGCGCGCTTCATCAGTTGGAGGCCTTGCGTGCCGCGAGTTCCTTGCGCAGATCGTCCAGCGCAGCCTGACCGGGCACACCCACACCGTCGGCCGACTTGACCCACTGGTTGTAGACCGGTTCCACCGCCTTCTTCCAGGCGTCAAGCTGGGCCGGCGTGATCGACACAATGGTGTGACCGGCCATCTTCTCCAGCTTGCCCAGGCCTGCGTCTTCCTCGTCGCCCCAGGCCGCTCCGACCTTGCCCGCCCACTCGTTGTTGCAGTGGTCGTCGATCACCTTCTTCTGGCCTGCGGCGAGCTTGTCGTACCAGGGCTTGTTCATGACCCACACGAAGTCCGAGCTGTAGAGGCGCAAGTCGCTGTGGTACTTCACGGCCTTGTCGATGCCGAAGGTGATGATGGAGTTCCAGGGGAAGGTGATGGCGTCGGCCAGGCCTTTGTCGAGCGCGTCGCGCGCCTCCGGTGCCGACACCTGCACGTTGGTGGCACCCAGCAGCGTCATGGTCTGTGCCACGGTGCCGTTGGCCGAGCGGATCTTCATGCCCTTGAGCTGGCCGGGTTCGGTGATGGGTTTCTTGGCGTGGAAGGTGCCCACGTGCACGTGTGCGAAGCAGAACTTCACGTCCTTCATTTCGGTGCCGGCGTACTTGCGGTACCAGGCGTCCAGGCCGGCGGAGCCGGGGCCGGGCTTGCCGATCAGGAACGGCAATTCACCGGCCGCCACCAGGGGGAAACGGCCGGCCTGGTAACCGGGGTTCACCCAGGTCATCTCGGCGATGCCGTCGCGCGCCATGTCGTAGTGGTCGGCCGCCTTGCCCAGTTGTTGCGCGGGAAACAGCGCCACCTTGATGGAACCCTTGGAGGCCGCTTCCACTGACTTCGCCCACGGCTCGAACCCCAGCTTGGCCAGCGGGTGCATGGCCGGCAGCCAGTGGGCGAACTTCATCTCGACCGGCTTGTCTTGCGCTTGTGCGCCCAGCGCGGCCAGCAGCAGGGTGGCGGCGGCAACGGCGCGCAGGGTGGTATGGCTTGGGGTCTTCATGGTGTGTCTCCTGTTGTGGTGGATGTCGTGAGATCGAAACGCTGCATGGGCTTCAGGTGCCCGTGGTCAGCGGCGCGTCCTTCGTGGGCCGGGCGGCCCAGAAGATGGGTTGCGCACCGGCTGGAGGTCGGTGCGCCGTGTTGAGTTTGCCTTCCGGGTCGGCCAGCGTGGCCTTGAGCGCTGCGCGCAAGCCCTCCGCGGCGGTGTCTGCATCGCGTGCGCCGGTGAGGGCCGGCACCACGTGGTCGGCCCACAGGCGAGCGTAATTCAAACGGCCGCGCGCCTGCGTGTCGCCATACCCCTTGAGCACCTGCGGCAAACCGCTGAGCACCTGAGCGAGCGCAGGCGCCTGCGGCAACACCTGGCGCATGGCGCCCAGCCACACGGCCAGCGTCTCGTGCTCCTGAGCGTAACGCAGCGAACGCGGGCGCAGCGGGCGCAGCCAGGCCAGGCCGCGCAGCATGAGAAACCCCCAGAGGCTGGTGGATCGGATGTGCAGACCCACATGGGCCTTGCCCATCCAGCCGCGCCGGGTGGCCAACGCCACCAGCCGTTCCCCGAGCGCGCGCGGCAACACAGCGGCCACCTCGTCGATGCCGGGCTTGAAGTGTTCGGTCACGCGCACGATGTCGCCCGGACGCGCCTGCGCCTCGCTGGCCACCCGCGCGTAGCGGCTGCGCCGCGTCTTGAGGTCGGCCACGCGGATCACGTCTTCAAAACACATCCACAGCGCGAGGTGGCGCACCGCCTCGTCCAGTGCGTCGGCCGCCGCGGGGGTGGAGGCGTCCACCAGACCTTGCACATGCGTGAGGAAGGTCTCGGCGTAGGCGTCGTGCTGGTAGTCGCGGCAGCGCAGCGCGCCGTGAGCGGCCAACAGCTGAACCGTCGTGGGCCAGGCTTGCAGGCGTGTGCTCCAGGCGCTCTTGAGCAACACCGGCAAATCGGCCTCGGTCAACACCTGCATCGCATCGCGCGACACCTCAGCTTCGGGTTTTGAGGGCTGGTGGGCCTCGTCGAACGCGGCAGCAAACCCGGCCAGGCTGGCCTGCACGCCCTTGCCCGATGCGCGGATCACGTCTTCGCACACGCTGCGCGGCCAGGGCAGCACACCGGCACCGGCCAACGCGCCGAACATCACCGCCGACACCACGGTGCCGGTACTGAGCGTGGTGGCCTCCATGTCGAACAACACGGTGTGGCGCGCCATCGCCCGGGCAGCGTCCAGCAGGCGCTGCGGGTCCTGCCGGCCGTCGGCCATGTGCATCTTCTCCAGCGTGGTGTAGACGCGGTGGGTGGACGACAACAAGGTGGTGCGACCGGTGACAAATCCGCGCTCGACCATGCGGGCGGCCTCCAGCAGTTCGCTGGCCACCACCACGTCCACACAGCCGGGCACCGGGGTCAGGCCGAACACCGGTTGCGCTGCGCCGGACATTGGCTCGCGCAGCAACTCGATGTAATAGCTGGTGGCCCCCGTGCGCTGTGCCACACCGGGCACCGAGGTGGCCTGCACCGGCAGGCCATGGCGGCGCGCGCACTGAACCAGCCAGTCGGCCAGCACGCCGCCGCCTTCGCCACCCAGGGCGGCGATCAGGATGCCGTAAGAAGAAGTCTGTGGGGTCATGGCTCAGGCCGGCTGCAGCAGGCCGATGAAGAAACGGTTGAAACGGTCGGTGGCGCGGTCCCACCAACTGGGGTGGGTGACGATCTCGACCTTGTGGAAAGACGGGCACAGCACCGCCGCGTCGGCCACCTCGCCGCACAGGCCGCAGCCCACGCAGCCATTGGTGACGTGCGCCACCGGTTCGCGGCGCAACGGATCGGCGGACGTTTTCACGGTGAGCGTGGGACAGCCCGAGAGCCGGATGCACGAATGGTCGCCGGTGCAGGTGTCTTCGTCCACGCCATAGCGCGTGCGCACGCTGCGCCGGCCTTCCTTGAGGCGGCGCGCGCGGATGGGCTTGAGGCGGCGCTGGCGCTCCAGCTGGCATTCGCCCTCGGCGATCACGACCTTCAGCCCCGTGAACGGCGAGTTCACGGCGTCTTTCAGCAGATCGCGCACCTGGGACACGCGGTAGTTGTGCACCGTCCTGATCCACTTCACGCCCATGCCCTTGAGCGTGTTCTCGATGGTCACCTCACTCACCGTGGCGCTCGCGCCTTCGGCCAGCAGGCGCGCATCCGAGGCGGGCGTGGACATGGTCTCCTGCGTGCCGGTGGCCGAGGTGTAGCCGTTCTTCATGATCACCAGCACACCGTCGCCCTGGTTGAGCAGGGTCGAGCTCACACCCGAAAGCAGGCCGTTGTGCCAGAAGCCACCGTCGCCCATGATGGCAACCGGTCGTTTGGCCGAGAAGTTTTTCACCGCCGCGCTCGAGGCCATGCTCATGCCGTAGCCGAGGATGGAGTTGCCGAACGAGAACGGCTCGAAGGTGGCGAACGAATGGCAGCCGATGTCGGTGGAGATGTGCAACTTGCCGACCTCGCGCTCCACCAGCTTGAGCGCCGCGAACACCGGGCGCTCGGGGCAGCCGGTGCAGAAATTGGGCGGGCGTGCGGGCACGATACCGCCGAGTTCGGCCAAGGCTTTCGTGCGCGTGTCGGCCAGTTCGGCGCTGAAGCGCTGCGCCACGGCGGTGTCCAGCGTGGGCAGGTGTTCACCGACAAACGCGGTGAGTCCCTTGAGCAGGATCTCGGCCGTGTATTCGCCACCCATGGGCAACAGGTCCTTGCCGTGCAGCCGGGTCTGCAAGTCGGCACGTCGCAACAGCGTGGCGATGTCCTGCTCGATGAACTCGGGCTGGCCTTCTTCAATGACCAGCACCGCGCGCTTGCCGGCGCAGAACGCCGCGATCTGCCCCGGCACCAGCGGGTACACGACATTGAGCACCAGCATCGGAATGTCGGTGTCGCCACTGGCGTTGGCCAGGCCGGCCTGCTGCAACGCACGGATGGTGGTGTTGTAGAGACCGCCCTGCACGATCAGGCCCACGTCGGCGTGCCGACCATCGAACGATTCGTTCAGACCGGCCTCTTCGATGAACTGGCGCGCGGCGGGCATGCGCACCTCGTACTTGTGCTTCTCGTGTTTGAACGTGGACGGCGGATGCGAGAGCCGGCCGTAATCGAACGACGCCGCTTCCTGCTGCAGCAGACGACTGGAGATGGCGGGCGCGATGTTGTCGCTGGCCACAAAGCTGCCCTGCACGTGGCAGGCGCGAATGCGCAGTTCGATCATCACCGGCGTGTTCGAGGCCTCGGAGAGCTCGAAGGCCTTCTCGGTCATGCGCACGATGGTCGGCAGATTCGGGCGGGGGTCCATGAGCCACAGCGCCGACTTCATGGCAAACGCGTGGGTGCGCTCCTGGATCACGCTGGCGCCTTCGCCGTAGTCCTCGCCCACCACGATCACCGCACCGCCCATCACACCGGGCGACGCGAGGTTCGACAAGGCGTCCGACGCCACGTTGGTGCCCACCACCGACTTCCAGGTCACCGCACCGCGCACCGGATACATGATGGACGCCGCCAACATCGCAGCGGCCGAGCTTTCGTTGGTGCAGGCTTCCACGTGCACGCCCAGCTCGTCCATGTAGGGCTTGGCCTGCACCATCACGTCGAGCAGGTGCGAGATGGGCGAGCCCTGGTAGCCGCCCACATAGGTCACGCCCGACTGCAACAGCGCCTTGGTCACGGCGAGGATCCCTTCGCCTTGAAAGATCTCGCCCTGGCCAAGCTTCAGCGCTTCAATCTCGCTGTGAAATGAACGTTCCAACCGCGTGTCTCCTTGTCTTGTGAGACCGAATCTAGGGCGTGGAAAAGCATCTGGCCAATGGATTGATCTGATGTGGTTCATTCACCGAATGGATAATTCGGGACAACCCTTAGAGGTCCACAGATGAACTTCCGGCAACTCGATCTCAACCTCCTGCGCGTGCTCGCCGCGATCCACCGCACCGGCTCGGTGACCGCCGCCGGCAAGGCGCTGGCGCTCTCCCAACCCGCCACCAGCAATGCGCTGGCGCGGCTGCGCGACTATTTTGGCGACGATCTTTTCGTTCGCTCGCCGGGCGGCTTGCAGCCCACCCGCCTGTGTGAGCGCCTGGCGCCCGAGGTGCAGGCGCAGCTGCAGATGCTGGAGGCTGCGGTCACGGTGCGCGACGAATTCGACCCCGTGCGCAGCGACATGCGGTGGCGCCTCTCCTTGTCCGATCTGGGCGAGATGATGTTTCTGCCGCCGCTGGCTGCAGCCCTGCGCCAGCAGGCACCGCAGGCACGCCTGACCAACATCTCGGTGGCGGCCGAAGACGTGCCCTCCGCGCTGGAATCGCGCGAGATCGATTTTGCGATCGGCATCCTGCAACCGCGCCACCGTGGCGTGCGTGCCGAGCTGCTGTTTCGCGAGCACTACGTGGCCATGACCTCGCCGCGCTGGCGACCCGCCAGCGGCAAGGCCGGGCGCACGCTGAGTGCTCGGCAACTGGCGGAGTCGTCGCTGGTGGTGGCCGCACCCACCGCCACCTTTCATGGCAGCGTGGAACAGATGCTGGTGCGCGCCAAGCTCAGCGACCGCGTGGTGATCCGCGCGCGCCACTTCGGCGCGCTGCCCGAGCTGGCGCTCAACACCGACCTGCTCACCATCGTGCCGCAGATGTACGCAGCCAACGTGGGCCAGCGGCAGGACATGCGCGTGTGGGAACTGCCGCGCGCCGCAGCGCCCAGCTACGACGTGCGCCTGGTCTGGCACGCCAGCACCGCCCAGGACCCGGCCCACCAGTGGATACGTGCGCAGGTGCACCGCCTGTTCGGGCGCGCGCAAGGGACGGCGTGAATATGATCGCGCCATGACCCCCCAAATCTTGCTCGACCACCTTGACCACGGCCGCCTCTGGCCCGCACCTTCAGGCCTCTCGCTCGACGACGCTTATGCGCAGGCGCTGGCGGTTCGCCGATTGCGCATCGCACGCGGCGAGCAGCCACGTGGCTACAAGGTCGGTTTCACCAACCGCACCATCTGGCCGCGTTACAACGTGTTCGCGCCCATTTGGGGCAGCGTGTGGGACAGCACGCTCACCCTGTGCGAAGGCGAAGGCAGCGTGTCGCTCGCCCACACTTGCCAGCCCCGCCTGGAGCCCGAAGTCGTGTTCGGCTTGAAGGCCACGCCCGCAGCCCACGCCACGCTCGATGATCTGTTTGCCGCCATCGACTGGGTCGCACCAGGCTTCGAGGTGGTGCAGTCGCACCTGGTCGACTGGAAGTTCGTGCCCGCCGATACCGTGGCCGACGGCGGTCTGCATGCGCGCCTGCTGGTGGGCCGCCGCACGCCGGTGAGCGAGCTGGCCAGCAGCGCCGCAGCTCTCGATGAATCGCTTGCGCAAGCGCGCGTGAGCCTGCTCAGGAACGGTGAGACGGTGGAACAAGGCCGGGGCTCGAACGTGCTGGATGGCCCGCTGCGCGCCTTGCTGCATTTCACCCAGACACTGCGCGCCTGCCCCGGCGCCCCCGATCTTCAGGCGGGCGACGTGGTCACCACCGGGACATGGACCGATGCCTGGTCGATTGAGCCCGGAGAGCACTGGTCGGCGCAATTCACCGCGCCGCTGCCCAGCCTGTCGCTGCGATTCACGGCTTGAACCGCATCCCTGCGTGCAGGTGAAACCCTCTAAACACAAGGCGACAGCCTTGGTAGATTCCTGCGTCATACCCACAACGGAGACCCGTTTCATGACCAAGATCGCACCGGACCTGCTGGCACTGCAACGCCTGTACCACTGGGAGAAGACCGCGCCCACCCGCGTGGCCCTCACGCAACCCTTGGGCAACGGCGCCGTGCAGGAGTTCACCTGGGCCCAGGTGGCCGATCAGGTCCGCCGCATGGCCACCCACCTGCAGTCGCACGGCTGGGAACCCGGCTCCAAGGTGGCGATCCTGTCCAAGAACTGCGCCTGGTGGATGATGAGCGACCTGGCCATCTGGATGGCGGGCTACGTGTCGGTACCGCTCTACCCCACACTGGCGCCCGAGACCATCCGCCAGATCCTGGCGCACAGCGAAGCCAAGGCCCTCTTCGTGGGCAAGCTCGACGGCTGGGAAGGCATGAAGCCCGGTGTGCCCGCCGGCCTGCCCTGCATGAGCTACGCACTGTCACCGGCAGACGTGGTGAAGAACTGCGAGGGTTGGGACGCCATCTGCCAGCGCAGCCAACCCCTGCAAGGCGAGCCCGTGCGCGGCGGCGAAGAACTTGCCACGCTGATCTACACCTCCGGCACCACCGGCATGCCCAAGGGCGTGATGCACACCTTTGACAACTTCGCCTGGGCGCTCGACGCCGGCCTCAAGCGCATCCCCATGACGGGCAGCGACCGCATGCTGTCTTATTTGCCGCTGGCCCACGTGGTGGAGCGCATGCTGGTCGAACACGGCTGGCTGCGCACGGGCATGCATGTGTTCTTCGCCGAGTCGCTCGACACCTTCGCGGCCGACCTGCAGCGCGCGCGGCCCACCATCTTTTTCTCGGTGCCGCGGCTGTGGGTCAAGTTCCAGCAAGGCATTCACCACAAGATGCCGCCGGCCAAACTCAACCGCTTGCTCGGCATCCCGATCCTGGGCGGCATCGTTCGCAAGAAGGTCATGAAAGCCCTCGGCCTGGATCAGTGCAAGTTCGCGGCCGGCGGCGCCGCACCCATGCCGATCGCCCTGCTGCAGTGGTACAGCAAGCTCGGCCTGAACATCAACGAAGGCTACGGCATGACGGAGAACCTCGCGCTCTCCCACATCACCGAGCCCGGCAAGAATCAGCAAGGCACTGTGGGCCCGGCCTACGAGGGCGTGCAACACCGTATCGACCCCGAGACCGGCGAAGTGCAGATGCGCAACCAGGCCATGATGCTCGGCTACTACAAGGAGCCCGAGAAAAGCGCCGAGAGCTTCACCGCCGACGGCTGGCTCAAGACCGGCGACAAGGGCACGATCGACAAACAAGGCCTGCTGCGGATCACCGGCCGGGTGAAGGACCTGTTCAAGACCGGCAAGGGCAAGTACGTGGCGCCCGCCCCGATCGAAGACAAACTGGTGATGCACGAGGGGGTGGAAGCCTGTGTGGTCACTGGCGCCAACCTCGGCCAGCCGCTGGGCATCGTGATGCTCAACGCAGACGCGGTTGCCAAGGTGGCCGATGCCACCGCCCGCAGCGAACTCGAAACCTCGCTGGCCGCACACCTCAAAACCATCAACGCGACGCTCGATCCCCACGAGCAGTTGCAGTGCATCGTGGTGGTCACCACCGCCTGGACGGTGGACAACGACGTCATCACCCCCACTTTCAAGGTCAAGCGCAACCGCATCGAAGACCTGTACGCGCGCCACTACGAGGCCTGGGAAGCGTCGGGTAAAAAGGTCATCTGGCAAAAGGGCTGAAAGAAGGGCTGAACGCCCGGCGGGGCGGCGTGCCGCGCTGGTTACCATCGCGGCATGCACATCCTCCTCACCGGCGCGGCCGGATTCATCGGCATGCACACCGCCCTGCGCCTGCTGGCGCGCGGCGACACGGTGCTGGGCATCGACAACCTCAACGATTACTACGACGTGGCGCTCAAACGCGCCCGTCTGGTACCGCTGCAGCAACACGCCGGCTTTGGATTCGAACAGGTCGACATCGCCGACCGCCAGGCCATGGTGGAGCTGTTTGCCCAACACCGTTTTGACGCCGTGGTGCACCTGGCGGCGCAGGCCGGCGTGCGCTACTCGATCACCCACCCCAACGCTTACCTCGACAGCAACCTGAGCGGCTTCGGCCATGTGCTCGAAGGCTGCCGTGCCCAGAAGCTGGGCCACCTGGTGTACGCGTCCAGCTCCAGCGTGTACGGCGGCAACACCAAGATGCCGTTCGAGGAAACCGACCCGGTCGACCACCCGGTGAGTCTGTACGCCGCCACCAAAAAGGCCAACGAGCTGATGGCCCACACCTACAGCCACCTCTACGGCCTGCCCACCACCGGCCTGCGCTTTTTCACCGTGTACGGACCCTGGGGCCGGCCCGACATGGCGTACTACTCGTTCACCCGGAAAGTCCTGGCCGGCCAGCCCATTCAGGTGTTCAACCACGGGCAAATGAAGCGCGACTTCACCTACATCGACGACATCGTGGAAGGCGTGTTGCGCGTGCTGGACAAACCCGCCACGCCCGCACAACCGGGCGCTGCGCCGCACCGCGTCTTCAACATCGGCAACCACGACCCGGTGCCGCTGCTCGAGTTCATCGGCTGCATCGAGACCGCGCTGGGCCGCACCGCCGAAAAACAGTTCCTGCCCATGCAGGACGGCGA
>JAJNQE010000074.1 GCA_021154985.1 Hydrogenophaga sp.
GCGCCGGTGTTCGTGCAGCGGGGCGCCACCGTCGCGCTGCAGCGCGGCTCCGAGGTCACGCCCGCCCTCGTGGCCCACCTCAAAACCTGCCGCGACACGCTGGTGCCGCTGTTGCGTGCCGTGCCGGGCGTGACGCTGGCCGAGCCGCTGGGCGGCATGTACGCGTTCTTCAAGCTCCAGGGCCACGACGACTGCCTGGACGTGGCCAAACGGCTGGTGCGGGAGGCCGGCATCGGTCTGGCGCCAGGCAGCGCCTTCAGCCCGGAAGCTGCTGGCTGGCTCCGCTGGTGCTTCGCCAGCCGCGACACCCACCGGCTGGAAGAGGGTGTTGCCCGCCTGCGCCGCTGGGTCGCCGCCCAGCCGGCTGGCCACTCCTGATGCCTTCTGCCCTATAATCCCCTGTTGCCGTTCGAAAGGACGGTACACCCACGCCCGATGCGGCGGCCGGCTCTGGAGCAACTCCACCGATCGGCTTGCTGCGCCGGGACGCATGTAACCCCAAGGAAATTCCATGATTGCCCAATCCATTAAAGCCGAGGTCGTCGCGGCCAACGCCCGCGCCGCCAACGACACCGGCAGCCCCGAAGAGCAGGTCGCCATCCTGACCGCACGCATCAACGAACTGACCCCCCACTTCAAGACGCACGCCAAAGACCACCACGGTCGTCGTGGCCTGCTGCGCATGGTGAGCCGCCGCCGCAAGCTGCTGGACTACCTGAAGTCCAAGGACGCCCAGCGTTACGTTGCGCTGATTGCGAAGCTGGGTCTGCGCAAGTAATTGAGCCCGGTTTGACGCACAAAACGCCTGAGTTGGTTCGCTGGCTCGGGCGTTTTTTGCTTGTCGATCCGCTTTTTTGATTCCGGAGCACCGATTACAGAGCGAAGCTGTGTCATTCCAGACGGGTTGAACGCCATTGGCGAACCGCCCAATCCATCTGGAATGGCATCGTGTTCTGGGTTGTGTTTCCGGGTTTTGTGCGGGCTTGCCGCACGCTGTGATTTCCGCCGGGTGGCGGAAAAAATGCCAGGAGATAAACCATGACCATGTTCAACAAAGTCACCAAGACCTTCCAGTGGGGCCCGCACACGGTCACCATGGAAACTGGCGAAATCGCGCGCCAGGCCACCGGCGCCGTGCTGGTCAACATCGACGACACCGTGGTGCTCGCCACCGTGGTCGCCAAGACCGAAGCCAAGGCCGGCCAGGACTTTTTCCCCCTGACCGTGGACTACACCGAGAAGTCGTACGCCGCCGGCAAGATCCCCGGCAGCTTCTTCAAGCGCGAAGGTCGTCCCAGCGAACTGGAAACGCTGACCTGCCGCCTGATCGACCGCCCGATCCGCCCCCTGTTCCCCGAAGGCTTCTACAACGAAGTCCAGGTGATCGTGCATGTGGTGAGCCTGAACCCCGAAGTGCAGGCCGACATCGCCGCCATGATCGCCACCTCCGCAGCCCTGTCCGTCAGCGGCATCCCGTTCAACGGCCCGATCGGCGCCGCCCGCGTGGGTTATGTCAACGGTCAGTACGTGCTGAACCCCGGCCAGACGCAACTCAAAGACAGCCAGCTCGACCTCGTGGTCGCCGGCACGCAGTCCGCTGTGTTGATGGTGGAATCCGAAGCCGACCAGCTGTCCGAAGAAATCATGCTCGGCGCCGTGGTGTACGGCCACGAGCAGGGGAACATCGCCATTGCCGCCATCAACGACCTGGTGCGCGATGCCGGCAAGCCGGCCTGGGACTGGCAGGCTCCTGCCAAGGATGAGCCGCTGATCGCCAAGATCGATGGCCTGGCCAAGGCCAAGCTCGAAGCCGCTTACCAGATCCGCAACAAACAAGCGCGCACCCAAGCTTGCCGCGCGGCCTACGCCGACGTGTTTGCTGCCCTGAAAGCCGAAGGCGTGGCCTTTGATAGCGTGGCCATCGAGGCCCTGCTGTTCGAGATCGAAGCCAAGATCGTTCGTGGCCAGATCCTGGCCGGCGAGCCGCGCATCGACGGCCGCGACACGCGCACCGTGCGCGCCATCGAAATCCGCAACGGCGTGCTGCCCCGCACCCACGGCTCGGCCCTGTTCACCCGTGGTGAAACCCAGGCGCTGGTCGTGGCCACGCTGGGCACCGACCGCGACGCGCAGCGCATCGACGCGCTGGCCGGCGATTTTGAAGACCGCTTCATGCTGCACTACAACAGGCCTCCCTTCGCCACCGGCGAAGCGGGCCGTTTCGGCACGCCCAAGCGCCGCGAAATCGGCCATGGCCGCCTGGCCAAGCGTGCGTTGATCGCCGCGCTGCCAAGCAAGGAAGACTTCCCCTACACCATGCGTGTCGTGTCCGAAATCACCGAGTCCAACGGCTCTTCGTCGATGGCTTCGGTCTGCGGCGGCTGCCTGGCGCTGATGGACGCGGGCGTGCCGATGAAGGCCCACGTGGCCGGTATTGCCATGGGCCTGATCAAGGACGGCAACCGCTTCGCCGTGCTGACAGACATCCTGGGTGACGAAGATCATCTGGGCGACATGGACTTCAAGGTCGCTGGCACCACCAACGGCATTTCTGCGCTGCAGATGGACATCAAGATCCAGGGCATCACCAAGGAAATCATGCAGGTCGCACTGGCCCAGGCCAAGGAAGCGCGCATGCACATCCTGGGCAAGATGCAGGAAGCCATGGGCGAAGCCAAGACCGAGGTCTCCAACTTCGCGCCCAAGCTCTTCACCATGAAGATCAACCCCGAGAAGATCCGCGACGTGATCGGCAAGGGCGGCGCCGTGATCCGCGCACTGACCGAAGAGACCGGCACGCAGATCAACATCGACGAAGACGGCACCATCACCATCGCGTCCACCGACTCGGCCAAGGCCGACGAGGCCAAGCGCCGCATCGAGCAGATCACCGCCGAAGTGGAAGTGGGCAAGGTCTATGAAGGCCCGGTCACCAAGATCCTCGACTTCGGCGCGCTGATCAACCTGCTGCCTGGCAAGGACGGCTTGCTGCACATCAGCCAGATCGCGCACGAGCGCGTCGAGCGCGTCACCGACTACCTGACCGAAGGCCAGATCGTTCGCGTGAAGGTGCTCGAGACCGACGAAAAAGGCCGTGTCAAGCTGTCGATGAAGGCGCTCGCCGACCGCAATGCGGTTGAGCCGCAGCAGCAGCCCCAGTCGTGAATCCGGCGGTGATGCAGGCGGTCGAGATCAGCAGCTTCGGTGCACCCGAGGTGCTGCGCCTCGGTGAGCGCCCGGTGCCGGTCGCGGCAGCAGGTGAGGTGCTGATTCGCGTGAGCGCGTCGGGCGTGAACCGCCCAGACGTGCTGCAGCGAACCGGCAACTACCCGGTGCCGCCGGGCGCCTCCGACATTCCCGGCCTGGAAGTGGCGGGTGTGATCGCTTCCGGTGACGCGGCGGCCATGGCCGCTGCTGGCTTGAAGGTGGGCGACCGCGTGTGTGCACTGGTGGCCGGTGGCGGCTACGCCCAGTGGTGCGTGGCCCCTGTTGGTCAGTGCCTGCCGGTGCCCGAAGGCCTGGACGACATCGCGGCCGCTTCGCTGCCCGAGACCTTCTTCACCGTGTGGAGCAATGTGTTCGACCGTGCGCGTTTGCAAGCGGGTGAAACGCTGTTGATCCAGGGCGGCACCAGCGGCATCGGTGTGACTGCGATCCAGATGGCCAAGGCCCTGGGCGCTCGGGTGATCGCCACTGCCGGCAGCGATGACAAATGTGCGGCCTGCCTGGCGCTCGGTGCTGATCACGCCATCAACTACAAGACGCAGGATTTCGTTGCCGCCGTGGCCGACCTCACGGGCGGGCAGGGTGTCAACGTCATCCTCGACATGGTGGCCGGCGCTTACGTGGCGCGTGAAGTCGACTGCCTGGCCGAAGACGGCCGGCTCGTCATCATTGCGGTGCAAGGTGGCGTGAAGGCCGAATTCAACGCCGGCATGGTGCTGCGCAAGCGCCTCACCATCACCGGTTCGACCCTGCGTCCGCGTCCGGTGGCTTTCAAAGCCGCCATTGCGCATTCGCTGCGAGAGCGCGTCTGGCCGCTGCTGGCTCAAGGGCGCATCAAGCCCGTGATTCACCGGGTCTTTCCCGCTGGTGAGGCGGCAGCGGCGCACACGCTCATGGAATCCAATCAGCACATCGGCAAGCTCGTCCTGACCTGGGCGTGACGGCACCTCAGACATGAAACCACTGATCGCAGGCAACTGGAAAATGAACGGCTCGCTGGCCGCCAACGCCGCCCTGGTGAAGGCCATGCTCGACGGTTTGGATGGCAAGACGCCAGCGGCCGACATGGCCCTGTGCGTGCCGGCGCCCTACCTGGCGCAACTGCAGTCGCAGCTGACGGGCAGCGCGATTGCCTGGGGTGCTCAAGATGTGTCCAGCCACGAGCAGGGCGCCTACACCGGCGAGGTGTCGGCGACCATGCTCAAGGACTTCGCCTGCCGCTATGCGATCGTTGGCCATTCGGAGCGACGCCAGTACCACGGCGAGACCGACTTGCTGGTGGCCGAGAAGGCCAGGCTGGCACTGGCCCACGGCATCACCCCTATCGTTTGTGTGGGTGAAACCCTGGCCGAGCGTGAGGCGGGTCAGACCGAAGTTGTGGTGAAGCGCCAACTGGCAGCGGTCATCCATGCCGTGGCGCATTGCACCAGCGAAATCGTGGTGGCTTACGAGCCTGTCTGGGCCATCGGCACCGGCAAGACCGCATCGCCCGATCAGGCCCAGCAGGTGCACGCTGTGTTGCGCGCCCAACTGGCCGCAGCGACCCAGCACCCCGAGCGTGTGCACATCCTGTACGGCGGGAGCATGAACGCAGCGAACGCCGCCAGCCTGCTGGCCCAGCCCGATATCGACGGTGGACTCATTGGCGGCGCGTCGCTCAAGGCCGCCGACTTCCTTCAAATCGTGGCCTCGGCCCATTGACCTTTTCGCGCTTTTTCAAGCGCATCGACAACTGTGATCCCGGAGTAAAAAATGAACGTTGTGTTGACCATCCTGCTGGCCGTGCAGATCCTCTCAGCCCTGACCATGATCGGCCTGATCCTCATGCAGCACGGCAAGGGTGCCGACGCCGGTGCGGCCTTTGGCGGCGGCGGTGCCGGCTCGGCCAGTTTGTTCGGTGCCTCGGGTGGGGCGAACTTCATGTCGCGCTCCACCGCGGTGCTGGCTGCGGTGTTCCTGAGCTGCACCTTGGGTCTGGCCTATTTTGGCAACCTGCGCACTGTGGCGCCCAGCTCCGGCAGCGTGCTTGAAGGCGTGGTGACCCCCGCCCAGCCCGCGGACGCCTCGCAGCAGATTCCGGGTGCCGTCCCCGCGACCGGCGCCGCGCCCGCCGCAGCCACGCCGGCGCCCACGGGCCCGGCGCAAATCCCGGCGAAATGAGCTTGGGGGCATCCGGCTTCCACCGGCGTGCCCAAGCATCTTCCATTGGTGTTGAAAAAGGCCCGCTCCCTCTCAAAAGAGGGGTGGTTTCAGGGTAAACTCCAATGCTTGTCAGCAAGGCTCGCACAGACCTCGTGAGCCAGCAACGCAGACCAGCCGACGTGGTGAAATTGGTAGACACGCTATCTTGAGGGGGTAGTGGCGAAAGCTGTGCGAGTTCGAGTCTCGCCGTCGGCACCAATCTTTGGACAACACGGCCCCACGCCGTGTCAGTGGAATCGACCAAGATGAGTCTCGAACAATACCTACCCGTGCTCCTGTTCATCTTGGTGGGTATTGCCATCGGGATCATCCCCCAGGTGTTGGGCTACATCCTCGGTCCCAACCTCCCCGACGCAGAAAAAAACTCCCCGTACGAATGCGGCTTCGAAGCTTTCGAAGATGCCCGCATGAAGTTCGATGTGCGCTACTACCTCGTGGCCATTCTTTTCATTCTGTTCGACCTGGAAATCGCTTTCCTCATCCCCTGGGCTGTGGCCTTCTCCGACATCGGCATGACCGGGTTCCTCGCGGGCGTCGTGTTTCTGGCCATCCTCACCGTGGGCTTTGCCTACGAGTGGAAGAAGGGCGCGCTGGACTGGGAATGATCAACAAGCACACACACGAACGCACCGGAGTGGCCCATGATTGAAGGCGTTTTCAAAGAAGGCTTTGTCACCACCAGCTACGACTCGGTGGTGAACTGGGCCAAGACGGGTTCGTTGTGGCCCATGACCTTCGGTTTGGCCTGCTGTGCGGTGGACATGATGCACGCGGCCGCCGCGCGTTACGACATCGGCCGCTTCGGCTCCGAGGTGTTCCGCGCCAGCCCGCGCCAGTCCGATCTGATGATCGTGGCGGGCACGCTGTGCAACAAGATGGCGCCCGCCCTGCGCACGGTCTACGACCAGATGGCCGAGCCACGCTGGGTGCTCTCCATGGGTTCGTGTGCCAACGGCGGTGGCTACTACCACTACAGCTATTCGGTGGTGCGCGGTTGCGACCGCATCGTGCCGGTGGATGTGTACGTGCCCGGCTGCCCGCCCACGGCAGAAGCCCTGCTGTACGGAATCATCCAGTTGCAGCAGAAGATCCGCCGCACCCAGACCATTGCCCGCGCCTGAGCGCCGGCTGCTACACGGCGAAACGAGTCCCCGAGACGCACCCATGACCGACACCCCAACGACCTCCTACGCAGTTGCACCGGAAGCCTTGAAGCTGGCATTGACCGACTTGCTGGGCGAGCGCGTGGTCTCGATCGAGGTGGTTCGTGAAGAGCTCACCTTGGTCGTCGCGGCGCCCCATTACTTTGACGTGATGAAGACCCTGCGCGACGCGCCGCAGGCGGCATTTGAACAGCTCATCGACCTGTGTGGTATGGATTACCAGAGCTACGGCGACGGAGGTTGGGAAGGGCAGCGTTTTGCGGCTGTGGTGCACCTGCTCTCGGTCACCCACAACCACCGTGTTCGCGTTCGGGTGTTTTGTTCCGAAGACGACTTTCCCGTGCTGGCGTCGGTCACCTCCCTGTGGGCGGCGGCCAACTGGTACGAGCGCGAAGCGTTCGACCTGTACGGCATCGTGTTCGAGGGTCATGACGACCTGCGCCGCATCCTCACCGACTACGGTTTCATCGGTCACCCTTTCCGCAAGGACTTCCCGCTGTCCGGTCACGTCGAGATGCGCTACGACGCCGAGCGCCAGCGCGTGATCTACGAGCCGGTGAGCATTGAGCCCCGCGAAATCACGCCGCGCATCATCCGCGAAGACAACTACGGCGGCTTGCACTGATATGGCTGAAATCAAGAACTACACCCTCAACTTCGGTCCGCAGCATCCGGCCGCGCACGGTGTGCTGCGTCTCGTGCTCGAACTCGACGGCGAGGTCGTGCAGCGCGCCGACCCCCACATCGGCCTGCTGCACCGCGCCACGGAAAAACTGGCCGAGCACAAGACCTACATCCAGTCGCTGCCCTACATGGACCGATTGGACTACGTTTCGATGATGTGCAATGAGCACGCCTACTGCCTGGCCATCGAAAAGCTGCTGGGCCTGGAAGTGCCCCTGCGTGCGCAGTACATCCGCGTGATGTTCAGCGAGATCACGCGCCTGCTGAACCATCTGATGTGGCTGGGCTCCCACGGCAACGACTGTGGCAGCTCCACCATCCTGATCTACGCGTTTCGCGAGCGCGAAGACCTGTTCGACATGTACGAAGCGGTGTCGGGTGCGCGCATGCACGCGGCCTATTTCCGTCCGGGTGGCGTGTACCGCGACCTGCCCGAGACCATGCCGCAGTACAAGCACAGCAAGGTCCGCAACGCACGCGCCATGGAGCAAATGAACACGAACCGTCAGGGTTCGCTGCTCGACTTCATCGACGACTTCACCAAGCGCTTCCCCACGTACCTGGCCGAGTACCACACGCTGTTGACCGACAACCGGATCTGGAAGCAGCGCACTGTGGGCATCGGCGTTGTGACGCCCGAGCGCGCGCTCAACCTGGGCATGACCGGCCCCATGTTGCGCGGCTCCGGCATCGCCTGGGACTTGCGCAAAAAACAGCCGTACGACGTGTACGGCCAGATGGACTTCGACATCCCCGTGGGCAAGACCGGCGACTGCTACGACCGTTACCTGGTGCGCATGGAAGAGATGAAGCAGTCCAACCGCATCATCGAGCAGTGCGTGAAGTGGTTGCGCGCCAACCCTGGCCCGGTGATCACCGACAACCACAAGGTGGCGGCCCCCGCACGCGAATCCATGAAGGCCAACATGGAAGAGCTGATCCACCATTTCAAGCTCTTCACCGAAGGCTTCCATGTGCCCGAAGGCGAAGCCTATGCGGCGGTGGAGCACCCCAAGGGTGAGTTCGGTATTTATCTGGTGAGCGACGGTGCCAACAAGCCCTACCGGCTGAAGATTCGCGCTCCCGGCTTTGCACACCTGGCCACCATGGACGAAATGGCGCGCGGTCACATGCTGGCCGACGCCGTGGCCATCATCGGCACCATGGACATTGTTTTCGGAGAGATCGACCGATGAGCAGCATCGCCACGACCGTGACCTTTTCCGACGCGACGATCCAGCGTTTCGATCGCGAGGTCGCGAAGTACCCCGACGACCAACGTCAGTCGGCCGTGATGGCTTGCCTTGCGATCATCCAGCAGGAGCAGGGCCACGTGAGCGCCGCGGCAGAAGCCGCACTCGCAACCTACCTTCGCATGGAGGCGATCGCGGTGCACGAGGTCACGACCTTCTACAACATGTACAACCAGCAGCCGGTGGGCAAGTTCAAGCTGAACGTGTGCACCAACCTGCCATGCCAGCTGCGCGACGGCCAGAGTGCGCTGCACCACCTGGAGCACAAGCTGGGCATCAGCATGGGTGGTACCACTGCTGATGGTTTGTTCACCCTGCAGCAAAGCGAATGCCTCGGAGCCTGCGCCGATTCGCCGGTGATGCTGGTCAACGACCGCCACATGTGCAGCTTCATGAGCAACGACAAGTTGGACCAGTTGATCGACGGCCTGCGTGCCTCGGAGGCACAGCCATGAACGCCGACCAGATCCTTTCGCAGTTCCGCGCCACCGGCGTGCAGACCTGCTTTCATGGCCGTCACATCAATCCGCAGATTTACGCCGATCTCGACGGCAGCAATTGGTCGCTGAAGGACTACCTGGCGCGCGGCGGGTACCAGGCCTTGCGCAAGGTGCTGGGCAAAGACGGTGCCGAGCCGGCTGGCGATCCACCGGTGGTGGGCATGACGCAAGACCAGGTGATCGCCACCCTGAAGGAATCGGCGCTGCGCGGCCGTGGCGGCGCGGGTTTCCCCACCGGCCTGAAGTGGAGCTTCATGCCGCGCCAGTTCCCGGGCCAGAAGTACCTGGTGTGCAATTCCGACGAGGGCGAGCCGGGCACCTGCAAGGACCGCGACATCCTCATGTACAACCCGCACATCGTGATCGAAGGCATGGCCATTGCCGCCTTCGCCATGGGCATCAGCGTGGGCTACAACTACATCCATGGCGAGATCTTCGAGGCCTACGACCGCTTCGAAGCCGCGCTGGAAGAGGCCCGCGCTGCCGGCTTGCTGGGCGACAACATCCTGGACAGCGGCTTCAACTTCCAGCTGCACGCCTTCCACGGCTTCGGCGCCTACATCTGTGGCGAAGAGACCGCGTTGCTCGAGTCGCTCGAAGGCAAAAAAGGCCAACCGCGCTTCAAGCCGCCGTTCCCCGCCAGCTTTGGCCTCTACGGCAAGCCCACCACGATCAACAACACCGAAACGTTTGCTGCGGTGTCCTGGATCATCCGCAACGGCGGCGCGGCGTATTTGGCCTGTGGCAAGCCCAACAACGGCGGTACCAAGATCTTCTCGGTCAGTGGTGACGTGGAAATGCCCGGCAACTACGAGGTGCCCATGGGCACGCCGTTCAGCAAGCTGCTGGAGCTCGCCGGTGGCGTGCGCAAGGGTCGCACGCTCAAGGCCGTGATTCCCGGCGGCTCGTCGTCGCCCGTGCTGCCGGCGTCCATCATGATGGACTGCACCATGGACTACGACTCGATCGCCAAGGCCGGCTCCATGCTCGGATCGGGCGCGGTGATCGTGATGGACGACAGCCGTTGCATGGTCGAATCGCTCAAGCGCCTGTCGTACTTTTACATGCACGAGTCTTGCGGCCAGTGCACACCCTGCCGCGAAGGCACGGGCTGGCTCTGGCGCATGGTGAGCCGCATCGACGAGGGCCAGGGCCGCCCGGCCGACATGGCGCTGCTGGACAACGTGGCCGAGAACATCATGGGTCGCACCATCTGCGCTCTGGGCGATGCGGCAGCCATGCCGGTGCGCGCCATGATCAAACATTTCCGGCATGAGTTCGAGGCCAAGATCGCGGCCGCTCAATCGCCAGCCAAGGCCGCTTAAGAAGAAATCCCCATGGTTGAAATCGAACTCGACGGCAAAAAGGTGGAAGTGCCCCCGGGCAGCATGGTCATGCATGCGGCCGAGAAGGCCGGTACCTACATTCCGCACTTTTGTTATCACAAGAAGCTGTCCATCGCGGCCAACTGCCGCATGTGCCTGGTGGATGTGGAGAAGGCTCCCAAGCCCATGCCGGCCTGCGCCACGCCGGTCACGCAGGGCATGATCGTTCGCACCAAGAGCGACAAGGCCATCAAGGCGCAACAGTCGGTGATGGAGTTCCTGCTGATCAACCACCCGCTGGATTGCCCCATCTGCGACCAGGGTGGCGAGTGCCAGCTGCAGGATCTGGCCGTGGGCTACGGTGGTTCCGGCTCGCGCTACGAAGAGGAAAAGCGCGTGGTGTTCCACAAGGACGTGGGCCCGCTGATCTCCATGCAGGAGATGAGCCGCTGCATCCACTGCACCCGCTGCGTGCGCTTTGGCCAGGAAGTGGCCGGCGTGATGGAGCTGGGCATGATCCACCGCGGCGAACACGCCGAGATCACCACGGTGCTGGGCGACACGGTGGACTCCGAGCTCTCGGGCAACATGATCGACATCTGCCCGGTTGGCGCGCTCACCAGCAAGCCGTTCCGCTACAGCGCCCGCACCTGGGAGCTCTCGCGCCGCAAGAGTGTGAGCCCGCACGACAGCACTGGTGCCAACCTGATCGTTCAGGTGAAGAACCACAAGGTCATGCGCGTGGTGCCGCTGGAAAACGAAGCCGTCAACGAATGCTGGATCGCCGACCGCGACCGTTTTTCGTACGAAGCCGTCAACAGCGAAGACCGCTTGACCGCGCCCATGGTCAAGCAAGGTGGCGAGTGGCACACGGTTGACTGGCAGACCGCGCTGGAATACGTGGCCAACGGCCTGAAGCAAGTGAAGGCCGAACACGGTGCCGCCGCCATTGGCCTGCTCGCCAGCCCGCACAGCACCCTCGAAGAGCTCGCACTGGCCGGCGCGCTGGTGCGCGGCCTGGGCAGCCAGAACATCGACAGCCGTTTGCGCCATGCCGATTTTTCCAATGCAGCACCTGCAGGCGCAGCGCGCTGGCTTGGAATGCCCGTTGCGTCGCTCTCCAATCTCCAGCGCGTGCTGGTGGTGGGTTCGAATCTTCGCAAGGACCACCCGCTGTTTGCGCAACGCATCCGCCAGGCCCAGCGCAAGGGGGCGCAGGTCAACGTGCTGGGTGCCGTCGATCAAGACTGGGCGATGCCGCTGAAAAATGTGGTGCTCGCAGACAGCGCTGTCTGGGTGTCGGCTCTGGCCGGCATCGCAGCGGCTGTGGCGAATGAAACCGGCGCCGCGGCACCGGTGGCCGCCGAGGTGGGCGATGCGCACCGTGCGGTGGCGAAGTCGCTGTTGGGCGGTGAGCACAAGGCCATCCTGCTCGGCAACGCCGCTGCGCACCACGACAAGGCGGCCAGCCTGCTGTCGCTGGCGAACTGGATCGCGCAGCAGACCGGTGCCACTGTGGGTTACCTGAGCGAAGCCGCCAACACCGTGGGTGCGCAACTCGTGGACGCCACGCCAGGGCAGGGCGGTTTGAACGCCGGTCAGATGCTGGGCGGCGCAGTCAAGGCGCTGGTCCTGCTCAACACCGAGCCCGCGCACGACAGCGCAGCGGGAAGCAAAGGCTTGTCCAGTGTCGGCATGGTCGTCACTCTCAGCCCGTTCAAGACCAACCTCGACATCAGCGACGTGTTGCTGCCGATCGCACCCTTCACCGAAACTTCGGGTTCCTTCGTCAACGCCGAAGGCCGCCTGCAAAGTTTCCACGCCGTGGTGCGTCCGCTGGGAGAGACGCGTCCCGCCTGGAAGGTGATCCGTGTGCTCGGCAACCTGCTGGGCCTGGCTGGTTTCGATGCCGATTCGTCCCAGGCCGTCTTGGCCAGTGCATTGCCTGGCGTGGCCAGCGGCAGCGTGGTGGACGCGTCCCGCCTGAACAACGCCAGCGCAGCCGCCATTGATACCGTGCCAGCCCGAGCCGAGCCCTGTGTGGCCAGCATCTACCAGCTCGATGGCCTCGTGCGCCGAGCCCCCGCGTTGCAAATGACCGCCGACGCCCGTGCCAGCCTGATTGCCGACGAGGTGCACGCATGATCGACGCGATGTACAACGGCGGTCTGGGCTTGATCGCCGCGCCCTGGTGGACCACGGCGGCTTGGCCCGTCATCTGGAACCTGATCAAGATCGTGGCCGTGCTGGCGCCCCTGATGGGTGCGGTGGCCTACCTCACGCTGTGGGAGCGCAAGCTGCTGGGCTGGATCCAGGTGCGCCATGGACCCAACCGTGTGGGCCCCTTCGGTCTGCTGCAACCCATTGCCGATGCGCTCAAGCTGCTCACCAAAGAGCTGATCCGCCCAAGCGCGGCAAGCAACGGGCTGTTCCGACTCGGTCCCATCATGGCCATCATGCCGGCGCTGGCCGCATGGGTGGCCGTGCCGTTCGGCCCGGAGGCGGTGCTGGCCAACGTGAACGCTGGTTTGCTGGTGATCCTGGCCATCACCTCCATCGAGGTCTACGGTGTGATCATTGCGGGCTGGGCGTCCAACTCCAAGTACGCCTTCCTGGGCGCGCTGCGTGCGTCTGCCCAGATGGTGAGCTACGAAATTGCGATCGGATTCTGCTTCCTGGTGGTGGTCATGACCGCCGGCAGCCTGAACCTGGTGGACATTGTGAATTCGCAGGCGCACGGCATGGCCGCTTCGCAGGGCATCAACTTCCTGTCGTGGAACTGGTTGCCACTGCTGCCCATTTTCTTTGTCTACCTGATCTCGGGCGTGGCTGAGACCAACCGCCACCCCTTTGACGTGGTCGAAGGCGAAGCCGAGATCGTGGCCGGCCACATGGTCGAGTACTCGGGCATGGGCTTTGCCATTTTCTTCCTGGCCGAATACGCCAGCATGTGGCTGATCTCGGTGCTGGCGGTGCTGATGTTCCTGGGGGGCTGGTTGCCACCCATCGACAGCGCGCTCTTCAACTGGATTCCCGGCTGGATCTGGCTGGGTCTGAAAACCTTCCTCGTGGTGTCCATGTTCATCTGGATCCGCGCCACCTTCCCGCGCTTCCGCTACGACCAGATCATGCGCCTGGGCTGGAAGATCTTCATTCCCGTCACGCTCATCTACCTGCTGCTCGTCGGCGGGCTGATGCAGACCTCGTGGAACCTCTGGAAATAAAGAGGGCGATTGACCATGTCCACCATCACCGCCAACCCCGCCGCCGCCCCAGCGGTCGTGGCGCCGTTTTCCTTTCGCGATTTCCTCAACAGCTTTTTGTTGGTGGAGTTGTTCAAGGGCATGGCCCTGACCGGCCGCTACGCTTTCAAACGCAAGATCACGGTGCAGTTTCCGGAAGAAAAGACGCCGCTGTCGCCGCGCTTTCGGGGCCTGCACGCCTTGCGCCGATATGACAACGGCGAAGAGCGCTGCATCGCCTGCAAGCTGTGCGAAGCCGTGTGCCCGGCGATGGCCATCACCATCGAATCCGATGTGCGCGACGACGGTTCCCGCCGCACCACGCGCTACGACATCGACCTCACCAAGTGCATCTTCTGCGGTTTCTGCGAAGAGAGCTGTCCGGTCGACTCCATCGTGGAGACCCACATCTTTGAGTACCACGGTGAAAAACGCGGTGACCTGTACTTCACCAAAGAGATGCTGCTGGCCGTGGGCGACCGCTACGAGACCGAGATTGCCGCTGCCCGGGCCGCCGACGCCCCTTACCGCTGATCCGTTCTGACACCGGCCATGCCGGGACAGACGACACAAGAACAACGCCATGGATTACCAGACCGGCTTTTTTTACCTCTTCGCGGCGGTGCTGCTGTTTGCAGCCTTCCGCGTCATCACAGCGCGCAACCCGGTGCACGCTGTGTTGTTCCTGATGCTGGCGTTTTCGCAGGCGTCTGCGTTGTGGTTGCTGTTGAAGGCAGAGTTCCTCGGCATCACGCTGGTGCTGGTGTACCTGGGCGCGGTGATGGTGCTGTTCCTGTTTGTGGTGATGATGCTCGATATCAACATGGACGGTGTGCGCAAGGGTTTCTGGAAGCACTTTCCGCTCGCCGCAATCCTGGGTGGTTTGGTGGCAGCCGAACTGATTGCTGTGCTGTTTGCCGGCTTCCCGAGCCTGTCGGCCAACCCCGATGCGGTGAATGCGGGCGTGAACGCCGCCAACTACTCCAACACGCGTGAACTTGGGCTGTTGCTCTACACCGAGTACCTGTACCCCGTTGAAGTGGCGGCCGTGATCCTGTTGGTGGCCATGGTGGCTGCCATCGCGCTGACCCTGCGGCAACGCAAGGACAGCAAGGCCATCAACCCCGGCCTGCAAGTGCATGTGCGCGCCAGCGATCGCCTCTTGGTGGTGCCGATGAACGCCACGCAAAAAGCCGCGCCCGCCGTCGAAGCGGCGACCGCCGAGGAAGGCAAACCATCATGAGCGTGACACTGGGCCATTTCCTTGCCGTCGGCGCGATCCTGTTCGCGCTGTCGGTGGTGGGCATCTTTCTCAACCGCAAGAACCTCATCGTGTTGCTCATGGCCATCGAGCTCATGCTGCTCGCGGTCAACATGAACTTTGTGGCCTTCTCGCACTACCTGGGCGACATGCACGGCCAGGTGTTCGTGTTCTTCATCCTGACTGTGGCCGCAGCCGAATCGGCGATTGGTCTGGCCATCCTCGTGCTGTTGTTCCGCAACAAGAATTCGATCAGCGTCGAAGAGCTCAACACGCTCAAGGGCTGAGCTCCCGCCGCAATACAAGAACACCATGAGCACCACCCTCTCTGCCAGCACCCTGCTCGCCGTCCCGATGGCGCCGCTGATCGGCGCCGCCCTGGCCGGCATCCTGGGCACCACTTTTGGCGGCAACGTCATCGGCCGCCGCGCTTCGCACACGCTCACCATCCTGGGTGTGTTGATCGCCTTCATCCTCTCGGCCATGACGCTCAAGAGCGTGGCCCTGGACGGCGCCCGTTTCAACGAGACCCTCTACACCTGGATGGTGGTGGGTGGCCTGAAGATGGAGATCGGCTTCCTGGTGGATGGCCTGACCGCGATGATGATGGTGGTCGTCACCTTCGTCTCGCTCATGGTGCACCTCTACACCATCGGCTACATGGAAGAAGACAAGGGCTACAACCGCTTCTTTGCCTACATCTCGCTGTTCACCTTCTCCATGCTCATGCTGGTCATGAGCAACAACCTGCTGCAGCTGTTCTTTGGCTGGGAGGCGGTGGGTCTGGTGTCGTATCTGCTGATCGGCTTCTGGTTCAACAAGCCCACGGCGATCTTCGCCAACATGAAGGCCTTCCTGGTCAACCGGGTTGGCGACTTCGGCTTCATCCTCGGCATCGGTCTCATCGTGGCCTACGCCGGCACGCTGAACTACACCGAGGTGTTTGCCAAGGCGCCCGAGCTTGGGGCCCTGGGTTTCCCTGGCACCGACTGGCTGCTGATCACCGTCATCTGTATCTGCCTCTTCATTGGCGCCATGGGCAAGAGCGCGCAGTTCCCTCTGCATGTGTGGCTGCCCGACTCCATGGAAGGCCCCACGCCCATTTCGGCACTGATCCACGCGGCCACCATGGTCACGGCCGGCATCTTCATGGTGGCGCGCATGTCGCCGCTGTTTGAACTGTCCGACACCGCGCTCAACTTCATCATGGTCATCGGCGCCATCACCGCGCTGTTCATGGGCTTCCTGGGCATCATCCAGAACGACATCAAGCGCATCGTGGCCTATTCCACGCTCTCGCAGCTGGGCTACATGACGGTCGCGCTCGGCGCATCGGCTTACTCGGTGGCGGTGTTCCACCTCATGACGCACGCCTTCTTCAAGGCGCTGCTGTTCCTGGCCGCTGGCTCGGTGATCATGGGCCTGCACCACAACCAGGACATCCGCTGGATGGGCGCCGTTCGCAAGTACATGCCCATCACCTGGATCACCTCGCTGCTGGGCACGCTGGCGCTCATCGGCACGCCGTTCTTCTCGGGCTTCTATTCCAAAGACTCCATCATCGAGGCGGTGCACTTCAGCAACCTGCCGGCGTCGGGTTTC
>JAJNQE010000075.1 GCA_021154985.1 Hydrogenophaga sp.
AGCATGGGCCTCAAGGAACTGCAGGCCTGGCGTCTGGTGCGGCTGCGCCACCAGACCGGTGACCGGCGCGAGTACTTCGAAGCGCCGGCCGATGTGTGGGAGATCTTCCGCGTGCTGGCCGAGGAGCGCCGCCGCCGCGAAGTCGAGCCCACGCTCTCCATGCTGCGCACCGCCCTGCTCGAAACCCCCAAGACCGAGGCCGAGCGCCACGCCCAGACCCGCATGCGCGAGATGCACGACCTGATCGACCGGCTCATGACCTGGTTCGACGACGTGCAGAAGCTCGCACCCGAAACCGCCTTGCAACTGATGGGCATGGGCGCTACCGTCACGCGTGTGCTGGAACTCAAGGACCGGATCACCGGCAAGGCCCCCGCCGCGCGCGCCAGCAAGACCAACAAGGCCGCCTGACCCAGGAAGAACACCATGGACCTCGACACCCTGCTGCTCTCACGCATCCAGTTCGCCACGAACATCAGCTTCCACATCCTCTTTCCCACGATCACCATCGCCCTGGGCTGGTTCCTGGTGTACTTCCGCGTGCGCTACCTGCAGACCCGCGAGCACGCCTGGGAAGAGGCCTACTACTTCTGGACCAAGGTGTTCGCCCTGAGCTTCGCGCTGGGGGTGGTCTCGGGCATCACCATGAGCTTCCAGTTCGGCACCAACTGGCCGGGCTACATGGAGCGGGCGGGCAACATCGCCGGGCCGCTGCTGGGCTACGAGGTGCTCACCGCGTTCTTCCTCGAGGCCGGCTTCCTGGGCATCATGCTCTTCGGCCGTGGCCGCGTGAGCGAACGCGTGCACCTCATCGCCACCCTGCTGGTGGCCAGCGGCACCACCTTCTCGGCCTTCTGGATTCTCAGCCTGAACTCCTGGCTGCAGACCCCCGCGGGCTACGAGATCGTCAACGGCGAGTTCATCGCGGCCGACTGGTTCGCTATCGTCTTCAACCCGTCGTTCCCGTACCGGCTGGCGCACAAGCTGCTGGCGGCCACGCTCACCGCGTCCTTCCTGGTCGCGGGCCTGAGCGCCTGGCAGTTCCTCAAGGGCTGCGCCACGGGCGGCACGCACAAGGCCCTGCGCGCCGCCGTGTTCGCGGCGGCCATCGCGATCCCGCTGCAGTTCTTCGTGGGCGATCTGCATGGCCTCAACACGCTGCACCACCAGCCCGCCAAGGTCGCCGCCATCGAAGCCGTATGGGAAACCGAGAAGGGTGCCGCGCTCACGCTGTTCGGCATCCCCGACGAAGAGGCCGGCGTGACCCACTACGCGGTCAAGATCCCCAAACTCGCCAGCCTCATCTTGGCGCACGACCTCGACGCCGAAATCAAGGGCATCAACGAGTTTCCCAATGCGCACCCGCCGGTGGCGCCGGTGTTCTGGTCGTTCCGCGTCATGGTGGGCACGGGCACGCTGATGATGGCCGTGGCGTGGTTTGCCGCATGGCAGCTGTGGCGCAAGCGCCGCGAGATGGCCGACGGCAAGATCCGCCTGCCCAAACCCCTGCTGTGGGTGCTCGCGGGCATGACCTTCTCGGGCTGGGTGGCCACGCTCTCGGGCTGGTACGTCACCGAGATCGGCCGCCAGCCTTTCATGGTGTATGGCCTGCTGCGCACCAGCGAGATCGCCACCGACATCGCACCCCCCATGATCGCGCTCACGCTCACCGCCTACCTCATCGTCTACGGCCTGCTGCTCATCACCTACGTGGGCGTGCTCAAGTACATGGCTGAAAACCCGTTCAAGCACGCGCCGATTCCCGGCAGCAATGCGGCGCTGGGCAAGGCCGGGGTGTGACCATGAGCATGACCTGGTCCGAAATCCTCCCCCTCATCTTCCTCGCCGTGATGGGCCTGGCGCTGCTGGCCTACGTGGTGCTCGACGGCTACGACCTCGGTGTCGGCCTGCTGCTGCCGCTGGCCGACGAGCAGCAGAAGGACACCATGATCGCGAGCATCGGCCCGTTCTGGGACGCCAACGAAACCTGGCTGGTGCTGGGCGTGGGTGTGTTGCTGGTGGCCTTCCCGTTCGCGCACGGTCTGGTGCTGCAAGCGCTTTATTTGCCCGTGGCCATCATGCTGATCGGGCTGATCCTGCGCGGTGTGGCGTTCGACTTTCGCGTGAAGGCACCGCTGCAATACAAGGACTTCTGGAACAAGGCGTTTTTCGCCGGCTCGCTGCTCGCCAGCAGCGCGCAGGGCTGGATGCTCGGCAGCTACATCACCGGGTTCGAGCCAGGACCGCTGGGTCTGGCGTTCAGCCTGGGCATCGCCATCACACTGCCGGCCGCCTACATCCTGCTCGGCGCAGGCTGGCTCATCATGAAGACTGACGGTGAACTGCAGTTGCGCGCGGTGTTCTGGGCCAGGCGCGTGCTCTGGCCCATGGGGGTGGCGCTGGTTGCCATTTCGGCCGCCACACCGCTGGTGAACCCGGCGGTGGTGCAGAAGTGGTTTGGCGTGCCCGAGGTGTTTGCGCTGCTGCCGGTGCCGCTGAGCTGCGCCATCGCGTTCTTCGCCGTGCGCTGGGTGGTCACGCACCCAGAGGTGGTGAAGGCCGGCTACGGCTGGGTGGTGTTCGTGTCCACCGTGCTGATCTTCGTGCTGGCCTTCTTCGGCCTGTCGTACAGCATCTACCCCGACATCGTGATCGGCCGCATGACGGTCTGGGAAGCGGCCATCGGCACCGACGCGCTCACCGTCATCTTCATCGGCGTGGCGATCACGCTGCCAGTGATCATCGTGTACACGATCTTCATGTACCGGGTGTTCTGGGGCAAAGCCCGCGACCTCACCTACAACTAGGGGCGATTGTCTGGCTCACTGCCCGGCGATCACTGTGCGTTCAACCACCCGGTCATCGCCCAGCACGATGAGCGCAAACAGCAGTTCGTCGAGACGGCTGGCCTGAGCCGTCTTGCGAGCCAGCAAGGGCGTGGCTTTCGGATCGAGCACCACAAAGTCGGCCTCGCAGCCCGGCTGCAGGTTGCCCACCACGCCCTCCAGGCCGAGGGCCTTGGCGGCGCCCGCCGTGTGCCGCCACCAGAGCTGGCCCGGTGTGAGGCTCAAGCCGGTTTTGCTCTGGCCTTCGCGGCCCACGCAGTACGCAGCGAGCATGGTGTGGAACGGCGAAAAGCTGGTGCCACCACCCACGTCGCTCGCCAGGCCGTGGCCCATGCCGGCGGCGTCGGCGGCGGCAAAGTCGAAAAATCCACTGCCCAGAAACAGGTTGCTGGTGGGGCTCACCGCCGCCACCGCGCCGGTGTTTGCCATGAGCGCGCGGTCGGCCGCATCGAGGTGGATGCAGTGCGCGTACACCGCGCGTTCGCGCAGCAGACCGAAGTCGCCGTACACGCCCAGGTAGCTGCGCGATTGTGGAAACAGCTCCGCCGCCCACCGCACCTCGTCGAGGTTCTCCGCCACGTGGGACTGGATCCACACATCGGGGTGCTTGGCCGCGAGTTCGCCGGCGCCGCGCAGCTGCTCGGGCGTGCTGGTGGGCGCGAAGCGCGGGGTGATCGCGTAGCTCAGCCGGTCGACACCGTGCCAGCGCTGGATCAGCGCCTCGGTGTCGATCAGACTTTGCTCGGTGTCGTCGCGCACACCGTCGGGGCTGTGTCGGTCCTGCAGCACCTTGCCGGTGATGAAGCGCAGTCCACGGCGTCGCGCCTCTTCAAACGCCGCGTTCACAGAAGCCGGGTGCGAGGTGGCAAAGGTCAGCGCGGTGGTCACGCCGTTGCGAGCGAGTTCGTCGAAGAAGAACCGGGCGACCTCGCCCGCGTGTTCGCCATCGTGAAAGCGCGACTCGTGCGGAAAGGTGTAGTTCTCCAGCCAGGGCAGCAGGCCGGCGGCCGGCGCACCGATCACATCGGTCTGCGGGTAGTGGATGTGCATGTCCACGAAGCCCGGCGCGATGATCTTGCCGCGCAGGTCTTCCACCGCCACGCCGGGGAAGCGGTCGATCAGCGCGGCGTGGTCACCCACGGCGCGCACGACCGACTGGCCAAGGGCGTCGGGCCCCACGACCAGCAGGCCGTCGGCCTCGAACACCGCCGATTGGTCGTCGGCAAAACGCAGGATGGACGCTCGGTAGGCTTTCATGGGCACAAGCTTAGCGGCGCGAGCGGATTCCGGCATACCGAAAGCGGCATGGCGCCTATCGGTCGAGCTTGGCCAGCACGCCTTCGGCCAGCCACTTCATGTTCAGGATTTCCGCGTCGTTGAGCGACTTGCCGGCAGCAATTGCGGTCTGCCCTTCGTTGTCGCGCACGCCCGATGCGCTTGCGAACACCTGCAACTTTCCTGCGGCCATGTCGGCCTGACGCGCCAGCACCTCGTCGCGCACCGCAGCCGGCACCTTGGGGCCAAAACCATCGACGCGGATCATGCCGTCCTTCACACCACCCCACACGCTGGCACTCTGCCAAGTACCGTCAAGCACGGCCTGCACGCGGCGCGTGTAGTAGTCACCCCAGCGGTGCGTCACCGCGACGATCTGCGCGTCGGGGGCGAACTGGCGCATGTCGGAGTGGTAGGCCACCGCCAGCTTGCCACGCTCCTGGGCGGCGGTCATCACCGCGGTGGAGCCGGTGTGAAACGCCAGCACCTCGGCGCCCTGGTTCATGAGCGACATGGCCGCGTCGCGCTCGCGCGGCGGGTTGAACCACTCACCCAGAAACACCACACGCACGGTGGCCTTGGGGTTGACCGAACGCATGCCCAGCGTGAAGGCGTTGATGCCCTGGATCACCTCGGGAATGGGAAAGCCCGCCACGTAGCCCGCCTGGGTGGCCAGGCGCCCGGCAGCCACACCGGCGAGGTAGCGGCCTTCGTAGTAGCGCGCATTCGCAGTGGCCACGTTGGGCGCGGTTTTGTAGCCGGTGATGGACTCGAACTTCACCTCGGGGAACTCGCGCGCCACTTTCAGCGTGGGTTCCATGTAGCCAAAGCTGGGCGTGAAGATGACGCGGTGGCCCTGTTGCGCCAGATCGCGGATCACGCGCTCGGCGTCCGCCCCTTCGGCCACGTTCTCCACAAAGCTGGTCTGCACGCGGTTGCCCAGCGCGGCCTGCACCGCCAGGCGCCCCTGCTCGTGCTGGCGCACCCATCCTGCTGGGGTGAGCGGCGCGACATAGACGAACGCCGCCTTCAGCGGCGCGTTCGCCGGGGCCTGAACCGGGGTCTGGGCGTGGAGTGAAAAGGGAATGGAAAAACTGGCGACCGCCAGTGCGCGGGCGCACCGGGCCACGAGGTTTTTGTACATGGTGGTCCTCTACATGGCTTCCGTGAATGAAAAAGCGAGCCGGGGAAGCACCGGGCTCGCTGGGGTGCAATTTTAGGCGATGGCGCTGTCCAGCAAGGTCATCAGCTCCGCGCGCCGCGCATCGCTCACAAAACTGGCTTCAAAGCTGTTGCGCGCCAGCGTGATCACGTCCTCGCGCGACAAACCAAGTGCCTGCACCGTCTGCACGAAGTTGGTGTTCATGTAGCCGCCGAAGTAGGCCGGGTCGTCGCTGTTGACTGTGGCGCACAGGCCGGCGTCGAGCAGGCGTTTCATCGGGTGGTCGCGCAGGTCGTTCACCACGCACAGCTTGAGGTTGGAGAGTGGGCACACGGTGAGCGGGATGCGGCGGCGCGCCAGCTCGGCCACCAGCGCCGGGTCTTCGAGCGAGCGCACGCCGTGGTCGATGCGCTCGGTCTTCAGGTCGTTCAACGCTTCCCAGATGTAGGACGGTGGCCCCTCTTCGCCCGCGTGGGCCACGATGCGCAGACCGAGCTCGCGGCAGCGCGCGAACACGCGCGAGAACTTGCTCGGCGGGTGCCCCACCTCGCTCGAATCCAGGCCCACGCCGATGAAGTGCTCGCGGTGGGGCAAGGCCGCTTCCAGTGTGGCCAAGGCGTCTTCTTCACTGAGGTGGCGCAGGAAACACAGGATGAGTTCGGCGCTGATGCCCAGCTCGGCCTGCGCCCGCGCGCAGGCGCTCGACAAACCCTGGATCACGGTGGCCATGGGCACGCCGCGCGCAGTGTGCGTCTGCGGATCAAAGAACAGTTCGGCGTGCACCACGTTGTCGGCCCTGGCGCGCAGGAAGTAGGCCCAGGCCATGTCGTGAAAGTCGGCCTCCTGCAGCAGCACGCTGGCGCCGGCGTAGTAGATGTCCAGAAAGCTCTGCAGGTTGGTGAACGCGTAGGCTGCGCGCAGCGCCTCCACACTCGCATAGGGCAGGCTCAGGCCGTTGCGCTGCGCGAGTGCAAAGATCAGCTCGGGCTCGAGCGAGCCCTCGATGTGGATGTGCAGCTCGGCCTTGGGGATGGCGGCGGCGAGTTCGGCAGCGGTGGTGGTCATCTCGGTTCTTTCAACACGTGCCCAGCGCGATGCCCAGGCGTTTCAGGTAGCGGCGGTAGGCGCTGGACACGCGGTCGGCGGGTCCGTGCACTTCGGTGACGGGGGTGGTGCGGCCGATGGGCAGGGCGCGCGGGGTCTGCGACTCCACCACCGGGCGGTCCTGTGCAAACACCGTGTTCTGGAAGTCGACCAGTTCCTGGTCGGTTGAGTTGTCGCCCTGCGTGGCCATCACGAACCAGGCGGTGCACACCGCGTCGCCGTCGGGGCGGATGAACAGCGCAATGGCGTTGCTCACCGGGTCACCCTCGGTGGCGTCCTTGCGCAGGATGGCAGCGAACGGGTGCGGCACGTCGTAGCGGTAGCCGATCCACGCACCTTCGTCGGCGCCCGCGTACGCGCGGGGCTGCCAGGCGCGGGCGCCAAGCACGGTCAGGCCATGAGGGCCCTCCTCCACCTGACCGGTGTCCACCTGGGCGTGGCTGCGTTCGCCCAGCCAACCTTCGTGCACAAAGCCGAAGTGGCTGAGGTCGAGGAAGTTTTCCACCAGGCGCGGCGCGCTGGTGTTGAGTTCGTAGGGACCGCAGACGACGCGCCGCCACGCGGCGTCTTCGCCCACAGCGAACGCTGGCGGCTCGTCAAGCGCGCCCAGCGAGACCGTTGGCGCCTGCAGCCGCACCCACACCAGGCCGTACCGCTCTCGCGCCTCGAACACGGTGGCCACATGGCCGGCGGGCGGCGTGAAATCAGGGGCGGCGGGAATGTGCTGACACTGCCCCGTGTGGCCGAACTGCCAGCCGTGGTACGGGCATTCCAGGCGAGCACCGTGCACGCCGATCAACACACGACCGAGCGAAAGCTGCGCGCCTCGGTGCGGGCAGCGGTCGGCCCAGGCGTGCACCCGATCGCCGCCGTGCGCGGGTTCGCGCCAGAGCACGAGCGGCTGACCCAACAATGCGCAGGCCACAGGGGCCTCACGCACCTGGTTGGTTGCGATCACGGGGTGCCAGAGTTGGTGTTCGAGCATCAAGATCTCTTTCAAGCAAGAAAGCCGCCCGGAGGCGGCTTTCTTTTCACGAGCGCGGCAGGGCCGATCTCAGTTGGGCACCTTGCCCTCAACACCTTTCACGTAGAACTTCACGCCGCCGAGAAACTTGTCGTCGGCAACCACGTCCTTGGCCAGCACTTCCTTGCCGTCCTGACCCACGATCGGGCCTTTCCAGATCGAGAAGCTGCCGTCTTTCAAGCCGGCGCGGATGGCGTCGACCTTGGCTTTGGTTTCAGCCGGCACGTCCTCGGCCACCGACACCATGTCGATCGCGCCTTCCTTCACACCCCACCACACGCCGCCGGTGGTCCAGGTGCCTTCCAGCGCGTCCTTGGTGGCCTTGATGTAGTAAGGCGCCCAGTTGATGATGGCCGAACCGAGGTGGGCCTTGGGGCCGTAGGCGGTCATGTCTGAGTCCCAGCCGAAGGCGCGCTTGCCGAGTTTCTCGGCGGTCTGCAGCACGGCCGACGAATCGGTGTTCTGGAACAGCACGTCGGCGCCGCCGTTGATCAGCGAGGTGGCGGCTTCGGTTTCTTTCGGTGGATCGAACCAGCCGTTCACCCAGACCACGCTCGTGGTGACCTTGGGGTTCACCGACTGCGCGCCCATGGTGAAGCTGTTGATGTTGCGGATCACTTCCGGGATTGGGATCGAGGCCACGACACCGAGCTTGTTGCTCTTGGTCATGCTGCCGGCAATGACACCCGCCATGTAAGCGCCTTCGTAGGTGCGACTGTCGTAGGTGCGCATGTTCTCGGCGGTCTTGTAGCCGGTGGCGTGCTCGAACTTCACGTCCTTGAAGTCGGGTGCGACCTTGAGCATGGGCTCCATGTAGCCGAAGGTGGTGCCGAAGATCAGCTTGTTGCCCTGACCGGCCAGATCGCGGATCACGCGCTCGGCGTCAGCGCTCTCGGGCACGTTTTCCACGAAGCTGGTGACGATCTTGTCGCCGAACTCGGCTTCCAGTGCCTTGCGGCCGTTGTCGTGCGCAAAGGTCCAGCCTCCGTCGCCCACCGGGCCCACATAGGCGAACGCGATCTTCAGCGGCTCTGGCTTGGGCGCTTCAACCACGGCAGGTGCAGGCGCCGCTGCAGGCGCAGCCTCTTCTTTTTTGCCGCAGCCGACCAGCACGGCGCTGGTCAGCGCGGTCAGCGCCGCGACCTTCATCAAGGAACGTTTGCTCAAGTCTGTCATGGGTGAACCTCAGGGTTGAGAGGGTTGATGGAACGGAAAGGAAGACAAGGGGGTGAGCTTCACCCCGCAGGGTATTGGCACCGGCAGATTTTTCAAGAAATCGTCGTCCGAAATTATGCGCCCGGATAAAAAGGTTTCCCGATGGAAGTGGGCATGTTGATGCGGATCCAGGTCGGGTTCCGCGAGATCAGCACCAGCACGACGATGGTGGCCAGGTACGGCATCATGGTCAGGAACTGGCTGGGCACGTTGACCCCGATGCCCTGCAGGTGGAACTGCAACATGGTCACACCGCCGAACAGATAAGCACCCAGCAAGACCCGCGCCGGCCGCCAGGTGGCGAAGGTGGTGAGCGCCAGCGCAATCCAGCCCTTGCCGGCGATCATGCCCTCCACCCACAGCGGCGTGTACACGATGGACACGTAGGCGCCGGCCAGGCCGCACAGCGCGCCACCGGCCATCACCGCCATCAGGCGGATGCGGCGCACCGGGTAGCCCAGCGCGTGGGCCGACTCCGGGCTCTCGCCCACGCTGCGCAGCACCAGGCCCGAGCGGGTGCGGTACAGAAACCAGATGAGGCCGAACACCAGCGCCACGCAGGCGTAGACCATGGGGTGGTGGCGAAACAGCGCCGAGCCCAGCAGCGGGATGTCGGACAGGTACGGAATGGCGAACTGGCTTTGCTCGGGCAGTTTTTCCTGCACATAACGCGAGCCGGCAAAAGCCGAGAAGCCGCCGCCAAACAGGCTGAGCGCGAGGCCCGTGGCGTACTGGTTGGTGTTGAGCCAGATCACCAGGCCACCGAAGATGGCAGCGAGCAAGGCACCGGCGGCCATGCCGGCGGCAAAGCCCAGCGCCGTGCTGCCGGTGTGCACCACCGTAGCAAAGCCGGCCAGCGCGGCGCACAGCATCATGCCCTCGGCACCCAGGTTGACAATGCCGGCTTTCTCGTTGATGAGCAGGCCCAGCGATGCAATGGCCAGCACGGTGCCCGCGTTGAGCGAGGCGGCGAAGAGCAGTGCGATGGATTCCATGGCCTATTTTTTCCAAACCAAGCGATAAGCGATGAGCGTGTCACAGGCCAGCAGCGCGAACAACAACAGGCCCTGAAACACCCCCGTGATCGATTTCGGCAGCCCCATGCGCGACTGCGCCAGCTCACCGCCGATGTAGAACATGCTCATGAGGATGGCCGAGAACACGATGCCCACCGGGTGCAGCCGCCCCACGAAGGCCACGATGATGGCCGCGAAGCCGTAGCCCGCCGGCACATAGGGCGTGAGCTGGCCGATGGGCCCGGCCACCTCCAGCCCACCGGCCAGCCCGGCCGCGCCGCCCGAGACCAGCAAGGCCGTCCACAGCGCCCGGCGCGAGGAGAAGCCCGCATAACGCGCCGCCGCAGGCGCGAGGCCAGCCACCAACTGCGCATAGCCCGCGTAGGTGCGAAACAGAAACACCCACACGGCCGCCACGCCGGCGAACGCCAGCAGCAGGCCGATGTTCACGCGCGAGCCGTCCATGAGCCTGGGAATCTGCGTCACGGCTTCAAAGGTTTTGGTCTGCGGAAAGTTGTAGCCCTGCGGGTCTTTCCACGGCCCGTAGACCAGGAAGTTGAGCACCTGAATGGCCACATAGACCAGCATCAGGCTCACCAGAATCTCGTTGGCGTTGAATCGGTCTCGCAGCAGCGCCACGATGCCGGCCCACACCATGCCGCCCACCACCCCAGCCGCCAGCACGGCCGGCACGATCCATGGCCCGGTGGTCTTGTCGGCCGTGAGCGCCACACCCGCCGCGAAGATGGCGCCCAGGATGTACTGGCCCTCCGCGCCGATGTTCCACACGTTGGAGCGGAAACACACGGCCAGCCCGAGCGCGATGATGAGCAGCGGCGTGGCCTTGACCATCAACTCCGAGAGCGCATAGGTGCTCTTGATCGGCTCCCAGAAGAACACCTGCAGGCCGCGCACCGGGTCTTTGCCCAGCACGGCAAACAGGATCACACCGATGACCACCGTGATCGCGAGCGCCAGCAGCGGCGACGCGTAGCCCCAGCCCCTGGAAGGCTGCGGGCGGACTTCAAGCCGCAGCATGGGCGGACTCCTTCTTGTTGTTGTGCTGGTCGTCCCAGAGGCCCGACATCCATTCGCCAATGCGCTCGATGGTCGCGTCCTTGCGGTCCAGGCTCGGCGAGAGCCGGCCTTTGGCGATCACGTGCAGGCGGTCGCTGATCTCGAAGAGTTCGTCGAGCTCTTCGCTCACCACCAGCACCGCGCAACCCGCGTCGCGCAGCGCGAGGATCTCGCCACGGATCTGCGCCGCCGCACCCACGTCCACCCCCCAGGTGGGCTGGCTCACGATGAGCAGTTTGGGCTTGGCCTCGATCTCGCGGCCCACGATGAACTTCTGCAAATTGCCGCCCGACAGCGACTTGGCCGCCGCATCCGGCCCGTTGGCCTTCACGTTGTAGCGCGCGATCACCTCGGCCGCCTGCTTCTTCAGGGCGCCCACCTTGATCCAGCCGCCCGCGCCCAGCGCATCGGCGCGCGAGAGCAGCAGGTTGTGCGCCAGCGAGAGCGTGGGCACGGCGCCGCGGCCCAGGCGTTCTTCGGGCACGAAGTGCAGGCCCAGCGCGCGGCGCCTGCCCGGGCTCAGGCGCGACACATCGTGGCTTCCCATGCGGATGCTGCCCGCCGGCGCGCGGGTGTCTTCGCCCGACAGGGAATACAACAGCTCGCTCTGGCCGTTGCCCGACACCCCCGCGATGCCCACCACCTCGCCGGCACGCACGGTGAGCGCCACGTCGGCCAGGTGGGTGCCGAACGGGTCGTCGCTGGCCAGCGTGAGGCCACTCACCTGCAGCACCGCTTCGCCGGCGTGCAGCTCGCGCACATCGAGCGCCGGTGGCTCGGCGCCGATCATCAGGCGCGACAGCGATGCGTTGCTCTCCTGGCGCGGGTCGCACACGCCCGTGACCTGGCCGCCACGCAAGACCGTGCAGGCATCGCACAGCTCGCGGATCTCGTGCAGCTTGTGGCTGATGTAGAGGATGCTGCAGCCCTGCGAGGCCAGCAGCCGCAGCACCACAAAGAGCTTTTCCACCGCCTGCGGCGTGAGCACCGAGGTGGGTTCGTCGAGGATGAGCAACTGCGGGCGGGTGAGCAGCGCGCGGATGATCTCCACCCGTTGCATCTCGCCCACGCTGAGCGTGTGCACCGGGCGCGCGGGGTCGATGTCCAGCCCATATTCGGTGGCCTTGGCGGTGATGCTCGCGCTCACCTCGGGCAGCGTCAGGCTCTTGTCCAGACCCAGCCACACGTTTTCGGCCACGGTGAGCGTGTCGAACAGGCTGAAGTGCTGGAACACCATGCTGATACCCAGTGCGCGCGCTTCCTGCGGGTTGCGGATGTGCACCGGCTGGCCGTTGAAGCTCACCGTGCCTTCGTCGGGTTTCACCGAGCCGTAGATGATCTTCATCAGCGTGGACTTGCCGGCGCCGTTTTCGCCCAGCACCGCGTGCACCGAACCGGGCAAGACGCTGAGCGACACGCCGTTGTTGGCCACCACGCCGGGATAACGTTTGGTGATGCCGCTGAGTTGCAGTCGGTGGGTCATGCGGATGCACCTTGGGGATGGTTGCCGTTGGCAACGGGGTCGGGCTCCAGGCGGCGCAGGGAAGCGGCCACGCCCTTGATCTGTTCGCGCAGCCAGCGCCCGGCGGTGGACGCGTGGGTGCGCTCGTGCCAGAGCTGGTAATACATCATGCGGGGAAACGGCACCGGGCACGGCAACACCTGCACCGGCAGCGTGCCCACGAAGCGCTCGCAGTACTGCCGCCCGGTGGTGAGCACCAGCAGACTGCCCGCCACCATGGCGGGGATCAGCCCGAAATGCGGGCAGCGCGCGGTGATGTTGCGCACCATGCCCAGCGTGGCCAGGTGGTCGTCGATGAAACCGCGCGCGCCGGGGTGGGTGGGCGTGGGTGCGATGTGTTCGGCGCCCAGCCAGGCCTCCACATCCCAGCCCCGGCGTGCGGCCGGGTGCTGGCTGGACACCAGGCACACCACCTCGTCGCCAAACAGGCGGCCCAGGTGCAGATCGTCGGGCGGCTGTGACCAGTTGCCGATGACCACGTCCACCGTGCCCTGGGCGAGGTGGTTGCGGTAGTCGGCGTCGCGCGAGAGCGGGTGGATCTCGATCGGGCAATGCGGCGCGGCGCTTTTCAGCTGCGACACCAGCTGCGGCAGAAAAAAAGGGTCGAGGTAGTCGCTGGCGGCCAGGCTGAAGGTGTGGTGAGCGGTGGCCGGGTCGAAACTGCGGGCGTCAGAAAACAACACCTCGGCGCTGCGCAGGATGTCGGCCGCCGGCTCGATCATGCGCAGGCCGGCCACGGTGGGCACCATGCCCGAGCCGGAGCGCACCAACAAGGGGTCTCCAGCGAGCTCGCGCAGGCGTTTGAGCGCCGCGCTCACCGCCGGCTGGTACATGCCCATGCGCAGCGCCGCGCGCGAAACGCTGCGCTCGGTGAGCACTGTGTGCAGCACGCGGATCAGGTGCAGGTCTATCTTGTCGAACATCGACACGTATTTCATACCCGGCTCAGTGTCGGTGGGATGGAGGAATCGGCATTTTCAACATATGGCTGAGCATATGTTGTGCCATGGGCCCCGGCGTATGCTGGCGCGCATGACCCCCCCGATTTCACCCCAAACCCTGACCTTCTGGCGCCGCGGCCAGGCCGTGACGCTGGACAACGTGCCGCCCGACCGCACCCTGCTGGAGGTGCTGCGCGAAGACCTGCACTGCACCGGCACCAAGGAAGGCTGCGGCGAAGGCGACTGTGGCGCCTGCACCGTGGTGCTGGGCGAGGCGGTCGGCGGCCAGCTGCAATACAAGGCCATCAACAGCTGCATCCGGCTGGCGCATTCGGTGCAGGGCATGGCGGTGTGGACCACCGAAGACCTGGCGTCGGCCCAAGGCGAACTGCATCCGGTGCAGGAAGCCATGGTGCAGTGCCACGGCAGCCAGTGCGGCTTCTGCACCCCGGGCTTTGTCATGAGCCTGTTCGGCATGTACCAAAACAATGGCGGCAAAGGCGCTGACCGCGCACAGGCCGCCGCCGATCTCTCGGGCAACCTGTGCCGCTGCACCGGCTACCGGCCCATCTTTGACGCAGCGCAGCACATGGGCAGCCTGCCCTTGCCGGCAGGTTGTGAGGTGAACGAAGCCGCCACCGCGGCCGCCCTGCAGACACTGCCGCCCGCGCAAGCTGGCCACTACCTGCGCCCCACCACCCTGACCGCCCTGCTGCAAGCACGCGCCCAGCACCCCCAGGCCCAGGTGGTGGCCGGGTGCACCGACGTGGGCCTGTGGGTCACCAAAATGCACAAGCGGTTTGCCCAAGTGGTGGATGTGACCGCGGCCAAAGAACTGCGCCGCGTGGAAACCTACCCGCACCACATCGCCATCGGCGCGGCGGTGTCGCTGCACGAGGCGTACGCCGCTCTGGTGAGCGAGCGCCCACCACTCAAAGCCTTCGCCCAGCGCTTCGCCGGCCTGCCGGTGCGCAACTCGGGCACGCTGGGTGGCAACGTGGCCAACGGATCGCCCATCGGCGACAGCATGCCGCTGCTGATTGCCTTGGGCGCCAGCGTGGTGTTGATGCGCTGGGACGCCAAGCGCAAGGCGGTCGCCCATCGCGAGTTGCGGCTGGAAGACCTGTACACGGGCTACCGCACGAACGTGATGAAGCCCGACGAACTGCTGTGCTGGATCAAGGTGCCCAGGCCGGTCGCGGGCGAGCACATGAAGGTCTACAAGATCAGCAAACGCTTCGACGACGACATTTCCGCCGTGTGCCTGGCCATCCGCATGACGCTGGCGGACGGCAAGGTCACAACGATTTCCATCGGCGCCGGCGGCGTGGCCGCCACTCCGGTGCGCGCTCGCCAGACCGAAACCGCCTTGCTCGGCCAGACCTGGAACGCCGACAGCGTGATGGCAGCCACAGCCACGCTGCGCGCCGAGTTCCAGCCCATCTCCGACATGCGCGCCAGCGCCGCCTACCGCCAGACCGTGCTGGGCAACCTGCTCAAGCGCTTCTGGCTGGAGAGCCAGGGACTGCAGGCGATCAACCTGGAAGCGGTGTCAATGGAGGCCCTGGCATGAACGCGCCCGAACAACTCTCCGCCCTCGCCGCACCGAGCCCGCGCGCCGCCGGAGTCTCGCGCCACCACGAAAGCGCGCGCGCCCAGGTGGCCGGTGGCGCCACCTACATCGACGACATTCCCGAAGTGCGCGGCACGCTGCACGCCGCCCCCGTGTGCTCCCA
>JAJNQE010000091.1 GCA_021154985.1 Hydrogenophaga sp.
GGCAACCCCGCCAACACCAACGCCTACATTGCCATGAAGAGCGCGCCCGACCTCAAGCCAGGCAATTTCACCGCCATGCTGCGCCTGGACCACAACCGCGCCGCCTCGCAGATCGCCGCCAAGACCGGCAAGCCGGTCGCCAGCATCAAGAAACTGGCTGTGTGGGGCAACCACTCGCCGACCATGTACGCCGACTACCGCTTCGCCACCATCGACGGCGCCTCGGTCAAGGACATGATCAACGACCAGATCTGGAACAAGGACGTGTTCCTGCCCACGGTGGGCAAGCGTGGTGCGGCCATCATTGAAGCGCGCGGCCTGTCGTCGGCCGCATCGGCTGCCAACGCCGCTATCGACCACATGCGCGACTGGGCGCTGGGCACGAAGGGTGAGTGGGTCACCATGGGCATTCCGTCGCAAGGCTGGTACGGCATCCCGAAAGACATGATGTTCGGCTTCCCCGTCACCTGCGAAAACGGTGAGTACAAGGTGGTGGAAGGCCTGGAAATCGACGCCTTCTCGCAGGAATGCATCAACAAGACCTTGGCGGAACTGCAGGGCGAGCAAGACGGCGTGAAGCACCTGCTGTAACCCGCTGGTAACTGCGCCTTGACCGCCATCCATCCGCGACACATCCTGCTGGGTGCACAGGCCGGCGCGTTTGCGCTGCCGGTTTGCGACCACTACAGCGGGGTGGAGGCGCGGATGAAGAAGAGCCTGGCGCTGCAGGCCGAGATGAGCGAGGAGTTCGGCACCTGCGTGTTTGACGTGACGCTCGATTGCGAAGACGGCGCGCCGGTGGGTGGGGAGGCTGAACACGCCTTGCTCGTCACCGAACTGGCGCTGGCCGCCGCGCCGCAGGCGCGTGTGGCCGTGCGGGTGCACCCGGTTGACCACCCGGCGTTCGACGCCGATGTGGCCACCATCGCTGGCCGTGCGGGCCAGCGCCTCGCGCACCTGATGGTGCCCAAGGTGGAGTCGGTGGCCGACGTGCAGCGTGCCGTGGTCGCCCTCGATGCCGCTGGCGCCACGGCACTGCCGCTGCACGTGCTCATCGAATCGCCCGCCGCGGTGCACCGCGCCTTCGACATTGCGGCCCATCCCCGCGTTCAAAGCCTGAGCTTTGGCCTGATGGACTTCGTCTCGGCGCACGGTGGTGCCATTCCCGCCGAGGGCATGAGCGTGGCCGGTCAGTTCGGCCACCCGCTGGTGCTGCGCGCCAAGCTGGCCATTGCGTCGGCCTGCCACGCACACGGCAAGGTGCCTTCACACTGTGTGGTGACCGAGTTCAAGGACCTGGCCGCGCTGCAGGGCGCTGCGCAAAAAGCGGGTCGCGAACTGGGATACACCCGCATGTGGAGCATCCACCCCGACCAGATTCGCCCCATCCTGGCGGCGTTTGCACCCTTGGCGCGCGAGGTCGACACGGCTGCGGCCCTCATCGAGCGCGCCATGGCCGCCGACTGGGCGCCGGTGCAGTTCGAAGGCCGCCTGCACGACCGCGCGAGCTACCGCTATTTCTGGCAAGTGCTGGAGCGTGCGCACCACACCGGCCTGCTGCTGCCCGCATCGGTGCAGGCCCACTTCAATGAGCCTGCCCTGGCGCGGCATTGAGCTTGCTTGCCCGGACCCCATCTGTTTTCTGTCCCCACGAACCCCGTTTCCTTCTGCTTTCCTCTGGAGAACACCATGTCCACCTTCCTCACCGACTACCGCGCCCACACCGCCGAACGCGCGGCCCTGGGCATTCCGCCGCTGCCGCTGGACGCCAAGCAAGTGGCCGACCTGATCGAACTGATCAAGGCGCCACCGGCCGGTGAAGACGCGTTCCTGCTGGACCTGCTCACGCACCGCGTGCCACCGGGCGTGGACGACGCCGCCAAGGTGAAGGCCAGCTTTCTGGCGGCCGTGGCGCACGGCGACATCGCTGTGGGCCTGGTTTCCAAGGCCAAGGCCACCGAACTGCTGGGCACCATGGTGGGGGGCTACAACGTGCACCCGCTGATCGACCTGCTCGACCAGGCCGATGTGGCGGCGGTGGCCGCCGAAGGCCTGAAGAAGACGCTATTGATGTTCGACTTCTTCAACGACGTGGCGGCCAAGGCCAAAGCGGGCAACGCCAAGGCGAAAGAAGTGATCGAGAGCTGGGCCAACGCCGAGTGGTTCACCACGCGCCCCGAAGTGCCGAAGTCCATCACCGTGACCGTGTTCAAGGTGCCGGGCGAAACCAACACCGACGATCTCTCGCCCGCGCCCGACGCCTGGAGCCGCCCCGACATTCCGCTGCACTACCTGGCCATGCTGAAGAACACGCGCGAAGGCGCGGCCTTCAAGCCCGAAGAAGACGGCAAGCGCGGCCCGATGCAGTTCATTGAAGACCTGAAGAAAAAGGGCCATCTGGTGGCCTACGTGGGCGACGTGGTGGGCACCGGCTCCAGCCGCAAGAGCGCCACCAACTCGGTCATCTGGGCCACGGGCCAGGACATTCCCTTTGTGCCCAACAAGCGCTTTGGCGGCGTGACGCTCGGCGGCAAGATCGCGCCGATCTTCTTCAACACGCAGGAAGACTCGGGCTCGCTGCCGATCGAGGTGGACGTGTCCCAACTGAACATGGGCGACGTGGTCGACGTGATGCCCTACGACGGCAAGATCGTGCGCAACGGCGAGACCGTCGTCGAGTTCAAGCTCAAGAGCGATGTGCTGTTCGACGAAGTGCGTGCCGGTGGACGCATCAACCTGATCATCGGCCGCTCGCTCACCGCCAAGGCGCGTGAGTTCCTGGGTCTGCCAGCCAGCACGCTGTTCCGCCTGCCGACCACGCCCGTGGCCACCAAGGCCGGCTACACGCTGGCGCAAAAGATGGTGGGCCGCGCTGTGGGTCTGCCCGAAGGCCAGGGCGTGCGTCCCGGTACCTACTGCGAGCCCCGCATGACCACCGTGGGCAGCCAGGACACCACCGGCCCCATGACGCGCGACGAGCTGAAAGACCTGGCCTGCCTGGGCTTCAGCGCCGATCTGGTGATGCAGTCGTTCTGCCACACCGCCGCTTACCCCAAGCCGGTGGACGTGAAGACCCACCGCGAACTGCCCGCCTTCATCAGCAACCGCGGCGGCGTGGCCTTGCGCCCGGGCGACGGCGTGATCCACTCCTGGCTCAACCGCCTGCTGCTGCCCGACACCGTGGGCACCGGCGGCGACTCGCACACCCGTTTCCCCCTCGGCATCAGCTTCCCCGCCGGCTCCGGTCTGGTGGCGTTTGGTGCGGCCACCGGCGTGATGCCGCTGGACATGCCTGAATCCGTGCTGGTGCGCTTCAAGGGCCAGATGCAGCCCGGCATCACGCTGCGCGATCTGGTGCACGCCATTCCGCTGTACGCCATCCGCGCCGGTCTGCTGACCGTGGCCAAGGCCGGCAAGAAAAACGTGTTCTCCGGCCGTATCCTGGAAATCGAAGGTCTGCCGGATCTGAAAGTGGAGCAGGCGTTTGAGCTGTCCGATGCCTCGGCCGAGCGCTCGGCCGCCGGCTGCACCGTCAAGCTCAACCCCGAGCCGATCAAGGAGTACCTCACCAGCAACGTGGTGCTGATGAAGAACATGATCGCCGACGGCTACGCCGACGCGCGCACGCTGGCGCGCCGCATCGAAAAGGTCGAAGCCTGGTTGGCCAACCCGAACCTGCTCGAAGCCGACAAGGACGCCGAGTACGCCGCCGTGATCGAGATCGACCTGGCCGAACTCACCGAGCCCGTGCTGTGCTGCCCGAACGACCCGGACGACGCCAAGCTGCTGAGCGAGGTGGCCGGCGCCAAGATCGACGAGGTGTTCATCGGCTCGTGCATGACCAACATCGGCCACTTCCGCGCGGCTTCCAAGCTGCTCGAAGGCAAGCGCGACATTCCGGTGAAGCTGTGGATCGCACCGCCCACCAAGATGGACGCGGCCGAGCTGACCAAGGAAGGCCACTACGGCGTGTTTGGCACGGCCGGTGCGCGCACCGAAATGCCGGGCTGCTCGCTGTGCATGGGCAACCAGGCGCAGGTGCGCGAAGGCGCCACGGTGGTCTCCACCTCCACGCGCAACTTCCCCAACCGCCTGGGCAAGAACACCAACGTGTACCTGGCCTCGGCCGAGCTGGCCGCCATCGCGTCCAAGCTGGGTCGCATCCCCACCGTGGCCGAGTACCAGGCCGACATGGGCGTGATCAACAAGGACGGCAGCCAGATCTACAAGTACATGAACTTCGACCAGATTTCGGAGTACGCCGAGACGGCCAAAGGTGTCACCGCCTGAGCCGCAGCCTCTCCCTGAAGAAGCGGCCTGCGGGCCGCTTTTTTTTCGCCTGCAGTTGGAACCGCGCCTGCCCGCGTTCAGTCGATAGACTCAAAGCCTTATGACCCTGCCGCTCTACAGCCTC
>JAJNQE010000120.1 GCA_021154985.1 Hydrogenophaga sp.
TGGCGGCGCAGGCGCGCCAGCAGGTCGAGCCCGTCGCCGTCGGGCAGGCCCAGGTCGAGCACCAGCACGTCGATGGGCTCCACCGACAACACATGCCACGCCGCGTCCAGCGTGCCGCAGACATCCACCGCGTAGCCCGCCTGCTTGAGCGAGGCCTGCAGGCCGCTGGCGATGCCGGGGTCGTCTTCCACCACAAGTGCGCGCATGGTTGGGTTGGACACTCGGTCCACAGGTTGAGGGAACGCTTCATTATTGGGGATGGCGCTTAAGCCGCACTTAACGGGAGCCACGCACAGTGGCGCCATGCTCCGTCCGCGCTTGTTTTTCTGGCTGTCTGGCCTGCTCGCCTTCACCCTGCTCTGGGACGCTTCAGGCCTGGACCGGGCGGTGATGCAGGCCATCGGATCGCCACAAGGTTTTGCGCTGCGCGAGGCCTGGTGGCTCTCGGCCGTGCTGCACGACGGTTTGCGCACCGCCATGACGCTCGCCTGGCTGCTGCTGATCGGCTGGGCGCTGTGGCCCGGGCTGCGCCTGCCGCGTCGCGAACGCTGGTCGGTGGTGGCGCTGGTGAGTGTGTCGCTGCTCGCGGTCAACCTGATCAAAAACGCCAGCCTGACCAGCTGCCCCTGGGATCTGCGCGCTTTCGGCGGCAACGCCGAACACGTGTCGCACTGGGCCTGGGGCCTTGTCGACGGCGGCCCCGGGCGCTGTTTCCCGGGCGGTCACGCGTCGAGCGGTTTTGCGTTTGTGGCGCTGGGTCTGCCGTGGCTTCAAGCACCCGCGGGCGCCGCGCCGCGCCGGCGTGTGGTCGGCCTGCGCTGGCTGGCCGCCGCCCTGTTCATCGGCCTGCTGGCCGGTGTGGTGCAAACGGTGCGCGGTGCGCATTTTCCGAGCCACACGCTCTGGACCTTGTTGATCTGCAGCGGTGTGTCGTTGGTCGGTTGGAGGCTGGGTTTACCAACCCAGACCCAAGCGCAACGGCAGGTACACCGCCATGCCGCACACGATGGTGCCCAGCACGCCGCGCCGCCAGAAAAACCAGGCCATGCCGGCGGCGGCGGCGTAGAGGCGCGCGTCTTGCCAGGTGGTGATGAGCGCGCCCTGGCTCATCACGATCTCGGGCACGACCACCGCAGCCAGTGCGGCGATGGGCGCGTATTGCAAACCCCGCTGCGCCCAGTGCGGCAGGCTCCAGGGCTTGCTGGAGATGAAGAAAAAGCCGCGCGTGATCACGGTGATGCAGCCCAGCAGCACGATGGTGAGCAGGGTCCAGGGATCGACATCAAACACGGTGCGCTCCTGGCCCCGGCACATCCGGCCTGAGTTTTTCCAGCACCAGGCAGATGGCCACCGCGCTGGCAATCGCCACCAGGAGGTTGAGCTTGAGCGGCAGCGCCCAGGCCGCCACCGCCGCCGCCCCGGCCACGCCGGCCGAGACCATGCGCAGCTTCGACGAAGCCAGCGAACACAGCACGCCCAGCAGCGCCAGGATGCCGGCAAAGCCCAGTCCCCAGGCCACGGGGATCGCATTGGCCAGCGCAATGCCCACCAGGCTCGCGCCCATCCAGGCCACGTAGTTCACCGCGCAGTTGCCCATGAGGTAGGCCTGCTGCTGCGCGAGTGCTTCGGGGTTGGGGTCCGGGTGCGGGTAGCGCCGCGCGAAGAACACATAGCTCAGGTCGCCGGTGATGTAGCCCTTGATCAGCCGCTCGTGGCGCGGCAGGTGCATGAGGTAGGGCCGCAGGTGCGCGGAGAACACCACAAAGCGCAGGTTCACGCAAAACGCCGCCGCCAGGATCACCCACAGCGGCGCGCCGGCGGCGATCATGGGCACCGCGGCCAGTTGGGCGCTGCCGGCGTAGACGATGAGCGTCATGAGCACCGCCTCCAACGGGGACAGACCCGACTGCACCATGGCCACGCCGGTCATGAGGCCCCAGGCCCCGATGCCCATGGCCACCGACACCTGGTCGCGCACACCTTCCCAGAACTCCGGGCGCTCGCGGTACTTGCGGCGGTAAAACATCAGGCCTCCGCCTGGGGCGAGGGCGCCAGCAGCTGCCCGGGGTTCAGGGGAAAGCCGCGCAGAAAGTCCGCCGCCGGCAGGCGTTTGCCGCCCGCGCGCTGCAGCTCGGTGAGCACCAGCACTCCGGCGCCGGTGGCCACGCGAATGCCGTCAGCCCCCACCGCCAGCACCTCGCCCGGGGCACCGCCCGCCGCGCCTTCGGCGTGAGCGGCCCACACCTTGATGGCCGCGCCCGCCAGCGCAGTGGCCGCGCCCGGAAACGGGTTGAACGCACGCACACGCCGCGCCAGCACCTCGGCAGGCGCGGTCCAGTCGATCGCGGCCTCCGCCTTGTCGATCTTGTGCGCGTAGGTCACGCCTTCGCTGGGCTGTTTCTGCGCGGTGAGGCCACCGCAGGCGGCGATTTCCAGTGCCTCGACGATCAGCCGCCCGCCGAGCACGGCCAGGCGGTCGTGCAGGCTGCCGGTCGTGTCTCCATCGCGGATGGGCAGGCGTTCGGTCAACAGCATGTCGCCGGTGTCCAGGCCAGCGTCCATCTGCATGATGGTCACGCCGGTGTCCATGTCACCGGCTTCGATGGCGCGGTGGATGGGCGCCGCACCGCGCCAGCGCGGGAGCAGCGAGGCGTGGATGTTCAAACACCCCAGACGCGGGGTGTCGAGCACCCACTGCGGCAGGATCAGCCCGTAGGCCGCGACCACCATCGCATCGGCCTGCGCGGCGTCGATCGCTGTGCGCGCGGCGGCAGCGTCTTCGGGGTACTTGCCGTCCAGCCGCAAGCTGCGCGGCTGCGCCACGGCGATGTGGTGTTGCAGCGCGAGCTGCTTCACCGGCGAGGCCTGCAGCTTCATGCCACGGCCGGCCGGGCGGTCGGGCTGGGTGAGCACCAGCGGCACCTGAAAACCGGCGGCCAACAAACGGGCCAGCGCCACGCTGGCGAATTCCGGCGTGCCGGCGAAGATGAGTTTCATGGAAGGTCGGGACCGAAGAAGGGCCTCAAGCCTTCATCGCCTCCCGCTGGGCCTTGACCATCTTGGACTTGATGCGCGTGCGCTTGAGCGGCGACAGGTATTCCACGAACACCTTGCCCATCAAGTGGTCCATCTCGTGCTGGATGCACACGGCCAGCATGCCGTCGGCTTCAATCGTTCGCTCGCTGCCGTCCAGGTCTTGTGCCCGCACGCGCACGGCCAGCGAACGCTCCACGCCGTCGTAGATCCCGGGCACCGAGAGACAGCCCTCTTCGCCCTTGCGCTTCTCGGGGCTCGCCCATTCGATCACCGGATTGATCAGCACCATGGGCTGGTCGCGCGTCTCGCTCACGTCGATCACGATCAGGCGCTCGTGCACATCGACCTGCGTGGCGGCCAGACCAATGCCGTGCGCGTCGTACATGGTGTCCAGCATCTGCTGGCTCAGCGCGCGGATGCGGTCATCCACCACCTTCACCGGGCGGGCCACGGTGTGCAGGCGGGGATCGGGGTAACAAAGAATGGGCAGCAGGGACGGCTGGGTCATGGAGAAAAAGGGGCAAACGGGGGTCGGGGACAGGTCCATGCAATGTACCCGGGCGACGGCTGGCGGCCAGCCGGGGACGAGCGGAATGCACCGACGACATTTTCGCCACTTTTGCCACGGCGCGTGAAAGGCCCCTGCCATAAACATTGCCTAATCAAAGGCTTGGGCGCAAAATCAAAAGCGATTTGTCAAGACACGAGCGCCACCGGGGGGCAGCTGTCGTTTCCCGGAAATGCATCCCGACGATGTTTCCCGGAAGTGCCCGCTGACAACCGGCCATCGCCGCCCCAGGGGCCACCACATGCCATTGAAAAACCGCTTGCTTGCCGATGTCCAGTCAACGCGCCTCACACGCCCCATGAGCCCGATCCGGCCGGTGGTTTGCGCGGCTGCCCTGATCGCCGCCGCTGTGGCGGGCACCGTCTCGGCGCAAAACTTCCCCATCACCCCCGGCCAGCGCGCCACCGCGACCCAGGTGGCGCAAACGGGGGTGCCGCTGTCCGAACTGGCGCCGAACGCACCCGACAGCTACACGATCAAGCGCGGAGACACCTTGTGGGCGATCTCCGGCATCTTCCTCACGACGCCGTGGCGCTGGCCCGAGCTCTGGGGCATGAACCTGGACGACATCAAGAACCCGCACCGCATCTACCCCGGGCAGGTGCTCTACCTCGACAAATCCAACGGCCGCGCCCGCCTGACCACGCGTGCGCCCGGCAGCGGCGACAGCGAGACCGTGCGTGTTTCGCCGCGCACCCGCTACGAGAGCCTGGGCGACTCGGCGATTCCGCCGGTCAACCTGCAAGCCATCGAATCGTTCCTCACCGAGCCACTGATCGTGGACGAAGCCACCTTCTCGCGCGCGCCCCGCATCGTGGCCACGCAAGAGAACCGCGTCATGCTCAGCCGCGGTGACCGCGCTTACGCCCGCGCCCTGTACAGCGACGGTCCTCAGGGCGAGCCGCTCGCCGTGGTGGACGGCAAGTCCACGCAGTACCGCGTCTTCCGCAACGCCACCCCGCTGCGCGATCCCACCACCGCCCAGATCCTGGGCTACGAAGCCCAGTACGTGGGCAAGGCCAGCGTCGTCACCGGGGAATCCACCCGCGCCGGCGTCGGCCCCAACGGCCAGACCGTGACCGAGCTGGTGCCGGCGTCGATCGACATCGTGGCGGCCAAGGAAGAAATGCGCATCGGCGACCGGCTGCTGCCCGAACCACCGCGCGAACTCACCAACTTTGTGCCGCGTGCGCCGCAAGGCATCTTCACCGGCCAGATCGTGTCGGTATACGGCAATGCGGTGAACTTCGCCGGCCAGAACCAGGTGGTCACGATCAACCGCGGCACCGAATACGGCATTGAGCGCGGCCATGTGCTGGCGCTGCAGCGCGAGAGCAATCTCGTGACCGACAGCACCGACACCGCGCGGCCCCAGCTGCGCCTGCCCGGTGAGCGCAACGGCCTCATGATGGTTTTCCGCACCTTCGACAAGGTGTCCTACGCCCTGGTGCTGCAGATCACCGACGGCGTGAAGGTCGGCGACCGCTTCGTCAACCCGTAAGGCGGCATGCAGCGGCAGGAGCTGGCCGCCTGGTTGCGGCTGCTGCTCACGCCCGGCGTGGGCAAGGAAACCGCCCGCAAGCTGCTGGCTGCGTTCGGCCCACCCGAGGCCGTCTTCGAGCAGCCCCTGGCCGCCCTGCAAACCGTGGTGGGCCCCAAAACAGCCCTCGCGCTGCAGCAGGCCCCCGACGATCTGGACGCGTGCGTTGAGCAAGTGATCCATTGGCTGAACGAGGGGGCCAACCGCCACGTGTTGACGCTGGCCGACCCGCGTTTTCCAGCCGACTTGTTGCAGATGGCCGACCCGCCGGTGTTGCTGTATGTGATGGGCGACCTGGACGTGCTCTCGCACCCGCGCCGCCTGGCCATGGTCGGCAGCCGCAATCCCACGCCTCAGGGTGAGGCCAATGCGCACCAGTTTGCCCGCGCGCTGGGCCAGGCCGGTGTGTGCGTGGTCTCGGGGCTGGCATTGGGTGTCGATGGGGCGGCGCACACCGGCGCGCTCGAAGGGGATGCACCCACCATCGCGGTGGTGGGCACCGGGCTGGACCGGGTCTACCCCCGGCGCCACCTGGCGCTGGCCCACCGCATCGCCGCGCAGGGCGCCATCGTGAGCGAATACCCGTTGGGCACGCCGCCGCTGCAGGCCAACTTTCCGCAACGCAACCGCCTGATCGCGGGCCTGTCGCAAGGCACGCTGGTGGTGGAAGCGACGCTGCAGTCGGGCTCGCTCATCACGGCCCGCATGGCGGCCGAACAAGGGCGTGAGGTGTTCGCGATTCCGGGCTCCATCCACGCGCCGCAGTCGCGCGGCTGCCATGCGCTCATTCGCCAGGGCGCCAAGCTGGTCGAGTCCGCACAAGACATCCTGGAAGACCTGCGCATCGTCGAGCCGAGTGCGCCCGGCACCGCTGCGGAAGACGCCTTTGAGGGTGACGAGGCGGACGCGCTGCTCAGGGCCATGGGCTTCGAGCCCGTGAGTCTGGATGCCCTGCAGGCGCGCACCGGGCTGGACACCGCCCACCTGCAGGCCCGCCTGCTCGAACTGGAGCTCGACGGCGCCGTGGGCCGCCTGCCTGGCGGGCTGTTCCAGCGCCTGGGCCAAGCCTGAGCCTGCGCGTCAGGCGTCCCGCACGTGCGGGTTGTGCCGGCGCTCGGCGCCGAAGCTGCTCTCGGGCCCATGCCCCGGAATGAACACGGTCTCATCACCCATGGGCCACAGGCGCTCCTTGATGCTGCTGATCAACTGCGCGTGGTTGCCCTGCGGGAAATCGGTGCGGCCGATGCTGCCGGCAAACAGCACGTCGCCCACGAACGCGCGCTTCGCTTCGACCGAGTGAAACACCACATGCCCCGGCGTGTGGCCCGGGCAGTGGCGCACGGTCAATGTGCTGTGCCCGATCTGCACCGTGTCGCCATCGGCCAGCCAGCGGGTGGGCGTGAAGGCTCGCGCCGGCGGAAAACCGAACATGGCGCCTTGCTGCGGTAGCCCCGTGATCCAGAACTGGTCGCCCGGGTGCGGACCGATGATGGGCAGGTCGAGCTGCTCGGCCAGGTCGGCCGTGCCGCCTGCGTGGTCGATGTGCGCGTGGGTGAGCCAGATCGCCTTGAGCTGCACACCCAGGCGCTGCACTTCGGCCAGCAGGCGATCCAGATCACCGCCGGGATCGATGACGGCCGCGTCTTTCGTTTCATCGCACCAGACGATGGAGCAATTCTGGGCAAAGGCGGTGACAGGAACGGTGAGGTAACGCAGCATGGAGATGTTCAAGCAGGACAGGGAACAGCCTGCAAGGGTAGCCGCTGTCGGACCTCCGGCCACCCGACCGTTCTTGAGCCCGATGGGCGCACCGCGCGCCGTGCACTCAGTGAGGCGCAGCGCTGGCGGCGTCCAGTTCGTCGAAGGAGGCGCGCACGGCCGGCGGGGTCGCGGTCAGCAGCGGTTCCGCCTGTTTGCGGGCTCTCGCGCGGTTCGGGTCACAAAGCAGCCAGGCCAGTTGGTCTGCGGTGCACAAGTTCAAGACATCGGGACCCGAACCAACACCCAGGCCCTGCTGCACGAGTTCGGCGGTGGCCGGCACCCAGGGACCGTGGGGTCGCCACTGCTGGGCGATCAGGCTGGCCAGGCGGTCGCGCCATTGGCCGAGTGCAGCCACAAAGGGGGCGCTCAGGCGCCAGCCCGCTGCACCATCGAGCTCGCGCAGCACCACGCTCCAGGCCATGTCGTGCAACAGGGCCAGCAAGTAGGCATCAAAGGGGTCGCGCGCCTGGCTGCGTGCCAGCTCGGCAGCCAGCTGGGTCTTGAACCCGGTGTGTTGCCACAAGCGCGGTGCAGCGCGTCGGATCAGCGGTCCGCTGCGCCCGTCCAGCATCGGCTTGAGCACCACGCGTGCAATGGCCGCGCGCAAACCGCCAACGCCCAGCATCTGGATCGAATGACCCAGCTCCATCACGGGCCGCTCACGTCGGTAAAACGCACTGTTGGACATGGCCATGACCTCGGCCACCAGCGTCTGGTCGCGCGAGACGTGCTCGACCAGCTCACCCAGCGAGCTGTTGTCCGAGCGAAGGCGCGCGAGCAAAGCCGGCACAACGCCGGCCGCTCGCGGCAACAGGCTGGCCGAGGCGTCGGCGGCTCGGGCCTCCAGGGCCTGAAGCACCGCCTGTTCGCGCACCCCCAGGCTTTCAGCGGGGTCGGGGTCGCCTTGCAGCATCCAGGCCAGCAGGGCCGCATCGACGTCCGGACGGCGCAGTTGCCAGGTTTGCGCAGACAGCTCGGTCGAGGCCGCTGCTGAAGGCTGATCCGCCTGCAACAGCTGGGCGCCTGGCGCTGCGGCAGGGGTGTTGAAAAACCTCTGGAACCAAGCCTTCATGGGGGAATTTGCAAGCTGCGTTGTCCTGCAGCGTACACCGGCCGCAGCGCGGCGCGCTGGCTGGTTTGAACTTAAAACGCCGCAGTGCTGACGCGCTCGACCGGCGGGTGGCGCATGCGTTTGATGTCGCGCTGCGGCGGCGCGCCAAACAGCCGGCTGTAGTCGCGGCTGAACTGCGAGGCGCTCTCGTAGCCCACGCGCGCGGCCGTGCTGCCGGCGTCCAGCGCCTGGTGCAGCATGAGGTGGCGCGCCTGCTGCAGCCGCAGGTGCTTTTGGTACTGCAAAGGGCTCATGCCGGTGAAGTGGCGAAAGTGCAGCCGGAAGGTGGAGGGGCTCATGTGCACGCGCGCGGCGAGGTCGTCCATCAGCACGTCATGCACATAGTTTTGCGTGAGCCAGGCCATGGCCTGGGCGATCTGGTGGCTCGGTGAGCCGGCTGAGACCAGCTGGCGCAGGTACGGTCCGTGCGGCCCGCTGAGCAGCCGCACCATGATTTCTTGCTGGATCAGCGGCGCCAGGGTGGCAATCAGCGCGGGCTCGTCCAGCAGCCGCACCAGGCGTGTCGCAGCGTCGAGCAGCGAGGCATCGAGCGTGTTGAGTGAAATCGCGCGCGGCGCCTCTTCGCGCGGCACGGGCGGCAGGTCCATTGCGGCGGCCTGCTGCATCAGCGCCCGCGCGTCCAGCGCAAGAAACAGGCACATGAAGGGCCGGGCCAGGTCGGCCCGGGTGACGTGGGCGACCACGGGCAGGTCGGCGGTGATCAGCAGCGACTGGCCCATGCCGTAGTCCAGCACCTGCTCGCCCACGGTCACCTGTTTGCCGCCCTGCGCGACCACGGCCAGACCCAGGCCGTAAATGCACGGCATGGGCTCGGTCTTGCCGCTGCGCCGGTGCAGCGAAAGCTGCGGGATGGCGGTGGTGTGATCACCATCGATTCGGGCAATCCGGTCGATGTCGTGTGCGAGGGCTTCGATGGGCATGACCAAATGTAAAGCCGGGAAATTCGGTCGCAACACCCCAGACTGGAAAAAGATCGGAAAAGGCAAAACAAGCGTCAAAAACGGCAATCGCCCGGGCCGCCCGGCCGCGACACTCTCGCACACCGATCCCCTGCAGATCTCCCGCCCACCCCAACGGAGCACACACCCCATGACCACCCTCAACGTCAACGGCAAAACCCACACGGTCGACGCCGACCCCGGCACCCCCATCCTCTGGGCCCTGCGCGACACCCTGGGCATGACCGGCACCAAGTTCGGCTGCGGCGCGGCGCTGTGCGGCGCCTGCACCGTGCACCTGGACGGCCAGGCCATCCGCTCCTGCATCACCCCGATGGCGGCGGCCGAAGGCAAGCAGATCACCACCATCGAAGCGGCCACCAACGGCAGCGACCGCGTGGGCGCGGCCGTGCACAAAGCCTGGGTGCTGCACGACGTGGCGCAGTGCGGCTACTGCCAGAGCGGCCAGATCATGAGCGCCACCGCCTTCCTCAAATCGCTGCCCAAGGGCAAACAGCCCACGGCCGCCGAAATCGACTCGGCCATGGCCGGCAACGTGTGCCGCTGCGGCACCTACGCGCGCATCCGCGCCGCCGTGACCGACGCTGCCAAAGCCATCGCCTGAAGGAGCTCACGATGTTCAACACGATCCAACCCACCGAACTCCCGCGCGCCCTGCAACACCTGCTGGAGCGTGACCAGGCCAGCGAGCCGGCCACGCTGCCGCGCCGCAGCTTCCTCAAGGTGGTGGGCGCCAGCGGTTTTGCGCTGGGCGCCTTCCCGCACCTGGCCAGCGCACAAACCGCCCCGGCGGCCGCCGGCCTCAAGCCCACCGAACAACCGCTGGCCTTCGTGCAGATCGCGCCCGACGGCTGGGTCACGGTCACGATCAACCGGCTCGAATTCGGCCAGGGCGTGCAGACCGGCCTGCCGATGATCCTGGCCGAGGAGCTGGACGCCGACTGGGCCAAGGTGCGCAGCCAGCACGGCAACGCCGACGCCGCCTACCTTGACCCGCTGTTCGGCATCCACCTCACCGGCGGCTCCACCGCCATCAAGCACAGCTACACGCAGTACCGCGAACTCGGTGCGCGCGCCCGCGCCATGCTGCTCAGCGCCGCCGCCGCGCGCTGGAACGTGGACGTGTCCACCCTGCGCACGCAGGCCGGCACCGTGATCGGCCCCGGCGGACGCAAGGCCGGCTACGGCGAACTGGCCCAGGCCGCCATGGCCCTGCCCGTGCCCGAGAAGGTCGTGCTCAAGGACCCGAAAGATTTCCGCATCATCGGCAAGGCGACCACCCGCCTGGACGCCCGCGCCAAAAGCAGCGGCCAGCAGGATTTCGGCATCGACGTGCGCCGCCCCGGCCAGCTCACCGCGCTGGTGGCGCACCCGCCGGTGTTCGGCTCGAAAGTGAAAACCCTGGACGACAGCGCGGCGCGCGCCGTCAAGGGTGTGAAGGCCGTGCTGCGTGTGCCGTTGGACCGCGGCGCCGAAGGTGTGGTGGTGATCGCCGACGGCTACTGGCCCGCCAAGCAGGGGCGCGATGCGCTCAAGCTGACCTGGGACGACTCGGCCGTGGAGAAAGTCGACAGCGCGCGCCAGCTGGTGCAGTACCGCGAACTGGCCAAACAACCTGGCCCGCGCGCGTTTGACGCCGACATGGCGCCGCTGGCCAACGCGCCGCGCACGATCGAAGCGGAGTTCGTGTTCCCCTACCTGGCCCACGCGCCCATGGAGCCGCTCAACTGCACCGTGCAGCTGTCTGAGGGCCGCGCCGAGCTGTGGGTGGGCACGCAATTCCCCGGCGTGGATTCGGCCGCCGCCGCGCGTGTGCTCGGCCTCAAGCCCGAGCAGGTCAAGATGAATGTGCAGATGGCCGGTGGCGGCTTCGGTCGCCGTGGCCTGCCCAGCAGCGACTACGTGGTGGAAGCCTGCGAGATCGCCAAGGCCGCGCGCACCGCCAGCATCAACGCCCCGGTGCGCATGGTCTGGAGCCGCGAGGACGACATCAAGGGCGGCTACTACCGCCCCATGCACCTGCACACGGCGCGCATCGGGTTTGATGAGCGCGGCAATGTGCTGGCCTGGGACCACGTGCTCGTGGGCCAGTCCATCATGGCGGGCACCTTCTTCGAAGGCGGCATGGTCAAGAACGGCATCGACGCCACCGCCACCGAAGGCATGCGCGAACCCTACGGTTTGCCCATGCGCCTCACGGTGCACCACCCCAAGGTCAACGTGCCGGTGCTCTGGTGGCGCAGCGTGGGCTCCACCCACACGGCGTTCGTCATGGAAACCCTGCTCGACGACATCGCGCGCGCCACGAAGCAGGACCCGGTGGCCTACCGCATGCGCCTGTTTGGCGACAAGCACCCGCGCCACCGCGCCGCGCTGCAACTCGCCGTGGACAAGAGCGGCTACGGCAAGAAGCAACTGCCTGCAGGCCGCGCCTGGGGCGTGGCGGTGCACGAGTCGTTCAGCTCGGTCGTGGCCTACGTGGTGGAAGCCTCGGTGAAAGACGGCAGCCCCGTGCTGCACCGCGCCACCGCCGGCGTGCACTGCAACCTGGCCATCAACCCCAAGAGCGTGGAAACACAAGTGCAGGGCGCGGCGGTCATGGGCCTGTCCATGTGCCTGCCCGGCTCGGCCATCACGCTGAAAGACGGCGTGGTCGAGCAGAGCAACTTCGGCGACTTCACGGTGGCCCGCATCACCGACATGCCCGAGATCAACGTGCACGTGGTGCCCAGCGCAGACGCGCCCACCGGCATCGGCGAGCCCGGCCTGCCACCGCTGGCGCCCGCGTTTGCCAACGCCCTGGCGCAACTCACCGGCAAGCCGCTGCGCGAGCTGCCGTTCAAGCTCGCCTGAGGCCGCAGCGTGGAAGACCTCGACACGCGCGTGTTGCGCACCGCCGTGGGCTGGCACGAAGCCGGCCTGCCCGTGGTGCTGGTGACGGTGGCGCGCACCTGGGGCTCTTCACCCCGGCCGCCGGGCTCGCTCATGGCCATCAACGGCTGGGGCGAGACGGTGGGCTCGGTGTCGGGCGGCTGCATCGAAGACGACCTGATCCACCGCATCCGCGAAGGCGGCGTGCGGGCGGCCTGCGCCTCCGACACGCCGGCCGTGCTGCGCTACGGCATCTCGGCCGACGAAGCCCACCGCTTCGGCCTGCCGTGCGGCGGCACGGTGGAGCTGGTGTTGGAGCCGGTGTCTGCACGCAGCCGCCTGGGCGAACTGCTGCAGGCCTGCCTGGCACGGCGCAGCACCGAGCGCGTGCTCAACCTGACCACCGGCGAGGTGACCCTGCGCCCGGGCCAACGCGACGGCATTCCCGTGCTCGACGCGCAGCACCTCACCACGCACCTCGGGCCGCAGGCGCGGCTGGTCGTGATCGGCGCGGGCGACCTCTCGCGGTTTCTGTGCCAGATGGCGCTGGGCCTGGGCTTCGAGGTGATCGTGTGCGACCCGCGCGAGGAGAGCCGCACCAGCTGGCAGCTCGATGGCGTGGTGCTGAGCCACGAGATGCCGGACGACCTGATCCTGCGCCTGAAGCCCGACGCCCGCACCGCCGTGGTGGCCGTCACCCACGACCCCAAGCTCGACGACCTGGCGCTCATCGACGCGCTGCAGTCGGACGCCTTTTATGTGGGCGCCATCGGGTCGCGGCGCCACAGCGAGCTGCGCAAGACGCGGTTGCACGAGCACTTTGATTTGTCGCACGACACGCTGGACGGCCTGCACGGACCCGCCGGCCTGTACATCGGCAGCAAGACCCCGGCCGAGATCGCGCTCTCGATCATGGCCGAGGTGGTGGCGGTGAAGAACGGCGTGGGGGCATCGGCGGCGGTGCCCGTGGCCGAGGGCAAGGCGCAGAACGCACGCCCTGCGCTGGACGCGTTCACCGCCCCGGTTTGCGCGGTCTGAGGTTCAAAGACTCAGGTCGTACCCGATCGTGATCGGCGCGTGGTCGGAGAACTTCACGTCCTTGTAGATGTGCTCGGTCCGTGCGAGCGCCGCCAGGGCCGGCGTGGCCAGGTGGTAGTCCAGCCGCCAGCCCACGTTGTTCGCGTAGGCCTGGCCCCGGTTGCTCCACCACGTGTAGCAGGCGTCGGTGGTGTCGGGCTGCAGGCGGCGGTACACGTCGACCAGGCCGCCGTCGGTCAGCAGCGTGGTCATCCAGGCGCGTTCTTCGGGCAGGAAGCCGCTGTTCTTCTGGTTGCTGCGCCAGTTCTTCAGGTCGGCCTGCTGGTGGGCGATGTTCACGTCGCCGCACAAGATGAACTCGCGCTGGCCCTTGAGCGCCATCAGGTGCGGGTGGAACGCCGCCAGAAAGCGGTATTTCGCCTCCTGTCGCTCGGGGCCAGATGAACCGCTGGGAAAGTAGGCGCTGATCAGCGAGAGCTTGCGGCTGGGGGTGTCAAAGCGCAGTTCGGTGTAGCGACCCTCGGCGTCGAACTCCTCGCACTGGAAGCCAGTGACCACGTCACTGGGTTCGTGGCGGGTGTACACGCCCACGCCCGAGTAGCCTTTTTTCTGCGCAAAGTGGAAGTGACCGCGCAGACCGGCGAGTTCCTCGAAGCGGCCGGCCACGTCCTGCGCCTGGGCCTTGACTTCCTGCACGCAAATACAATCCGGCTGGTGCGCGGCGAGCCATGTCTCCAGGCCCTTGGTGGTGGCGGAACGGATGCCGTTGAGGTTGAGGCTGGTCAGTTTGAACAAGGAAACCCCCATGGTGTTGGATACAGGCGCGGCCCATGTGGGCGCTCCGGACGCTGCGCTGGCGCAGGAATTCGTGCAATTCTGTGTGGACGCCGGCGTGCTGCGCTTCGGCGAATTCAAGACCAAGGCCGGGCGGCTCTCGCCCTATTTCTTCAACGCCGGCCTGTTCGACGACGGCGCCAAGCTCGCGCGGCTCGCGCAATTCTATGCAAAGGCCCTGATCGCCAGCGGCGTCGAATTCGACATGATCTTCGGCCCCGCCTACAAGGGCATTCCGCTGGGCGCAGCACTCGCCATCGAGCTCTCGCGCATGGGGGTCAACGTGCCGTTTGCCTACAACCGCAAGGAAGCCAAGGACCACGGCGAAGGCGGTACGCTGGTGGGCGCGCCGCTGCAGGGTCGGGTCCTGATCGTTGACGACGTGATGTCGGCCGGGACCGCCGCGCGCGAATCCATCGCCCTCATCAAGGCCGCCGGTGCCACGCCGCACGCGGTGACCATCGCGCTGGACCGGCAGGAGAAGGCCACCGAGGTCGGGCCAGACGGCGCTGTTCGAGACGTGGATCACAGTGCCGTGCAATATGTGCAGCGCGAGCTCGGACTGCAAGTTTGTGCAATTGCCACCCTGGCCGATTTGCTGCAGTATCTGAGCGTTCACACCGGGGGAGAGCTCGATGCGCACCGCCAGCGGGTGCAGGCCTACCGTCTGCGCTACGGCGTGAACTGACACCCAAACCATGAACCTTGCCCCTTCGTCGAACCCCTTTGTGCCGAGCACGCGCCGCCTGGGCGCCTGCGCGCTGGTAGCGGGATCGCTCTGGTGGACCGTGGCCGGCGCACAGACCCAGGGCATCTACACCTGCGTGGACAGCAAGGGGCGGCGCATCACGTCGGACCGCCCGATCGTGGAATGTCTGGACCGCGAGCAGCACAAACTGGGCAACACCGGCATCGTGCGCCAGGTGGTGCCGCCGAGCTACACGGCAGACGAGCGCGCCAAAATTGAGAGCAAACAGCGCGCCGAGAACGAGATCAAGGCACGTGCCGCCGAGGAAAAACGCCGCGAGCGTGCACTGCTCATTCGCTACCCGAACCAGGCCGTGCACGACAAAGAGCGCGCCGAAGCCCTGGCCCAGATTGACGAGGTGATCGCGGCGGTGAACAAACGCGAAGCCGCGCTGGTGCAGCAGCGCAAAGAGGTGGACGCCGAGATGGAGTTCTACCAGTCCGACCCGAGCAAGGCGCCGTTCTGGCTGCGCCGCAAGCTCGAAGACAGCGAGAAGCAGATGGTGGTGCAGAAGCGGTTTCTGGAAGAGCAGGCCCAGGAAAAACTGCGCATCAACCAGCGTTTTGACGAAGAGTTGGGCAAGCTGCGCCAGCTGTGGTCGCCTGCGACGGCGGCAAGCAACACCGCCACCCCCAAACGCTGACGCCCGCCACCTGCAGGCGGGCAGCCCTCACGCGTTCCTTCACTGAAGCTTCTGGCGCAGCACGTCGTTGACCTGCTGCGGGTTGGCCTTGCCTTTGCTCGCCTTCATGACCTGACCCACCAGCGCGTTGAACGCCTTCTCCTTGCCGGCACGGAACTGGGCCACGTTCTCGACGTTGGCGGCCATCACCTCGTCGATGATTTTTTCCAGCGCACCGGTGTCGTTCATCTGCTTGAGGCCTTTCAGATCGATGTACGAATCGATCATTTCCTGAGCTTCTGGCAAAGAACGATTTACAAGAATGCCTGCGTCCTTCCACAGTGCATCCATCACCTGCTTCGCGGCGTTGTTCGACACGGTGCCGTCGGCAATGCGCTTGAGCAGCGCCGCAAGCTGCGCAGCGCTCACCGGCACGTCGGCGATGTCGCGCTCCTCGCTGTTCAACCGCCGCGAGATTTCGCCCATCACCCAGTTACTCGCCATCTTGGCCTGGCCGCTGGCCTTGGCCGCCTCCTCGAAGTAGGCAGCCATCACCGGGCTTTGTGTGAGCGTCGTGGCGTCGTACTCGGGCAGGCCATAGTCGCGCACCAGACGCTCGGCCATCTGGCGCGGCAGCTCGGGCATCGCGGCTTTCACCTGCTCCACCCAGTCGCGCGCGATCACCAGCGGCGGCAGATCCGGATCGGGAAAGTAGCGGTAGTCGGCCGCATCTTCCTTGGTGCGCATGGCTCGCGTCTCGCCGGTGTCGGGGTCGAACAGCACGGTGGCCTGCTGGATCGCGCGGCCGTCCTCGATCTCCTCGATCTGCCAGCGAACCTCGTAGTCGATCGCCTGTTGCATGAACTTGAAACTGTTCAGGTTCTTGATCTCGCGGCGCGTACCCAGCGGCGCGCCGGGTTTGCGCACCGACACGTTGGCATCGCAGCGGAACGAGCCCTCCTGCATGTTGCCGTCGCAGATCCCGATCCAGGTCACGATCTTGTGCAACTCTTTCGCATAGGCCACCGCCTCGGCGCTGGAGCGGATGTCGGGCTCGGTCACGATCTCCAGCAGCGGCGTGCCGGCGCGGTTGAGGTCGATGCCGCTCTGGCCGATGAAGTCTTCATGCAGGCTCTTGCCAGCGTCTTCTTCCAGGTGCGCACGCACCAGGCGCACGGTCTTTTTCTCGTCCCCCAAGAAGAACGACACCTCGCCGCCCTGCACCACCGGAATTTCGAACTGGCTGATCTGGTAGCCCTTGGGCAGATCGGGGTAGAAGTAGTTCTTGCGGGCAAAGACGCTCTGCTCGGCGATGTGCGAGCCCAGCGCCAGGCCCAGGCGGATGGCGAGCTCCACCGCGCCTCGGTTCATCACCGGCAAGGTGCCCGGCAAGGCCAGATCCACTGCGCAGGCTTGCGTGTTGGGCTCGGCACCGAACGCTGTTGGAGCGCGGCTGAAGATCTTGGATTGGGTGGCGAGCTGGGCGTGGGTCTCGAAGCCGATGACGACCTCGTAGCCTTGCACCAGGAGGGATTTCGTTGTGTTGCTCATGGTCAGAATCCCGAGGGCGAACGGGTGTGCCAGTCGGTCGCTTGCTGAAAGGCGTGTGCGGCGTGCAGCAGCGCGCCTTCCTTGAAATAGTTGCCCACCAGCTGCAAGCCCACCGGCATGCCGCCGGCGCCAAAACCCGCCGGCACGCTCATGCCGGGCAGGCCGGCCAGGCTGGTGGAGAGGGTGTAGATGTCGGCCAAATAATTGGCCATCGGGTCGTCGCTCTTCTCGCCGATCTTCCAGGCGACGGTGGGCGCCACTGGGCCGGCAATCAGGTCGCACTGCGCGAAGGCGGACTGAAAGTCCTGCGCGATCAGGCGGCGGATCTGCTGGGCCTTGAGGTAGTAGGCGTCGTAATAACCATGGCTCAACACGTAGGTGCCGATCATGATGCGGCGCTGCACCTCGGGGCCGAAAGCCTCGCTGCGCGACTTCTTGTACATGTCGAGCAGGTCGTCGTAGTTCGCCGCGCGGTGGCCGAACTTCACGCCATCGAACCGGCTGAGGTTGCTCGACGCCTCGGCGGGCGCAATGATGTAGTAGACCGGGATCGAAAGTTCGGTGCGGGGCAATGAAATGTCGACCAGCGTGGCGCCCAGCTTTTCGTATTCGGCCAGTGCAGCGCGCACGGCGGCCAGCACGTCGGGCGCACAGCCCGCGCCAAAAAACTCGGCAGGCAGACCGATGCGCAAGCCTTTGAGGGGTTGATCGGCGGTGGCGCCTTCGCGCGGTTTGCCCAGCGAGGCGGTGTAGTCCTCGGCGGGGTGGTCCAGGCTGGTGGAGTCGCGGTCGACATCCGGCCCGGCCATGGTGGTCAGCAGCGCAGCGCAATCGGCCGCGCTGCGCGCCATGGGGCCGGCCTGGTCGAGGCTGGAGGCAAAGGCCACCATGCCGTAACGCGAGCAGCGGCCGTAGGTGGGCTTGATGCCGGTGATGCCGGTGAAGCTGGCGGGCTGGCGGATCGAGCCGCCGGTGTCGGTGCCGGTGGCAGCGGGTACCAGACGAGCCGCCACGGCCGCCGCAGATCCGCCGGAGGAACCGCCGGGCACGCGCGTGGTGTCCCAGGGGTTTTGCACGGCACCAAACGCGGAGTTGTCGTTGCCCGAGCCCATGGCGAACTCATCGCAGTTGAGCTTGCCCAGCGACACGGCGCCCTGCGCGCCCAGGCGCTGCACCACAGTGGCGTCGAACGGGCTCTGGTAGCCGGCGAGCATCTTCGAGCCGGCGGTGGTGGGGAAGTCTTTCGTGACGAAGATGTCCTTGTGCGCCAGCGGCACACCCAGCAGCGGCGTGCGTTCGCCGGCGGCCACGCGGGCATCGGCTGCGCGGGCCTGGGCGAGCGTGGCTTCTTCGTTGAAGGCAAGGTAGGCGCCGAGCGAGGCGAATTGTTTCGCGCGGGCCAGCAGGTGCTGTGCGGCTTCGACGCTGCTGGTCTGCTTGGCGGCGATGGCGGTGGCGAGCTCCAGCACGCCCATGTCGTGAAGCGCTTTCATTCGATCACCTTCGGCACGAGGAACAAGCCGCGTTCGACGGCGGGAGCACTCTTCTGGTTGGCCTCGCGGTTGTTGGGTTCGCTGGCCACGTCGGGACGCAGGCGCAGACTCACATGGTCGATCACGGCAGTGGGGTGGGCCAGCGGCTCCACGCCAGTCGTGTCCACCGCGTTCATCTGCTCCACGGTGTCGAAGAAGCCGTTGAGCTGGGTCAGCATGCGTTCGCTCTGCGGCCCGGAGAGCTCCAGGCGCGCCAGGTTGGCGATGCGGCCAATGTCGGACAGGGTCAGGGACATGTCGAGGTGGTTCCGGAAGTTGGGATCTGCGGCGCCCCAAGTTCAGCCAAAGGCGCTGAAACGCGGTGTAAATCGCAGAAATGGGGCCTGCTTGCGTGCAGTTGTGCACAGGGGATACGGTATTATCCAAGGTTTAACGGCAGACCCCGTGCCGCCACGGTTTTTGCCTTGGAATCAAACACTTAGAACCGATGTCCGGCCTACCTTCTGGCTCCATCCCAGGCCCCGCCTTCGGCCTCACTTCCGGCTTGGAGCGCGCCACGCCACGCCCCGGCCCCACAGGATCCATCCACCATGTTTGAAGCTTTCCGTCGGCAGTTCTCGTCCGACCTGGCCATCGACCTCGGCACCGCCAACACCCTCATCTACGTTCGCAACAAGGGCATCGTGCTCGACGAACCTTCGGTGGTCTCGATCCGCCACGAAGGCGGCCCCCAGGGCAAGAAGACGATTCAGGCGGTGGGCCACGAAGCCAAGGCCATGCTGGGAAAGGTGCCCGGCAACATCGAAGCCATCCGCCCCATGAAAGACGGCGTGATCGCCGATTTCACCGTGACCGAGCAGATGCTCAAGCAGTTCATCAAGATGGTGCACCCGCGCTCGATGTTCAAGCCGAGCCCGCGCATCATCATCTGCGTGCCCTGCGGCTCCACCCAGGTCGAGCGCCGCGCCATTCGTGAATCGGCCCTGGGCGCCGGTGCCTCCGAGGTGTACCTGATCGAAGAACCCATGGCCGCGGCCATCGGCGCTGGCCTGCCGGTGTCGGACGCGTCGGGCTCCATGGTGGTGGACATCGGCGGCGGCACCACCGAGGTGGGCGTCATCAGCCTGGGCGGCATGGTCTACAAGGGCAGCGTGCGTGTGGGCGGCGACCGTTTCGACGAAGCCATCATTGCCTACATCCGCCGCAACTACGGCATGCTCATCGGCGAGCCCACGGCCGAAGCCATCAAGAAGCAGATCGGGTCGGCCTTCCCCGGCTCCGAGGTCAAGGAAATGGAAGTCAAGGGCCGCAACCTCTCCGAGGGCGTGCCGCGCAGCTTCACCATTTCCAGCAACGAGATCCTCGAAGCGCTCACCGACCCGCTGAACAACATCGTCACCGCCGTGAAGATGGCGCTGGAACACACGCCACCCGAACTGGGCGCCGACATCGCCGAGCGCGGCATGATGCTCACCGGCGGTGGCGCCCTGCTGCGTGACCTGGACCGCCTGCTGGCCGAAGAAACCGGCCTGCCGGTGCTGGTGGCCGAAGAGCCGCTCACCTGCGTGGTGCGCGGTTGCGGCATGGCCCTGGAGCGCATGGAGCGCCTGGGCACCATCTTCACCAGCGAATAAGCGCGCGCCGCACCCCGGCGCACCCCACACACCACCACCAGACCCACCCCGAGCGTCATGCCACTGGGCACCCTGGACCGCACCCCGCCCCCCTTCTTCAAGCAGGGGCCGTCGGCCCTGTCCAAGCTGGTGGTGTTCAGCGCCATGGCGCTGTTCCTCATGGTGGCCGACCTGCGCTTCGAGGTGGCACGCCCGGTGCGTGCGGGCATCGCGGCCGCGCTGTACCCGGCGCAGTGGCTGGTGTTGCAGCCGGTGCAGGCCATGGCCGGCGTGGGCGGGTATTTCACTTCGCTGCACAAGGCGCAGCAAAGCGAGGGCGAAGCGCTCAAGCGCCTGGCCACCCAGGCCGACCGCAACCTGCAACTCGAACAGATGCAACTGGAGAACCAGCGGCTGCGCGCATTGCTCGCCATGCGCGAACGCGCCAGCACACAGGCCATGGGCGCGCAGGTCCTGTACGACGCAGCCGACCCGTACTCGCGCAAGATCGTGATCGACCGCGGGCAGACGCAGGGCGTGCAGGCCGGCTCACCCGTGATCGACGAAAGTGGTGTGCTCGGCCAGGTCACGCGGGTGTATCCGCTGGTGTCCGAGGTGAGCTTGCTGATCGACCGCGACATGGCGATTCCGGTGCTCAATGTGCGCACCGGCGTGCGCAGCGTGGCTTACGGCCAACCCTCCACCAAGGGCGACGGCATGGAACTGCGCTACACCCTGGCCAGCGCCGACATCGCCGAGGGCGATCTGCTCACCACCAGCGGCGTGGACGGCGTGTACCCTCCTGGCCTGCCGGTGGCCCGTGTGACGCTGGTGGCGCGCCAGGCCGAGTCGTCGTTCTCGCGCATCGAAGCCGAGCCGCTGGCCCAGGTCCAGGGCGCCTTGCACGTGCTGGTGCTGTCACCCGCAGGTGCTTCGCTGCCGCCCTCGCCCCTGACCGAAGCCACCCGCGCGCCCGCCGTGGTCGACCGGCCCGGCACCCGGAGCAACGCGCCATGATCATGCGCCCCGGCCAGCAGCTGCTGCTGCCCGCCAACCCCGCCTTCATCTGGTTCAGCCTGCTCAGCGCGCTGATGTTCAACATGCTGCTGAACATGGGCGTGTGGGGCCGTTCGGCCTGGGTGCCTGATTTGCTGGCGGTCACGCTGGTGTTCTGGAGCGTGCACCAGCCGCTGCGCATCGGCGTGGGCGTGGCGTTCGTTTTTGGCCTGGCCATGGACGTGCACCAAGGTGCCCTGCTGGGCCAGCACGCGCTGGCCTACACCGTGCTCGGTTTCCTGGCCATCTCCATGCACCGCCGCCTGTTGTGGTTCGGTGTTCCCAACCAGGCGGTGCAGGTGCTGCCGCTGTTCGTGGCCGCCCACCTGCTGGAGTTGATGGTGCGCATGGCCTCGGGCGGCAGCTTCCCGGGGCTCACCTACTTCATCGCGCCGGTGCTGGAAGCCGCGCTGTGGCCGGTGGTGAGTGTGGTGCTCCTTGCGCCACAGCGCAGGGCCCCGAACCCCGACGACAACCGCCCCCTGTAGCCATGACCGAACTGCGAAACGTCGAAGCCGACCTGGCCCAGTTCCGCACCCGCTTGTTGGTGATCGGGCTGGCGGTGGTGTTCGCGTTTGGCCTGATCGCTGCTCGCATGGTCTACCTGCAGGTGCTGCGCCACGACGACTTGCTGGCGCAGGCCGAGAGCAACCGCACGGCGGTACTGCCGGTGGTGCCCAACCGGGGGCAGATCGTGGACCGCAACGGCCGGGTGCTGGCCACCAATTACTCGGCCTACACGCTGGAGATCACGCCTTCGCGCGTGCTCGACATGGAGGCGACCATTGCCCAGCTGGGTGAGCTGGTGGAGATTTCGCCGCGCGACCAGCGCCGCTTCCGCAAGCTGCTCGAAGAGTCGCACAGCTTCGACTCGCTGCCGATCCGCACCCGCCTCACCGACGAGGAAGTGGCCCGCTTCACGGTGCAGCGCTACCGCTTCCCGGGGGTCGACGTGCGTGCGCGCCTGCTGCGCCAGTACCCCAACGGCGAAACGGCCAGCCACGTGATCGGCTACATCGGACGCATCAACCAGCGCGAGAAAGAGTCGATCGCCGACTGGGCCGAGGAAGACCAGGCCAACTACCGCGGCACCGAGTACATCGGCAAGCTCGGCGCCGAACAGAGCTTTGAGCAGACCCTGCACGGGACCACCGGTTTCGAGCGCGTGGAAACCTCGGCCGGCGGCCGCGCGGTGCGCTCGCTGGCCAACACCCCCGCCACGCCGGGCGACACCGTGGTGCTGTCGATCGACATCCAGCTGCAGAAGCTGATCGAGGACATGTTCGGCGAACGGCGCGGCGCGTTGGTGGCCATCGACCCGCGCAGCGGCGAGGTGCTGGCCTTCGTGAGCAAGCCCACGTTCGATCCCAACCTGTTCGTCGAGGGCATCGACGTGGAGAACTGGCGCGCGCTCAACGAGTCGGTGGACAAGCCTTTGCTCAACCGGGCCCTGCGCGGCACCTATCCCCCGGGCTCCACCTACAAGCCCTTCATGGCGCTGGCCGCACTGGAAACCGGCACCCGCTCGGCACAAACCGTGATCAACGACCCGGGCTTCTGGATGTTCGGCAGCCACCGGTTCCGCAGCCATGGCGACGGAGGCCTGGGCGCCGTGGACATGAAACGCAGCATCGTGAAGTCGAGCAACACCTACTACTACTCGCTGGCCAACGAGATGGGCGTGGACGCGATGCACGACTTCATGAAGCCGCTGGGGTTCGGCCAGATCACCGGGATCGACTTGCGCGGCGAAGTGCGGGGCGTGCTGCCCAGCCAGGACTGGAAGCGCAACGCCTACAAACGCCCCGAGCAGCAGCGCTGGTACGCCGGCGAAACCATTTCGCTGGGCATTGGCCAGGGCTACAACAGCTTCACCATGCTGCAGCTGGCCCATGCCATGGCCACGCTGGCCAACGGCGGCGTGAAGCACGCGCCCCACCTCACCATGGCCACCGAAAACGTGATCACCCGCGAGCGCACTCCCCTGCCCACACCGCCAGCGGTGACCCTTGGCTACAAACCCGAGAACGTGCGCACCGTGCTGGAAGCCATGCAGGCCGTGACGACCGAGGGCACGTCCACGCGCGTGTTTGCTGGCGCGGGCTACGCCAGTGGCGGCAAAACCGGAACGGCGCAGGCGGTGACCATCGGCCAGCGCGACCGCTATGACGCCCGCAAGCTCGAAGAGCACCAGCGCGACCACGCGCTGTATGTGGCCTTCGCCCCGATCGACCAGCCCCGCGTGGCCATCGCCGTGATCGTTGAAAACGCGGGCTTTGGTGCCGCGTCCGCTGCACCGATTGCGCGGCGCGTGTTTGACTACCTGCTGCTCGACCAGTACCCCAACCCACAGGACCTGGCTGCGGTGAGCGTGGGTCAGGCCGGTGCACCCATCGGCACGCCGCTCAAGGCCAGCGAGATGCCCTGGCCGCCCATGGCGGCCACCCCCGCGCCGCTTCGCGTCACCCCTTGATCCAGGCGTCGAAGGTGGTCTTCAGGATCAGCGCCGACACCACCACGATGAAGGCGATGCGCACGAAGCCGCTGCCGTGTTTGAGCGCCAGGCGCGTGCCCAGCAGGCTGCCCACCACGTTGGCCACCGCCATGGCCAGCACAAAATGCCACCACACGTGGCCCTTCCAGGCGAACAACGACAGGGCGGCCAGGTTGGTGGCGGTGTTGATCAGCTTGGCGCTGGCGCTGGCGTGCAGGAAGTCGTAGCCCAGCCATCGCACGAACAGAAACACGAAGAAGCTGCCAGTGCCGGGGCCAAAGAATCCATCGTAAAAGCCGATGGTGGCGGCCAGCACGCAGGCGGCCGCGGCTTCTTGCCGCCCGCTGAAGCGCGGCGCGTGGTGGCGCCCCAGGTCTTTGCGTGCCAGCGTGTAGGCCAGCACGGCCAGCAACACCAGCGGCAGCGCGCGGCGCAAAAACTCGGGCGAAATCACGGTCACCGTCCAGGCACCGGCCATCGACCCCACAAAACCCACAGCGGCGGCGGGCAACAGCGCGTGCCACGGCATGTTCACCCGGCGGGCGTACTGCAGGGTGGCTGCGGCCGTGCCCCACACCGACGCGCCCTTGTTCACGCCGAACAGCGTGGCGGGGTGGGTGGTGGGAAACATGGCGAACAGCGCGGGCACGAGGATGAGACCTCCGCCACCCACGATCGAATCCACAAAGCCGGCGAACAGGGAGGCCAGCGAAACAAGCAGCAATTCCATGGGTGGATTGTCGCCGCCACGCTCCCCCGCTTCGCGAGGTCCGCTGCCCCCCGAGGGGGCTGGGCCTGCCTTGGGGCGGCCCGGCGGCTGGCCCGGGTATCACCGCCACGCACAGGCGAAAAAAAACCGACCCACGGGGGTCGGTTTGAGCAATCGGGCATCTCTGGGGACGCTGAAGCACGTTGTTGATTTGTGGACTGGGTTGTCTCCTCGGTCCCCCGCGGTCACCAGCGCAGTGCGCTGGAGCGAGTGCATGCACTGTATCGGCTTGCACCACGGGTGTGCATCCGGGCTTTCCCTTGGCCGGGACAACCCTTGGCACGGTTGATGCACTGGCCCCGAGGTCGTTGGAAACAGGTAACAAAATGCACCACAACCGTGTGACCGCCTTCATTCATCCGTCCCTCCCCCAGAGAAACTTTCTTTCACCCATTCCCTTCATTACCGCGCTGCTGGGGCCGCTGACCGCTGCTGCCCAGACCGCACCCGCCGCGCCAGTGGCCCCGGCCCTCACTTCGCCGGGGCTCGTGGCAGCCAGCACCCTCCAGGGTGCCGACACGGCCTGGCTCATGGTCAGCACCGCGCTGGTCTTGCTCATGACCTTGCCCGGCATCGCCCTGTTTTACGGCGGCATGGTGCGGCGCTTCAACGTGATCAACACCATGGCCAGCGTGGTGGGCATCGCGGCGGTGGTGAGCCTGCTGTGGTTCGGTGTGGCGTACTCGCTGGCGTTCACACCGGGCGGCGCGCTCGGTGGCTTCATCGGCGGCGTGGAACGCATGGGCTTCGCCGGCATGGATTTCCTCGGTTCCACTGGCCAGGTGGCCGTGAGCCACATCGCGAAACACGTGCCCGAATCGGTCTTCGCCATGTTCCAGCTCACCTTTGCCATCATCACCTGCGCGCTGGTGGTGGGCGCGCTGGTGGAGCGCATGCACTTTGGCGCGCTGCTCACCTTCACCGGCCTGTGGTTGCTGCTGGTGTACGCGCCCATCGCCCACTGGGTGTGGGAGCCCGGCGGCTGGCTGGCGCAACTCGGCGCGCTCGACTTTGCCGGCGGTTCGGTGGTGCACATCAACGCCGGCGCCGCTGCTCTGGTCTGCGCCTACGCGCTCGGCCCACGCGAGGGCTATGGCCGCGAGCCCTTCATTCCGTTCAACCTGGGCCTGACCATGGCCGGCACCGGGCTGCTGTGGGTGGGCTGGTTCGGCTTCAACGCCGGCTCGGCGCTGGCCGCCGACGGCCGCGCCGGCCTGGCCATGGCGGTCACGCACATCGCGGCGGCGGCGGGCGCGCTCTCCTGGATGGGCGCCGAGTGGCTGGCGCGCAAACGCGCCTCGCTGCTGGGCCTGTGCTCGGGCGTGGTGGCGGGTCTGGTGGCCATCACCCCGGCGGCGGGTTTTGTCACGCCGCGCAGCGCGCTCATCATTGGTCTGGTGGCCGGCGTGGCCTGCTACTGGGGCGCCACGGCGCTCAAGCGCAAGCTGCGCGCCGACGACTCGCTCGACGTGTTCGGCGTGCACGGCGTGGGTGGCCTGGTGGGCGCGCTGCTCACCGGCCTGCTCGCCGACCCGGCGATCTCGGGTGTGGAAGCGAGTTTCCTGTCTCAAGTGATCGCTTGTGTGGCCGTGCTGGCTTACAGCCTGGTCATGACGGCCGTGGTGCTGTGGATCACCTCGCGCTTCACCACGTTGCGTGTGCGCGAGTTTGAAGAACGCGCCGGGCTGGACGTGTCGCTGCACAACGAACAGCTCGGCCACTGAAGGCAACGCCCATGACCTCCAACGACGTCTTTGCCATCGCAGCGCACCTGCACGTGCTGCTGCGGCGCAAGACCGGCCGCGTGACCGACACCGAGTGGCTGGCCGGCAACGCAGACTACGCGCGCGAGATCGTGCGCTTCACGCGCGAGAAGGCCACGGGTGACGAACACGCCGATCTGCGGGCCCTGGCCGACAAGCTGGAAGCCGCGATCCCGTTGATCGCCAGCCCCGCGCGCAAGCCCTTGCTGCAGGCGGCAGCCGACACGCTGAAGGCGGGCCAGGTCAGCGCGGCCACGGCCCAGCGCGCTGCAACTCCGCGCTCGGGCGGGTTCGCGAACTCGGTGCCTGGCCACCACAGCGGCTTCATCGAGTCCACCCTGATTTCGGCCTTTGGGGCACCGCGCAAGGAAGGCGAAGACCCGGACGCGCGCTACGTGGGCGGCATCCGCTGACACCTTGAGGCGCGCAGCATCGCGGCGAGAATCGCCCGATGCCGTTCTTCAAAGACCTCAACCTCTCGGCGGCCACCGCCGGTTTCGTCGCCGTGCTGGTGGGCTTCACCAGCTCGGTGGCCATCGTGTTCCAGGCCGCTCAGGCGTTCGGTGCAACCCCGGCGCAAATCACCTCGTGGATGTGGGCTCTCGGCCTGGGCATGGGGTTGTGCTCGGCCATCCCGTCGCTGGTGCTCAAGCAGCCGGTGATGGTGGCCTGGAGCACGCCGGGCGCGGCGGTGCTGGCCACGGCCGGCCTGGCGGGCGGCTTCTCCATGGCCGAGGCCATCGGCGCCTTCATGGTGTGCGGCGCGCTCATCACGCTGGCGGGCGCCACCGGCTGGTTCGAGCGGGTGATGAACAAGATCCCGATGGCGCTGGCCTCGGCGCTGCTGGCCGGTGTGCTCGCGCGCTTTGGCCTGCAGGCCTTTGCCGCTGCGCAGACCGCGCTGGTGCTGGTGGTGCTCATGCTGCTGGCGTACCTGCTGGGCCGGCGACTGGCACCGCGTTACGCGGTGGTGATCACGCTGGTGGTGTCGGTGGCGTATGTGCTGTTGCGCGGCCAGTTCAACGCCGGCTCGCTCGCCTTGGAACTCGCCCGCCCGGTGTTCACCATGCCGGTGTTCACGCTGGCCGCCTTCACCAGCCTGGCACTGCCCTTGTTCGTGGTGACGATGGCCTCGCAGAACCTGCCCGGCGTGGCCGCCATCCGCGCGGCGGGCTATGACATGCCGATTTCGAAAATCATCACGCTCACCGGCGTGGCCACGTTGGTGCTCGCACCGTTCGGCGCCTTTGCACTCAACCTCAGCGCCATCACCGCCGCCATCTGCATGGGGCCCGAGGCGCACCCCGATCCGAAGAAGCGTTACGCCGCCGCCGTGGCGTGCGGCGCCATCTACGTGCTGATCGGCCTGTTCGGCGCCGCGGTCACCGGCCTGCTCATCGCCTTCCCACGCGAACTGGTGCTGGCCATCGCCGGCATAGCGCTGCTGGGCAGCATCGGTGGCGGGCTGCACGCGGCCCTCAAGGACGACACACACCGCGAAGCCGCACTCATCACCTTTCTGGTCACGCTCAGCGGCGTGGTCATTGCCGGCATCGGCTCGGCCTTTTGGGGTGTGGTGGCCGGCGCCCTGGCGCTGTTTGTGCAACAGTACGGCCTTCGTCCGAAAAGCAAGCCATGAACATCCTCGTTGTCGCCGACCCGCTGGTCACCTTCAAGACCTACAAAGACACCACCTTCGCCATGATGCGCGAGCTGCAGAAGCGCGGTCATGCGCTGGCCGCTTGCGAACCGCAACACCTGCAGTGGCAGACCGGGCACCCTGTGACCGCGCTCGTGCGCCGCATCGAGCTCACGGGTGCGGCCGATGACTGGTACCGCGTGCTGCACGAGGGCCGCGAAGCCCTGCACACGTTCGACGCTGTGTTGATGCGCAAGGACCCGCCGTTCGACAGCGAATTTTTCTACGCCACGCACCTGCTGGAGCAGGCCGAGCGCGAAGGCGCGAAGGTGTTCAACAGCCCGCGTGCGCTGCGCGACCACCCGGAAAAACTCGCGCTCATGGAGTTCGCGCAACACGCCCCGCCCACGCTGGTGACGCGTTCGCCCGAGGCCATTCGCCAGTTTCACGCCGAACACAAAGACGTCATCCTCAAGCCCCTGGACGGCATGGGCGGCATGGGCATCTTCCGCGTCGGGCCCGACGGCATGAACCTGGGCTCGATCACCGAAACGCTCAACCAGGGCGGCGCCACCAGCGTGATGGTGCAACGCTACCTGCCCGAGATCGTGCTGGGCGACAAACGCCTGCTGCTGATCGGCGGCCAGGTTGCGCCTTTTGTGCTGGCGCGCATTCCGCAGGGCAGCGAGGTGCGCGGCAACCTGGCCGCCGGTGGCAAGGGCGTGGCCCAGCCGCTCACCGACACCGACCGCGCGATCGCCGAGGCCATTGCGCCCACGCTGGCTGCGCGCGGCCTGCTGCTGGTGGGGCTGGACATGATCGGCGACAAGGTGACCGAGATCAACGTGACCAGCCCGACCTGCTTCCAGGAGATCCAGCAGCAGACCGGGTTTGATGTGCCGGCGATGTTTGTGGACGCGCTGGAAGCGGCGATGGCATGAGCGGCAGAGACGACGAAGGCGGCGCGGCGGCCCAAACGCCGGGCCAACCCAGGAATCCTCTGCACGGTTTGACGCTGGAAGCGATCGTGACCGCGCTGGCAGACCACTACGGTTGGGAAGAGCTGGGCCAACGCATTCCGGTGCGTTGCTTCAACGTCGACCCCAGCGTGGGTTCAAGCCTGCGTTTTCTGCGCAAGACACCCTGGGCGCGTGAAAAGGTGGAAGGGCTTTACCTTTTCATGCTGCGCGAAGAGCGGCGCGCGGGTCGCAGCTGACCCACGCGCTCAGTGCGCCGTGGCCTTGGAAAACACGTTGAGCACCACCACGCCGGCAACGATCAGGCCCATGCCGATCAGGCCCGCCAGGTCGATGCGCTGTCCGTAGAGCAACCACGCCACCGCGGTGATCAGCACGATGCCCAGACCCGACCAGATCGCGTAAGCCACGCCCACGGGCACGCTCTTGAGCACCAGCGACAGGCAGTAGAACGCCACGCCATAGCCCACCACCACCACGAGCGACGGCACGAGCCGCGTGAAACTCTCGCTCGCCTTCAAGGCGGTGGTGCCGATCACCTCGGCCACGATGGCCAGTCCAAGCATCATCCAGGCGTTCAATCGGTGGTCTCCTTCGGCGGTGTGTTGGTTCGAGAGGACGGACTCTGACACAGGAACATGGCGTCTGTCTCCCCGCACCCCGCACGGCGTCACCGGCAGATGCGGTACGGCCCCTGGTCCAGGTGAAAGTGGTCGCGGTGCGCGGCGTTGTAGTCCGGCCCCAAGGTGCTCCTGAAGAAGCGACAGGCGCCATCGCGCACCTCGCGCAGAAAGGCCGCCTCTGCGCCATCGCCTGTCCAGTGTTTGACCAGGCTGATCTGACGACCATTGGCCAAGCGGAAGCCAGCCACGTCGAAGGCGTTGGCGCTCGCGTGCTGGCTGCGCCGCTCACCTTCGCCCCCCGCGCCGCGCACATTGCGGCAGGCGTAGCTGCCCAAGTGATCGACGCGCGCCACCGCCTGGCCAAAGTGCGTCTGGGCAGCCGGCTGCAGCGCGTGGCGTTCCCACAGGATCAATGGCAACGCCGCGCTGCAGGTGAGCGTGAAGGCGGGGGCAAAGCGCGCATCGGCCACGCGCACGGCGGATTGCCAGCCACAACCGTCAGCCGGGTCGTTGTCATCCACGCTGGTGTGCTTGAGGTTTGACGCCGCCAGCGCGGTGCTGCACAGCGCAGGGTCGGCCGTGGTGCGCTGCAGCTTGTAGCGGGTGAGCCAGTTCGGCGTTTCGGCCACGTTCAGTGGTGCCCACGGGTTCCAGTGCGGCGGAATCGGGATGCTGCCGCTGTGCACCACCCAGCCGACTGTGCTCGCCACAAAGAAGAGGAGAAGGGCAATCAGACAGCGCGCCACGCGGTTGGCTTCTGGTTCAGCGCAGCGGCGGCGCGGATGGGCGATGGGCATGCATGTCTTGGTTCCGACCCGGATTCGCCAACGGAGTTCGACAGCAATGGCGTGAATCCTGCTGGAACCTGCGGCACCATGCCCACACCCATCCTCGTGACTTTCACCGCCTCGGACGCCGGCTCCTGGACCATCAACCACATGACCTCGGTGGTCGGCGAAGGTCTGCCTGCGGCCACGCGTCTGGCCGTGACGGAGGGCGCGGGTCTGCCCACGCTGGCCGACTCGGCGTGGAGTCTGAGCGGCATGACCAGCAACCTGCGCTACACCCACCGAAGCGAGGCGGCCGCCCTTGCGTCGATCCAGGAGGGTCTGGGCCGGGTGCAGGCCACTCGCGCCGCGCTCATTCCCATTCGCAAAAGCGACGCCTGGTGGAACCTGGCGCAAGACGATCGCCGCGCGATCATGGAAGAACAGTCTCGCCACATCGCGCTGGGCATGGAGTTTCTCCCCGCTGTGGCGCGGCGCCTGCACCACTGCCGTGACATCGGCGGGCCGTTCGACTTTCTGACCTGGTTTGAATACGCCCCGAAAGATGCCGATCGATTCGAAGAGCTGGTGCAAGCCCTTCGCCGCTCGCCCGAGTGGGCGTTCGTGGACCGTGAGGTCGATATCCGCCTGAGCCGGGCCGGTTGATTCGGCCTGCCCAAGCCCTTCAGAGCTTCTCGGTTTCCCCGCTGCGCGGCTGCCACTTCATCAGCCGCTTTTCGATGCGGCCCACGGCGGCGTCAAGCGCAAGCGCGAACAGCGTGAGCACCACGATGCCGGCCATGACGGTGTTGATGTCGAAGCTGCCCTCGGCCTGCAAGATCAGGTAACCCACGCCCTGGCTCGAACCCAGGTACTCGCCCACCACAGCGCCCACGAAGGCCAGACCCACACTGGTGTGCAGCGAACTGAACACCCAGCTCGTGGCGCTGGGCAGGTACACGTGGCGCAGCAGCTGCTTCTGGCTCGCGCCCAGCATGCGGGCGTTGGCCAGAATGACCGGACTGACTTCCTTCACACCCTGGTAGACGTTGAAGAACACGATGAAGAACACCAGCGTGACACCCAGCGCCACCTTGCTCGCAATGCCCAGGCCGAACCACACCGCGAAGATGGGCGCCAGGATGATGCGCGGCATCGAGTTCATGGCCTTGATGTAAGGCTCCAAAATGGCCGAGGCCATGGGCGAGAGCGCCAGCCAGAGACCACCACCCAGTCCGCCCAGCGCACCAATGGCAAACGCCAGCACGGTCTCGGTGAGGGTCACGCCCAGGTGTTGGTAGATGTCGGCGTCGGTGACAAACCAGACCCAGATGCGCTGAGCAACCTGCAGCGGTTCGCCGAAGAAAAAAGCGGCCTGGCGGTCGTTCTCGAACATGAAGTTCGGCAGCAGGCCGGGCTTGGTCATGGCGTACCAGAACGCAATGAGTGCGACCAGCAGTCCCAGTTGCCAAAGGCGCAAGGTCCTGGGTTGCGGCTTGATGAGATTCCACATGGCTTCAGGCCACCTTGAGTTGTTGCTGGTAACCCTTGAGCACTTCTTCGCGCATCACGGCCCAGATGGCGGCGTGCAGCTCGATGAAGCGGGCGGTGGTCTTGATCTCGGCCACGTCGCGCGGGCGCGGGATGTCGATGTTGAACTCGCCGATCGGGTGGCTGGCGGGGCCGGCGCTGAGCACGACCACGCGGTCGCTCATGGCGATGGCTTCGTCCAGGTCGTGCGTGATAAACAACACCCCCTTTTTCTTCGCCGCCCAGAGGTCCAGCACCTCGTTCTCCATCAGCTGCCGGGTCTGGATGTCGAGCGCAGAGAACGGTTCGTCCATCAGGATGATGTCGGGGTCGAGCACCAGCGTCTGCGCGAGACTCGCGCGTTTGCGCATGCCGCCGCTCATCTGGTGCGGGTAGCGGTCACCAAAGCCCCCCAGGCCCACGCGGCGCAGCCAGTCTTCGGCCTGCTGCCTGGCTTGCGTCTCGGGCACTCCCCGAAACGACAGGCCGGCCATCACGTTGCCCAGCGCGGTGCGCCAGGGCATCAGGCTCTCGGTCTGGAACATGTAGCCCGCGCGCGTGTTGATGCCGGTGAGCGGCTCGCCGAACACCTTCACCGAGCCGGTGCTCGGCGAAAGCAGACCGGCAGCCACGTTGAGCAAAGTGCTCTTGCCGCAGCCGGTGGGGCCGACCACGCTGACGAATTCGCCTGCGCCCACGGTCAACGTCACATCGCGCACGGCGGTGTAGCGCTGGCCGGGGTCGTCCTTGCTGATGAAGGTGCAGGACACGCCCTGCAGGTCGATCGCTGGACTCGTCACATCATCCCTTCGGGTACTTCGCGTTGGCCTTTTGCACGAAGGCGTTGGTGTAGACCGCGTTCAAATCCAGCTTGGCGGCGGCGAGCTTGTCGTCCACGCTGGCGAGCGCGCGAAAGGCCGTGTCTGCCCCCTTGGTGGGAAAGCTGCCGTCGGGCGAGAGCGCGCCCTTGGCGGCCATGAAGGCGTCGATGTAGACCGCACGATCGCCGAGCAGGAAACCTTCGGGCACCACCTTGATGATGTCGCCCGGGCCGGCGGCCTGGATCCACTTGTTCGCCCGCACCATCGCGTTGGTGAGCGCCTGTGCGGTGTTGGGGTTCTTGTCCAGGAAGGGCTGGGGCGCATACAGGCAGCCGGCCGGCATGGGGCCACCGAACACCTTCTCCGACTCGGCCACGATGCGCGTGTCGGACACCACCTTCATGTCGCCCGAGCGCTGCAGCAGCGTGACCACGGGGTCCAGGTTGCTCATGGCGTCGATCTGGCCGGCGCGCATGGCGGCCACCGCACCGCTGCCCGCGCCCACGCCGACGATGCTCACGTCGCTCGGCTTCAGGCCGGCCTTGGCCAGCACGAAGTTGACCATCACGTTGGTCGAGCTGCCCGGCGCGGTCACGCCAATCTTCTTGCCTTTGAGATCGGCGACCGTCTTGTAGCCCGCCATGGTCTTGGGGTTGATGCCCAGCACGATCTGGGGCGCCAGGCCCTGCAGCACAAAGGCGCGCATGGGCTGGCCCTTGAATTGCATGTTGACCGTGTGCTCGAAGGCGCCCGACACCACATCGGCACTGCCACCCACCACCGCCGCCAGCGCGCGCGAGCCGCCAGCGAAGTCGGCGATGGTCACGTCCAGCCCCTCGGCCTTGAAGTAGCCCAGTTGCTCGGCAATGGTCAGGGGCAGGTAATACAGCAGGTTCTTGCCCCCCACGGCGATGGTGACCTTGGGTTTCTCCAGACCTTGCGCGAATGCGAACGGGGGCAGGACGGCCGCGGCAATGCCGCCGGCCACGAGGTGTCGTCTTTGCATGGAGTTGTCTCCTTCGTTGAGGGGCTGGGCGTCGGGTTGCGCCAGTTGCCTGGGCACGTTGCATGGTAGCCCGGGGGCTGGCCTGCTGCCACCCGGGAAATCACGGCAGGGGCAAGCCGTCCACGAACACCTTGAGCTCGTTGGGCTCGAACGCAGTCCACTGCTCGTTGCTGGTCAAGGGTGTGGTCACCACCACCGCCGCACGATCGCCGGGTTGGTTCAGGTCGGCGAAGTTCACCGTCCAGTCCTGGTCCATCAACGTGGCCTGGGCAAACGGGTGCTGGCGCACCAGCCAGTGCAGCTTGGTGCTGCAGTGCGCCCACAACGCTTCACCGTTCGAGAGCAAAAAATTGAACGTGCCGAAGCGGCGCACCTGAGGCACGAGTTCGCGCAAGGTGAGGGTGAGCTCTTCCACGCTGGGCAGCGAGGCGTGCGACTTGGCCAGCTCCTGCATCAGCCAGCAAAAGGCACGCTCGCTGTCGGTGGTGCCCACGGGGCGAAAGTGGCTGTGCAGTGGGGGAGCGTAGTCCTTGAGATCGCCGTTGTGTGCAAACACCCACTGGCGGCCCCAGAGCTCGCGCACAAAGGGATGGGCGTTCTCCAGCGACACCTCTCCGATGGTGGCCTTGCGCACATGCGCAATGATGTTGCGGCTCTTGAGCGGATAACCCTGCAGAAACGTGGCCATGGGCGACTGCGCGGCGCTCGCGTGGTCCACAAACAGGCGCAGGCCCTTGCCTTCAAAGAAGGCGATGCCCCAGCCGTCGGCGTGGTGGTCGGTGTTGCCACCGCGCTGGCAGAAACCGGTGAAGCTGAACGAGGCGTCGGTGGGGGTGGCGCAGTTAAGGCCGAGCAATTGACACATCTGGTCATTGTGCCCCCACGCTCCGCCGCTGCGCGGGTCGCTGTCCCCCTAGGGGGCTGGGCCTGCCTTGGGGCGGCCCGGCGGCTGGCCCGTTGTGCCCCAAGCGTCACACGGAAAGCGAGATCAAGTGAACCCCATCCCACGCGCCTCGCGCACCTCGGGTTTGATGCGGTGCTCGGCTTCGAGCTGCGCGATGAACTCGTCTGGCTCCAGCGCTTCGGCCAGGATCTCCACCTGGCGTTTCACCGCCGCAAAGTCGCCGGGGCACAACTGGTCGAGTTTGGCCAGGCGCGTTGCGTGCGCCGGGTCCAGCCGCGATGCGTCACCCCCCAACGCCTCCACCACGAACATGGTCTCGCGCTGCTCGGCCGTGAGCGGTTTGAAGCGGATCTTGAAGGTGAAGCGCCGCAGCGCCGCCTGGTCGATGCGGTCCATCAGGTTGGTGGTGCAGATGAAGATGCCGGCAAAGCGCTCCATGCCCTGCAGCATCTCGTTGACCTCGGTCACCTCGTAGGTGCGCTGCGCGCCGCGCCGGTCTTGCAGAAAGCTGTCGGCCTCGTCGAGCAGCAGCACGGCCTTCTCGGCCTCGGCTTCGCGGAACATGGCCGCCATTTGCTGCTCGGTCTCGCCCACGAACTTGCTCACCAGGTCGCTGGCGCGGCGGATCATGAGCGGGCGCTCCAGTTGCTGGGCCAGGTGCTCGGCCAGCGCGGTCTTGCCGGTACCGGGCGCGCCGTGGAAACACAGGCAACCGTGGCCGCGCGCCTTGAGCGCGGCGATCACGCGCGGCAATTCGTAGCGCGACTCGACGTTGAGCATGTCCAGGCTGTATTGCGTGACGCCGGGGCGCTGCACCAGGTCGGGCTTGCGGCCCAGGGCGAGGTCGGCGTTTTTCAGCTGCCGCTCGATCAGATCGTCGAGCATCGGGGCCTGCGCGACCCGGGCTTTGGCGCTGCGGCGCGCCGCGGGTTTGACGGGGCTGACCGCCAACTCGGCGAAGCGCACCGCCGTGCGGATCTGCGCGGGCGTGAGGCCCTTGCGTTCGGTCAGCCGCGCCACCAGCGCGTCGGACACGGGCGCGCCTTCGAGCGTCTTGCGCACGAGCTGTTCGCGCGCACCGGGTGGCGGGCTTTTGAGTTCGAGGTGGTAGGCGAAGCGGCGGCGAAATGCCGGGTCGATCTGTTCGATGCGGTTGGTCACCCAGATGGTGGGCACGGCGTTGGTTTCCAGGATCTGGTTGACCCAGGCCTTGCCGCTCACACTGCCGGTGTGCGAGGCCGCCACGTGTTCGGCGCGCGCCATGATCTGCGCCGCCTCGCTGGAGATCGGCGGAAACACGTCTTCCACCTCGTCGAACAACAGCGCCGAATGCGCCGTGCCTTTGAGGAACACCTGCGCGATCTGCAGCGAGCGGTAGCGGTCGCGGCCCGAGAGCGCGTTGCCGTCGCGGTCGGCGTACTCCACTTCAAACAGTTCAAGGCCTGCGGCCTGCGCGACTACACGGGCGAGTTCGGTCTTGCCGGTGCCGGGCGGGCCGTACATCAACACGTTGACGCCCGGCTCCTTGCGCGCCACCGCTTCGCGCAGCAGGCCACAGAGCAGGCGCACGTCTTCGCCCACGTAGTCGAAGTCTTTCGGGCTCAGCGCCGAGCGCGCGGCCGGGCGGGTGAACACCGCCATCAGTTCACTCTGCGTGCGGTATTCGCGCATGAGCACTGGCGGCAGTTTTTCGCTGACCTTCATGAGGTCGGCCAGGTCGGTGATGTTGTGCTCGGAGATGAGGTTTTCCACCATGCCGATGCGTTCCAGCCGCGAACCGGCGCGCAACGCCTCGCCCACCTCGCTGGCCTTCACACCGGCCACGTCCGCAATGGCGGCGTAGGCCTCGGGCGCGTTGTTGACCTTGAACTCCACCAGGATGGAACGCAGGTCGCGCTGGTAGCGCGCGAGGGTGCCGTAAAGCAGCAGCGCGCGCTCGGCGCGGTTGAGCTGCAGCAGCCCGGCCAAGGCGTCGATGTTTTTCTCCACCAGGGTGGATTGCTTCTTCAGCGAGTGGCTCAACCATTCGCCGGTGACGGCCAACACCGAGAGCAGGTCTTTCGGCGACTCCTTGGCGTATTCGTCCAGGTAGAAGAACAACGTGCCTTCTTCGTAGGGGCCGCGCCACACGCCGTAGCGCTCCATGAAAGCGTTGGTCGGCAGCTTGTCATGGCCGCTCCAGAGTTCGTTGTCCTTGCAGCGGCGCTGCAGGAACTCGCGCAGGCGCAACAGCACGGTGTGCGGCCACACGAGGTGGCGTCCGGCAAGCGAGAGCAGGGTGTTGAGGTCGCGCCGCACGTTGAAGCGCGGGCCCTGGCGCGCGGCCAGCGTGAGCACGAAGTGCGAGCACATGAGGTCGAGCACCGGCGCCTGGCGCAGGCTGTGCGGCACGAACACGCGCCCCTCGCCCACGAAGGGTTGTCGACCCTCGCGCAGGTCGGTCGGGGTGCGGCCTGCCGTGACCGCAGGCTGCACGGAACGCTTGCTCATCCAGACACCTCCAGAACGGGCTTCCAGTGACGCCGAGCCGGAACACCCGGCATTCAAATGGACCATAACCCAGCTTGATGAATCATGGAAGTGAGTGATGGGCGGTGTTTGTGGGATTTGTCCGGCTTTATGCGGGCGCGCCTTGCCGCCGCCGGTTCACAATCGCGCGATGCTGGAACTCAAAGACATTCAAGCCGCCGCCGCCCGCCTCACCGGTCAGGTACTGGACACGCCCTTCGTCGAATCGCGCACCATCTCGCAGCTCACCGGCTGCCAGGTGTTCCTCAAGTTCGAGAACCTGCAATACACCGCATCGTTCAAGGAGCGCGGTGCCTGCAACAAGCTCGCCCAGCTCAGCGCCGACGAGCGGGCGCGTGGCGTGATCGCCATGAGCGCGGGCAACCACGCGCAGGGTGTGGCCTACCACGCGCAGCGCCTGGGCCTGCGTGCGGTGATCGTGATGCCGCGCTTCACACCGGGCGTCAAGGTGGAGCGCACGCGGGGCTTTGGCGCCGAGGTGGTTCTGCACGGCGACACGCTGGACGAGTCGCGCAGCCACGCACGCGCGCTCGCGGTCCGCGAGGGCCTGGTGTTCGTGCACCCCTACGACGACGAAGACATCGTGGCCGGCCAGGGCACGGTGGCGCTGGAGATGCTGCGCGAGCAACCCGACCTGGACACGCTGGTGGTGGCCATTGGCGGTGGTGGTCTGATCGGCGGCATGGCCACCGCGGCCAAAGCCATCCGGCCGGACATCGAGATCATCGGCGTGCAGACCGAGCGCTTCCCCGCCATGGTCAACGCCATCAAGGGCACGCACCTGCCGCAGGGCAGCAGCACCATCGCCGAAGGCATTGCTGTGGGCACACCAGGCGTGATCACCGAGGCCATCGTGCGCCAGAAGGTGGACGACCTGCTGCTGGTGGACGAGGGCGACATCGAGCAGGCCATCGTGATGCTGCTGGAGATTGAAAAGACGCTGGTGGAGGGTGCGGGCGCCGCCGGCCTGGCCGCGCTCATCAAGCACCCGCAGCGTTTTGCGGGCAAACGTGTGGGCTTGGTGCTGTGCGGCGGCAACATCGATCCCATGCTGCTGGCCTCCATCATCGAACGCGGCATGGTGCGGGCAGGTCGGCTGGCGCGCATCCAGGTGAATGCGCGCGACGTGCCGGGCAACCTGGCGCGCATCACCGCCACCGTGGCCGATGCGGGCGCCAACATCGACGAAGTGCACCACCAGCGCGCCTTCACCTTGCTGGCGGCACAGAACGTGGCCATCGAACTCGTGCTGCAGACGCGCGGGCGAGATCACATTGCACAAGTGATCGAGCGCCTGCGGCAGGCGGGATTCGACACCGCCTTGCTCTAACGGCCCGCTTCGTTTTCATTGTTCAAGGAACTTCGCATGACCACCAACACCGTGTCCGTTGAATCGCTGCAAGCACTGCTGGCGGCCTGGTTTGCACCCTGGGTGCAGGCGCTGGGTCTGCGGGTCGAGTCGTTTGTCGAAGGCGAGGTCACGCTGCGCCTGCCTCAAAACGACCAGCTCTCCCGCGTGGGCGGCATGTTGTGCGGCCAGGCCATGATGTCGGCCGCCGACACCGCCATGGTGCTGGCCATCGTCTCGCAACTCGGCGAACGCCACATGACCACGGTGCAGCAGAACACCAGCTTCCTCAAGCCGATCTCGGGCCAGGACGCCCGCGTCACCGCGCGCGTGGTGCGCGCTGGCAAAAACCTGGTGTTTGGCGAAATCGACATTTCTGGTGCCACCGACGGACGCAGCGTGTGCCGCGCCAGCACCACCTACGCACTGCTCTGAGGCATCTGCCTTTAAAATCCCTGGAGTTTTTGAACCTCCCATCGGAAAACACCATGTCCCAGCACGACCACCACACCCCCAGCGACCAGCCCGAAGACGTGGTCGAGTCCATCGTCCCCCTGATGCCCATCGTGCTGCCCATCGCCGGCGGCGTGCTGATGTTCCTGCTGGCCTTCATCGCGGTGTTCATGGCCTGACACCCCCCGCTGTCGGCGCCACGGCCGGACGTCCCCTCGGGGCGGCCGGCCGTTTCATTTGGCGAAATCGCCGGTTCGCCCAGACTGTCCAATGCATCACGTTATGCGGGTTTTGCATGTAACCAGTTCGTAACCCGGCGCCCGGTTTCATAAAATCGGAACCTTGGACGACACACGGACCGAGCCGCGGGCACACCAACCCGCCCCTTGTCCCCCTTGCCGGCAGGCGCCAACCGCCTCCCGACCACAGCGCCGACCACCCTTTCAAGCACAAGGGACCCCTGACAGCCGCCCTGCTGCACGCCCTGCAGCCCGCGGCTGTCCGCGTCTCTGGTGCGCACCGGTTATCAACTTCTGGAGCCTTTTCCATGAACTCTCCTGTGATGCAGGGCCTGACCCTCAACACCCCGTCCTATGTGAAGAACGCCCGGTTGGTCGCCTGGGTGGCCGACATGGCCGCCCTGTGCAAGCCCGACACCGTGGTCTGGTGCGACGGCAGCGACGAGGAATACGCCCGCTTGTGCGAACAACTGGTGAGTGCCGGCACCATGAAGCGCCTGAACCCGGTCAAGCGCCCCAACAGCTTCCTGGCCTGCTCCGACCCGTCGGACGTGGCGCGCGTGGAAGACCGCACCTTCATCTGCAGCGAAAAGCAGGAAGACGCCGGCCCGACCAACAACTGGAAGGCCCCGGCCGAGATGCGCGCCACGCTGCAGCCGCTGTTCGACGGCTGCATGCGCGGTCGCACCATGTATGTGGTGCCCTTCAGCATGGGTCCGCTGGGCAGCCCGATTGCGCACATCGGCATTGAGCTCTCCGACAGCGCCTACGTGGCCGTCAACATGAAGCTCATGACCCGCATGGGCAAGGCCGTGTTCGACGTGCTCGGCACCGACGGCGAGTTTGTGCCCTGCGTGCACACCGTGGGCGCGCCGCTCGCGGCCGGCGAAACCGACAAGACGGCCTGGCCCTGCAACCCGACCACCAAGTACATCGTCCATTACCCCGAAACCCGCGAGATCTGGAGCTACGGCTCGGGCTACGGCGGCAACGCGCTGCTGGGCAAAAAGTGCTTTGCGCTGCGCATCGCTTCCACCATGGGCAAGCGCCAGGGCTGGCTGGCCGAGCACATGCTCATCCTGGGCGTGACCAGCCCCGAGGGCAAGAAGTACCACGTGGCCGCGGCCCTCCCCAGCGCCTGTGGCAAAACCAACTTCGCCATGCTGATCCCGCCCAAAGGCTTTGAAGGCTGGAAGGTCACCACCATCGGCGACGACATCGCCTGGATCAAGCCCCGTGCCGATGGCCGCCTGTACGCCATCAACCCCGAAGCCGGTTACTTTGGCGTGGCCCCGGGCACCAACACCCTGACCAACCCGAACTGCATGGCCAGCCTGGACCGCGACGTGATCTTCACCAACGTGGCGCTGACCGACGACGGCGACGTGTGGTGGGAAGGCATGAGCGATGCGCCGGCCCACGCCATTGACTGGCAGGGCAAGGACTGGACGCCGCAGATCGCCAAGGAAACCGGCGCCAAGGCCGCCCACCCCAACGCCCGCTTCACCGTGGCCGCCACCAACAACCCCGCGCTCGACCCGGCCTGGGACGACCCGGCCGGTGTGGCCATTGATGCGTTCATCTTCGGCGGCCGCCGCTCCACCACCGTGCCGCTGGTGACCGAGGCGCGCGACTGGACCGAAGGCGTGTACATGGCCGCCACCATGGGGTCGGAAACCACCGCCGCCGCCTTTGGCGCGCAGGGCGTGGTGCGCCGCGACCCGTTCGCCATGCTGCCGTTCGCCGGCTACAACATGAGCGACTACTTCCAGCACTGGCTGGATCTGGGCGCCCAGCTGCAAGCCCAGGGCGCCAAGCTCCCCGGCATTTTCTGTGTCAACTGGTTCCGCAAGGACGAAGCCGGCAAGTTCGTCTGGCCCGGCTTCGGCGAAAACATGCGCGTGCTCAAGTGGATGATCGATCGCCTGGAAGGCCGTGGTCAGGGCACCGAGCACGCTTTTGGCGTGAGCCCCCGCTTTGAAGACATCCACTGGGACGGCCTGAACTTCTCGACCGAGCAGTACAAGACCGTCACCCACATCGACAACGCCGCCTGGACCCAGGAACTCGCCCTGCACGGCGAGCTGTTCCAGCAGCTGGCCCATCGCTTGCCACGGGAACTCGAGGAGACAAAAGCGAAAATCGAGAAGCGCCTGGCCGCCTGAAGCCGGCAGCCCCGACACGGCCAGCGGCACGATCTGCCACTGGCCGCAAAACGCCCCGGGTCAAGACGCCCGGGCGAAAAAAAAGCCACCCGACCCGGTGGCTTTTTTGTTTGCGAACCCTGGCCGGGTTCGCTGCAGGGCGCTCAAAGGTAGCGGTTGTGCAGGTGGCGAGCAGCGCGGGCCTGGCCCAGGCGCTCCCAGTAAGACACCTCCGGCGTGGCGACTGCAGCCGCCACCGGCAGACCCAGCGGCGCCAGGGCGGCGTCGAACGTGGTGGCGGGCTCGTCCTGCTCGGCGCGCGTGCGGGCCAGGGTCAGCTCGCTCATCAGGCGCGGATCGTGGCGTGCCATTTCCCACAGGCGCGTCTCGGCGCGGGCCTCGGCCATCGATTCCGACCAGCTGTCCAGCACCACCACACCACGGCGGGCCAGGCGGCGAGCGGAGTCGGCAAACAAGGCCATGCCGGCGAACACCACCACCCACAGGAACACCCAGGCGAGCAGCAGGTGGCCATCGGCCCAGGTGCTGATCAAGCGGTCCGCGAGCACCACCATGGCAGCCACCACAGCGGCCAGCAACATGGCGGCCAAGCCGCGGGAGCCGTCAACGCGGGTGGGCTGACGGGTGTTGGAAGGGGCGCGGCGTGCGCCGATCGACAAGGATGAAGAGGTGGATGCAAGGGTGCTCATGGCGGGCTCCTGAAAAGGAAGAAATGTCTTTTGGACACCGCAATACTAGGGTTAACCCGAGTTGTTGGCCAATTTATCTTTGTGATGGATTACATTCACCACAGTGATAAATAGCCTGAACTTTCGCAACCTTGACCTGAACCTGCTGCGGGTTTTCGACGAGGTCATGACCGAGCGCAACCTCACCCGCGCCGCCCACAACCTCGCCATGACACAGCCCGCGGTGAGCAATGCCTTGCGCCGCCTGCGCGAGGTGGTGGGAGACGATCTGGTGCGGCGTGCGGGGTACGGCGTGGAGCCCACGCCGCTGGGGCTGAGTCTTTGGCCCTCGGTGCGCGACGCGCTGCACCTGCTGCGCGAATCGCTCGCGCCGGGCACCTTCGATCCGCTGAATGCGCACAACGCCTTCGTGCTGGCCATGGCAGACGCCACCGCCGCCAAGCTGGTGCCCGGCCTGATCGACATCTTCGAGACCGAAGCACCCGGCGTGAACCTGCGGGTGTTGCCGCTGACCACCCGCGATCCGCGCGAACTGCTGGAAAACGGCTCGGCCGATCTCGCCATCGGGCACTTCCCGGGCGTGCTGGCCGAACTCGGCGCGCTGCACCTGCAGGAGAACAACCCGCAGTTCCAGCACCAGCGCCTGTACGACGGCGAATACGTGGTGGTCATGCGCAAGGGCCACCCGCTGGCGGGGCAACCCCTGAGCCTGGACGCCTATTGCGAAGCGCGCCACTTGCTGGTGAGCTTCTCGGGGCGACCCTTCGGCTTTGTGGACGAGTCGCTGGCTGCGCTGTCGCGCCAGCGGCGCGTGGTGCTCACCGTCAACCAGTTCTTCACCGCCGGGCGCGTGGTGGCCACCACCGATTTGCTCACCGTGTTGCCGCGCCACTTTGTGGGCGCCACCGGCATGGAGCACGAGCTCGCCCTGCTCGACCTGCCGCTGCCGGTGCCGCCCGTGCACGTGGACGCGCTGTGGCACCGTCAAGCCACCCACAACAGCGGCCACCGGTGGCTGCGCCAGGCGGTGGAGCGGGCCTCGGCGATCGGGTTTCGAGCAGCCGACGCGGCCTCGCCCGCCCAACCGACCCCGGTGGCGTGAAGACGCTGTCCGACAATGGCCGCATGAAGATTCAACTGCTCAGCGACCTGCACCTGGAAGCCAACCCCGACTTTGTGCCGGCCCCCGCACCCGAAGCGGACCTGCTGGTGCTGGCCGGCGACATCGGCTCTTACCAGACGCGCCGCGATGGCAGCGTGATGGACGAACCCGACTGGGGACTGCAGCGCTTCTCGCCCCTGCCGCAATTCGCCAGCTGGCCCGCACCGGTGGTGTTCGTGCCTGGCAACCACGAGTACGACGCGCTCGACGTGGACCAGGCACACGCCGATCTGCGCGCAGCGTGCGACCGTCTCGGCATCCAGTGGCTGGAGCGTGAAACCTTGCAGGTGCAGGGCGTGCGCCTGATCGGCACCACGCTCTGGAGCGACTTCGATGCGCTCGGCGAACATGCCCCCAGCCCCACACCTGCGCGCCACGGCCGCGCGGCGGCGGTGGCACCCAAACGCGCACCCGATCCGCTGACCCACCGCCTGCGGCAGCGCGAGAAGGCCTTTCGCGCCGCCAACCACTACCTGGAAAAGATGCGCGGTCAACGGCATGGCCGCCTGTTCGATGCCGAGGCCATGCGCGCACTCGGGTTGGACTGCCAGGCGTGGCTGCGCCAGGCGCTGGCCCAGCCCTTCGATGGACCCACGGTGGTCATCACGCACTTCGCGCCCACCCTGCACAGCGCGGACCCCCGCTACGGCCTGAGCCCGGGCACCGCAGGCTTTTGCAATGGGCTGGACGACTTGCTGCCGCTGGCCGACTTCTGGCTGCACGGCCACCTGCACTGCCCAACCGACGTGCAGGTCGGGCGCTGCCGCATCATCGCCAACCCGCTGGGTTACCACGACAAAAACGAACAGGCCGCCTTTGTGCCGGCCAGCTGCATCGAGGTCGGCTCGCGCGGGATTTCGCAGCAAGACACGCACGCTGTTTGAGCCAGCGCAAGGCCATCGCGTGCGATGCCTCTAAACTCAAACACCTTCCCCCGAACCACCAAGGAGACCCCATGAAGATCCTGCTCGCCGTTGATGGCAGTGCCTACACCAAGAAGATGCTGGCCTACCTCGCCACGCACGACGAGATGTTCGGCACCAACAACTCCATCACGCTCATCACGGTGCAACTGCCGCTGCCGCCGCGCGCGCGCGCAGCCGTGGGCGCCGATGTCGCCAACGGCTACTACGCTGACGAAGCGGCCAAGGTCACGGCGCCCGTGGTCAAGTTCCTCAAGCGCCACGGCATGGAACCCACGGTGGTGTCCAAAGTGGGTTCTCCTGGCGAGCTGATTGCCAAGGTCGCCGACAGCGGCAAGTTCGACCTGCTGGTGATGGGGTCGCACGGCCACAGCGCGCTGGGCAATCTGGTCATGGGTTCGGTGGCCACCAAGGTGCTGGCGCACTGCGGCGTGCCGGTGCTGCTGGTTCGCTGAACCGGTTGGCACAAACAAAAAGGCCGCTTGCGCGGCCTTTTTTTTACCCGACAACGCCTTGCTCAGCGCGATTTCAAACCATCAAAACAGGTGCTCAGCACCATGTCGATGATCTGCTCGTTGCTGTATTGTCCGGAGCCCTTCAGGAAACCCAGCACCGGATCGCAGGCCCGTGCAAACAGGGTGTAGAGCACGGCAATGGGCGGCAACTGGTTGTTCAGGCTGCCGTCAGCCTGGGCCTGCGTGATCCACTGGCCCAGACGCTCGCTCACGTCCATGAGGCCATCGACATAGGCCTTGTTGGTGGTGAGCGAAGCCCGCAGGCTGGAGTTTTCGCTCGGCAACGACGGCATCTCACCGGCCAGTTGCACTTCCATCGTCCAGCGCGCCACCGCCCGCAGCTGCTCGATCGGTGCGCGATCGGGCTGACCTTGCAGGCTGTCCAGAAAGGCACGCGCACGGTCCATCACACGCACCATGGCGGCCGCCGCCAGGTCTTCCTTGCTGGGGAAATGCTTGTACAGACTGGCTTTGGCAATGCCCACCTCGGCAGCGACCTCATCCACGGTCATGGCGTCAAAGCCTTTTTCGGCCAACAAGCGGTTCACCGCAGAGACGATGGCGTCTTCCCGCGCCAGATGCATTTGCTGGCGAAAGCTGCGTTTTTGAGGGGTTTCGGCGGGGGATTTTTGAACGGCGCTGGTCATGGACAACCTTTTGGTACGTCTCGGATTCTGCCCGATATCGACGATGTCGTCGATATCCCTACCGATAAGTAATGTTACAGACTATTCGGTAATTTTTGATACCCGACAGATTAGTATGCACCCAGAGCAAAAGCCCGAAGCCTTTGCCTGCTGTGTTTTCCCGCTGTTTTCTTCAACCCTTTCAAGGACTTCACCATGAAAAAGACCCTCATTGCTTCCCTGTTGGCGTTTGGTGCACTCGGCTCGGCCCAGGCCGCCGACATTGTGGATACGGCCGTGTCCGCGGGTTCGTTCAAGACCCTGGTGACCGCCGTTCAGGCCGCCGGTCTGGTGGACACGCTCAAGGGCCCAGGCCCGTTCACGGTGTTCGCACCCACCGACGAAGCCTTCGCCAAGATCCCCAAGGCCACGCTGGACGCGCTGCTGAAGGACAAGGCCGCGCTCACCAAGGTGCTGACCTACCACGTGGTGCCCGGCAAGGTGATGGCGGCCGATGTGAAGGCCGGCATGGTCAAAACCGTGCAGGGCAGCTCGATCACTGTGGCCACCATGGGCGGTGTGAAGGTGGATGCCGCCAACGTGGTGAAGACCGACATCGCGGCCGACACCGGTGTGATCCACGTCATCGACACCGTGATCATGCCCAAGTAAGCGGGCACTTGCTTGCACAAAGCCCCGCTTCGGCGGGGCTTTTTTCTTTCAGGTGGGCGGTCGCAGGTTGTCGGCGGCCGCGGTGCGCAAGGCCTTGCTCAAGGCGTCGAGCACGTCCGAACTCAGGTTCCAGCAGTGCCAGTACAGCGCCACGCCCAGCCGGTGGCGCGGCGCCAGATTGACCAGTTCGCCCGATGCAATGAGTTCGCGGACCTGCAGTTCGGGCACCACGCTCACGCCCCAGCCGGCCTGCACGGCGCGCACCTGCCCTTCGCTGGACGGCACAAACAACTGCTTGAGCATCACCCGCGGCAAGCCGAAAGCCTTCATCACGAAGCCGTGCTGCAGGTTGTCCTTGCGGTTGAAGGCCACGAACGGCACCTTGTGGAAGTTGTGTGCGTTCAGCCCCTTGGGGCAATGCTGCGAAGCGAAATCGGCGCGCGCCACGGCCACGTAGTCCATGGTGCCCAGCGCTTCCATCTTGCAGCCGCGCAGCGCCTGCCCGAGCGATGTGACACAGCCCAGCACCTGGCCTTCGCGCAGCCACTCGTGGGTGAACTCCTGGTCGTCGGTGATGATTTCGATCGGCAGCCCGTTCTGCGCCAGGTCGTCCAGTGCGGGCAGGGCCCAGGTGGCGATGCTGTCGGCGTTGATGGCCACCGAAATGCGCTCCTCTTCGCGGCCGCTGCCGGTGGAACTGGGGGCGAGCTCCTTCAGGTCTTTTTCCAGATCGGCACGCAGCAACCGCATCATCTTGGCGTGCTTGAGCATGAGCTGGCCAGCCGGCGTGGGCTTGAGCGGGCGGCTGCGCACGATGAGCACGGTGCCGACCTGCGCCTCCAGGGCCCGCAGGCGTTGCGACACCGCCGACTGCGTGATCGACAGGCGCTGCGCAGCGCGCTCGAAGCCACCCTCTTCAATGATGGCTGCCAGGCATTCGAGGGCGTCGGGATCGAAGGTGCTCATGGGGTGCTTGAGGGTGCTCGCTGCTCGTATAAGCAGTTCTGATGCTCGAAATTTTAGTTTAATTTCGCTTCACTTAGAAGCCGCTTCTTTTCATACTTCGATCAGTTTCATCCCTTTGAGGAACAGATCATGCAGGTCACCATTTTGGGCGCGGGCATCATTGGAGTCAGCACGGCGTGGCACCTGCTGGAACGTGGTCACGAGGTGACGCTGGTCGACCGCCAGAGCGACGCCGCGCTGGAAACCAGCTTCGCCAATGCGGCGCAGATTTCCGTGAGCTACTGCGAGCCCTGGGCCAACAAGGACGCGCCGCTCAAGACCCTGAAGTGGATGTTTTCCGACGAGTCGCCGCTGCTGTTCCGCCCGCAGCTTGACTGGGCTCAATGGCGCTGGGGCTTGCAGTTCCTGGCGCAATGCAACGACGCCGCCTTCGAGCGCAACGTGGCGCAGCTCGTGGCGCTGGGCTCCTACAGCCACGCCGCGCTCAAGGCGGTGGTGGCCTCCACCGGCATCGACTACCACCGGCTGGAGCGCGGCATCGCCCACTACTACACCGACCAGAAATCCTTTGACGGCGCGGCCGAGGCGGCCGCCGTGATGCAGCGCTTCGGCGTCCAGCGCAAGGTGGTGTCGCGCAACGAATTGCTCACCATCGAACCTGCGCTGCAAGCTTTTGCCGACCGCATTGTGGGCGGCACCTACACGCCGAGCGACGAGTCTGGCGACGCGCGCAGCTTCACCCAACAGCTCGCCACGCTGTGCGGCCAGCGCGGCGCGCGACTGATGTTCGGCCATGACATCGAGCACCTGAACAGCGACGGCCAACAGATCCGCGAGGTGCGGGTGCGCGACCGGCAGAGCGGCAGCGCACGCACGCTCAAGGCCGATACGTTTGTGGTGGCCTGCGGCTCGTACACCACGCCGCTGCTCAAAACGGTGGGCGTGAACGTGCCGATCTACCCCGGCAAGGGCTACAGCGCCACGCTGCCGCTGCTCAAGCCCGAGCAGGCGCCGAGCGTGAGCATGATCGACGACCAGCTCAAGATCGCCGTCTCGCGCCTGGGCAACCAGCTGCGCGTGGCCGGCACCATCGAGCTCGGCGGATTCGACCTCTCGCTGCACACGCCATTGGCGAAAAAGCGCTGCGACATGCTGGTGCGCCGCATCGAACAGGTGTTTCCCGGTGTGGCCGACACCCGCACGCCCGAGCAGGGTGGCGACCCGCAGTTCTGGTGCGGCCTGCGCCCGGCCACGCCCACCAACATCCCGCTCATTGGCCGCCTGCCGCTGAAGAACCTGTGGGTGAACGCCGGCCACGGCACGCTGGGCTGGACCCACGGTGCGGGCTCCGGCAAGGCCTTGGCTGAGCTGATCAGTGGTGAACAACCCGCCATGGATTTCGGCTTCCAGGGCGCGCCAGCGCCAGTGACCCGCTCAGCCCGGCGCTTCCAGGTCGCCCCGCCACCCAGCCGGGCCTGACCACCTCAGGGCCGCAGGCGCTCCGCCATCCAGCCCTGGAGGTCCTGCCACATCTGCCGCATTTCGCTCTCCAGCGGCGCACGAAAGGCGTTGGGCAACTCGATGGTGACCACCGGCATGCCGCGGTGCACACCGCCGTAATTGCCCAGGCTGCCGGGGAAGATGCCCACCTGGTCCAGGTAGAGCCGCCCGAGCTTGGGCGGTGGTGCGCCCGGGCCGTCGAAGTCGAGCACGCCGTAGGGTGCGTGGATGCTCACGATCAGGTGCGGCTGAAAGCGCGCCATTTCCTCGTGCAAAAACCGCGTCTCGGGCTCGGACAGCGGGCTGGGGCCAGGCCAGCGCCGCGGGTCCTTGCGCGTGCGCTGCTCCCAGTACACCTTGGCGTCGCTGGCCCAGTTGGGGGTGGGAAAGTTGCGGTTCAGGTCCACGCCGCGCGCGTTCACGCGTTTGGCGGGCCGCGCCAGCAGGCCATCGGGGTTGAGCACGGGAATGAAGCGCCAGTGCGCATCGGCCGGTTCCTTGAGCGCGTGCTGTATCCAGTGCAAGGCCACCGAGGCCGACGACATTTCGTCGCCGTGGATGGCCCCCACCACCAGCACGCGCAGGCGCGCTTGTGGCGCCACCACATCGCGCGCGTAGAGCGTGCGCCCCTGTGACGAACGGCCGGTGGTCGGTGCCAGTTCGGCGGCGTCGCACAGCGCGCGACCCATGTGCGGCAGGCGGGCCGAGAGGTGCACGCAGGGCGCCGCGCTGGCGGGCACCACGGTGCGGTGGTGCGGCGGTCCGCGCAGCGCCGAGCTGGCTTGCGCACCCGGAACCAGCGCCAGCCCGACGCCCAGCATCAGGGTGGGCAACAACGGCGAACGGGGCTTCGCGCGGATCAATGGGCTGCTGGGCATCACGGCATTCTAGGGATGGGACCGGCCAACCGCGGCGATCGCCGAGAATCGTGTCTTTGCCGTTGCACGCTCTGGACCCCGCCCACCATGTCTTCTGCCCGCCCAACCGTCCTGCAGGCCCGCGCACCCGATTTCTCGGCGCGCGAGTTCCGAGCCTCGCTGGGCATGTTCGCCACCGGCGTGACCATCGTCACCGCGCGCACCGACCAGGGTGAACTCGTGGGCCTCACCGCCAATTCGTTCAACTCGGTCTCGCTGAGTCCGCCACTGGTGCTCTGGAGCCTGGGCAAATCAGCGGGCTCGATGGCGGCGTTTTCCAATGGCCGCCACTACGCCATCAACGTGCTCGCAGCAGACCAGCAGGCGCTGGCCGAACAGTTCGCCGCCAAGGACACCGACCGCTGGGCCGGCGTGGCGTTTCGCGAGGGCGGCAACGGCGCGCCCTTGCTCGAAGGCGCAGCCGCGTCGTTCGAATGCTTCAACCGCAGCCAGTACGCCGAGGGCGACCACGTGATTTTTGTGGGCGAGGTGGAGCGCTGCAGCCACCGTGCCGAGGCCTCGCCGCTGCTGTTCCACGGTGGGCGGTTCTACACCGAACACCCGCTCTGAGCACACCGCACCCGAGCGACAGGCCGGTGCGCCGGCGCCATCGACAATCGGTGGCATGAGCCCCAGCACCGCACGCAAGACCCACCTCGACGCCCTCGCCATCACCCTGCTCGTGGTGTGCTGTGCCTTCTGGGGTTTCCAGCAGATCCTGATCAAGGACACCGTGGCCGAGGTGCCGCCGCTGTGGCAAGCATCGCTGCGCTTCTGGGGCGCGGCGGTGCTGATCGGGCTGTGGTGCGCGGCGCGCGGCGTGCCGCTGTTCCAGCGCGACGGCACGCTCAAGGCCGGGTTGCTCGCGGGTTCTCTGTTCGCGGGTGAATTCGCTTTCATCTACCTCGGGCTGATGCACACCACGGCCTCGCGCCTCACGGTGTTTCTCTACACCAGCCCGTTTGTGGTGGCGCTGCTGCTGCCGCGCGTGGTGCCTGGCGAGACGCTGCGGCGCATCCAGTGGGTGGGACTGGTGATCGCGTTTGCCGCGGTGGCGCTGGCGTTCGGTGAGGGCTTCATGCACGGCTCGCCGGTGGCCGGCGCGTGGTTGGGCGACGCGATGGCGCTGGCAGCGGGTGTGCTCTGGGGCCTGACCACGCTGACCATCCGCGCCACGAAACTCGCCACCGCCAGCCCCGAGAAAACCCTGTTCTACCAGGTGGCCGTCACGGCGGCGGTGGCGCCTTTCATCTCGCTCGCGCTGGGCGAGGTGTGGTCACTCGACTACTCGGCACGCGCCTGGGGATCGCTGGCCATCCAGACGGTGGTGGGCGCGTTCGCGAGTTACCTCACCTGGATGTGGATGCTGCGCCACTACCCGGCCACGCAGATGTCGACCTTCACTTTTCTCACCCCGGTGTTCGCGCTGGTGTTCGGCGTGGTGCTGCTGAGCGAGCCGCTCACGCTGCAACTGGTGCTGGCCTTGGTGGGTGTGGCCGTTGGAATTGTCCTGGTCTCGAAACGCTGAGCCGGATCAATTCTTTTTCGACAAGCCCAGCCGTTCGATCGTCGCTTTTTCCGCTGCAAACGTGCGCGCCGCATACGCCGTGTAGTCGGCGGTGTTCATGTAGATCGTGGGCTGGTAGAACTTGTCGAAGGTGGCCTTGACCTCGGGGTCGTCCAGCGTGGTCTTGAACGCGTCGTGCAGCACCTTCACCACGGCCGGGTCCATGCCCTTGGGGCCGCCGATGCCGAACGGTGATTCGGTGATGGTGTCCCAGCCGCTTTCCTTGACCGTGGGCACGTCGGGAAACGCCTTGTTGCGCTCGCGGCCCAGCGTGGCCAGCAGCCGCAGCTTGCCGCTCTGCACATGCGGCGCAAACTCGGTGGTGCCGCTCATCATGCGGATGTGGCCCCCGAGGATGGAGCTCATGATCTCGGCCGAGCCCTTGAAGGGAATCGGGTTGAGCTGGATGCCCGCCTTCTCGCTGAACTCCTCGATCGCCAGGTGCGGCGTGGTGCCGGTGCCGGTGTGGCCGTATTCGAGCTTGCCCGGGTTGGCCTTGGCGTAGGCCACCATCTCCTTGAGCGTCTTGAACGGCGCGTCGGCCGTGCAGGCCAGGCCGAAGGTGTAGCCGGTGAGGCAGACGATGTGGGTGATGTCGGTCACCGGGTTGAAGGGCATGGGCTGCATGTGCGGCAGGCGGTAGATACCCAGCGGCAACTGCGTGAGCGTGTAGCCGTCGGGCTTGGCCTGCACCATGGCGCTGGCGCCCAGCGTGCCACCCACACCGGGCTTGTTCTCGATCACCACCGGCACCCCCAGCGCCTTGCTGGCACTCTGGGCCAGCGCGCGCATCACGCCGTCGCTGCTGCCGCCCGCAGGCCAGGGCGCGATGAGGGTGATGGGGCGCGAAGGAAACTTGTCTTGCGCCCAGGCCGAGCTGCTGAACAGGCTGGGCGCAGCTACAACAGCAGCGCCGCTGGCGGCCAGGGTGAGCGCCTGGCGGCGGCTGACAGAACGGTCGGTGGGCTGCATCGCGCGTCTCCGGTTCTTGTGGAACCTACAACGTAGCGCAAGGCCGACATTGCCGACAGCGGGTTAGCCCGAAGGACCGGATGCTCAGGCGGTTTGGCGGCGCGCGGCGAAATCCACGTACCAGTCCAGGCAAGCCGGGTTGGCCATGGCCTCCTTGTTGATCACCTTCTCCAGCGGCTGACCGAGCAGCAGCTTCTTGATCGGCAGTTCCTGTTTTTTGCCGGACAGCGTGCGCGGGATCTCGGCCACCTGGAACACCTCGTTGGGCACGAAGCGCGGCGACAGCGCGGTCTTGATGCTGTCGGTGATGCGCCGGCGCACGGCGTCGTCGAGCACCAGACCCTCGCGCAGCACCACGAACAGCGGCATGTAGCTCTCGCGGCCCAGGTACTCCAGATCCACCACCATCGAGTCCATCACCTCGGGCAGCGCCTCGACCGCGCTGTAGAGCTCGCTGGTGCCCATGCGCAGGCCGTGGCGGTTGATGGTGGCGTCCGAGCGGCCATAGATCACGCACGAGCCGTCGGGGTGCACGCGCAGCCAGTCGCCATGGCGCCACACAGCGCCGGCCTCTGGGCCCAGGTCACCACCACCGGGCTTTCGGCCCTGGCCTGCGGGGTAGGTGTCGAAGTAGCTGCCGAGCAGGCGCTTGTTGTCGGTGTCGCCCACGAAGTACAGCGGCATCGACGGAATGGGCTGCGTGCACACCAGCTCACCCACCTCGTCGCTCACCGGCTGGCCTTGCTCGTTCCAGGCCTCCACGGCGCAGCCCATGAGCCGGCATTGCATGCGCCCGGGGGTCTGCGGGAGTTCGCGGTTGCCGCCGATGAAGGCGCCAGCGAAGTCGGTGCCGCCACTGATGTTGCACCACCAGATGTCGCCCCCACGCTCCCCCGCTTCGCGCGGTCCGCTGCCCCCCGAGGGGGCTGATTCACCTTGGGGCGGCCCGGCGGTGAATCGGTCATCTTTGGCCCACACCTTGCGAAACTGCTCAGTCCCCCAGTTCTGCGCGTCCTCCGACAAGGGCGACCCCGTGGTGCCCAGCGCGCGCACGTTTGAGAGATCACCACACGTCGACAGGTCCACGCCGGCCTTGAAGCAGTTCGCAAAAAAAGCCGCGCCCGCACCGAAGAAGGTCACACCCTGTTCGGCGGCGAAGCGCCACAAGGTGGTCCAGTCGGGCTTGTCTTTGGAGCCGCCGGGGTTGCCGTCATAGATCACGCAGGTGGTGCCGCCGAGCAGGCCGCCCGCCTGCGCGTTCCACATCACCCAGCCGGTGGAGCTGTACCAGTGGTAGCGCTCGCCCCAGCTGTTGGGCTCGTAGCTGCAGCCGATGTCGTTGTGCAGCAACTTCAGCGCGAGCGCCACGATGGTGGTGCCGCCGTGGCCATGCACGATGGGCTTGGGCAGGCCGGTGGTGCCGCTCGAATACACGATCCACAGCGGGTGGTCGAAGGGCAGCCAGAGCGGTTCGAACTGCGCCACCGCCGCGTCCATGCGCGAGGTGGCCTGCGTGAAATCGGTACAGGGCGCAGCGGCCTGCAGCGCGAGGTCCGCCGCCTCCGGGCCATCGGCCAGGTTGGTGTGCAGCACCACATGGCGCACGGTGGGCAATGCGGCGCGCAGCTCGGCCACCACGGGCAGGCGGTCGAAGTCGCGCCCGCCGTAGGTCACGCCGTCGCAGGCAATGAGCACCACCGGCTCGATCTGGCGAAAGCGGTCGAGCACGGCGTTGGTGCCCATGTCGGGCGCGCACAGGCTCCACACGCCGCCAATGCTCACCGTGGCCAGAAACGCCACCATGGCTTCGGGCACGTTGGGCAGGTACGCGGCGACGCGGTCGCCCGGCTGCACGCCCTGGGCCTGCAGGTGCAGCGCGAGCGACGCCACCTGGCGGCGCAATTCGGGCCAGCTCATTTCCACATGGCGGCCCTTTTCGTTGCGGCTCACGATGGCCATGAAGCCGGCCTCATGCGCCGGCTGTACGTGCCGAAACACCTGTTCGACGTAGTTCACCTGGGCCCCCGGGAACCACCGGGCGCCGGGCATCACGTTGCGCTCCAGCACCGCGGTGTGCGGCGTTGGCGAGTGCATGTCGAAGTAGTCCCAGATGCTTTGCCAGAAGGCTTCGAGCTCGGTGGTCGACCAGCGCCAGAGGGCGTCGTAGTCGTCGAAGCGCAGGCCGCGCTGCTCGGCCAGCCACTGCTGGTACAGGCGTATCTGAGGTGTGTAGGGGGGTGGGTTTGTCTCGTTCATGCCGGTGTCCTTTTTGCCCGTCAGGTTAACAGCGTGTCTGGGTTGCGCGGCACCGCTGTGCAGCGATGGGGAACGGTGGGTGAGGTGGCCTTAAGCCAGCGCCAATCTTGGATGGCCATGATCTGAAGCCATGGACAAGCCCATTTCCTCAACGCTCTCCCGACCTCCGAGTGGGTCTGGCACAAAAAAGCAGGTTTGCGCCCGTTTGGTGGCCGTGGGCGCAGCGTTGTTGCTCGTGCTGTGCGTCGACTGCGCGATGTACCTCGCCCTGTCGGGTGAATCGGCCACGTGGGAAACCCTGTTGCGCCGCGCACCTGGCTGGATGTGCACGCTCCTGCACGCATGCTCCGCATAATGGCGCGGTCCGCACACCAACGCGGACGGGGGTGACCGTTCATGCGTGTGCTGATTGTGGAAGACGACGTCCTGCTGGGTCCGGCGCTGGCAACAGGTCTGCGCCAGCTCGGGCACGCCATCGACTGGTTCGGCAACGGAGCCGATGCGGATGGTGCGTTGCTCGCGGCGCCCTACGACGCCATGGTGCTGGACCTCGGGTTGCCCGGTGGGGACGGTCTGGTGTGGTTGCGCCGGTGGCGGGATCGCGGCGTCAAGTTGCCCGTGCTGGTGCTGACTGCCCGCGATGGCGTTGACCAACGCATCGCCGGGCTGGATTCCGGCGCCGACGACTATTTGCTCAAACCGATCACCATCGATGAACTGGCCGCCCGGCTGCGCGCCTTGTTGCGCCGGTCCTCGGGCCGCGCGCAGTCCACCTGGCGACATGGCGAACTGGAGTACGAGCCGGCGAGCAAACTGGTGCGATGGAGAGGGCAAGACGTGAACCTCACCGCGCGCGAACTGGCGCTGCTCGAAGCCCTGATGCTCGATCCGCAGCGGGTGATGTCAAAGGCGCTGTTGCGGGAAAAGCTCTACGACTGGGACGACGCCGAACCCGAGGGCAACGCCCTCGAAGTCCACATTCACCATCTGCGACGAAAGATCGATGCCGGCATCGTGCGCACGGTGCGCGGTGTGGGCTATTCGCTGGGCGCCATCGAGACCGGGCAATGAGCCTGCAGCGTCGGTTGATGCTCTATTTGCTGGTCTGCGCGCCCCTGGTGTGGGCCGTGGCGATGGCCTTGTCGGTCGATCGCTCGCGCCACGAGGTCAACGAGTTGTACGACACCGAGTTGATCCGCCTGGCCAGACAGATTCAGGCCACCCTGCTGCCTTCGTTGCCCCTGCAGGGCAGGGCGGCTTTTCCTCCCTTGCCGCAAGCTGGGCAGGCCGACAGCGGCGAAGGCGATGTGCGTGACCTGGCCGTCGTGGTCTGGGACCGCAACGGAACCATCGTGATGTCGGATCGCGAAGGGGAGAGCCTGCCCTTTGAGGCCAGCGCTGTGGGCTTCAAGACGACCCAGGTCGCCAACCAGGCATGGCGCGTCTACTACCTGCAATCTTCCTCGGGCCAATGGCTGGTTGGCGTGGGCCAGGGCCTGTACGAACGCGACGAGGTGGTGTACGACCTCGTGGCCAGCCAGATACTTCCGTGGCTGCTGGTGCTGCCCTTGCTGCTGCTGGCGATGGCTTGGGCGGTGCGCCGTGCGCTGGCGCCGCTGCACGAGCTCACGGGCAACCTGCTGAGCCGAGACGCTGGGGATCTTGCTGCGGTTCCCGCAGCGCAGGCTCCGAACGAGCTCAAACCTTTGCTGGGCGCCATGAACAGTCTTTTCGAACGCATCGACGGTTTGCTGAAGCGCGAGCGCCGGTTCACGGCCGACGCCGCACACGAACTGCGCACCCCGTTGGCGGTGCTGCGGGCGCAATGGGATGTGGTCAAACGATCGCAGAGCCAGGAAGAGCGAAGGCTGGCGCAGCAGCAGATGGACGAAGGCCTGACACGCATGGATCGACTGGTCACGCAGATGCTGGCCTTGTCCCGTGCCGAGACCGCCACAGCCGAGCTGCTCGATGCCGAGATCGATTGGCCGCGCATCGTGGAGCAGGTGATGAGCGACTGCCTGGACCTGGCCGATCGCCGCTCCATCGAGCTGGCCTGTGAATGGCCCGATTCGAACCGCCCCCCCATGCCGCTGATGGGCAACACCCACCTGATCACGGTTCTGTTGCGCAACCTGATCGACAACGCGGCACGCTATGCGCCGCGCGGCAGCAGTGTGCTGCTGCGTCTGGGCACCGCACAGTTCGAGGTGGAAAACGGGGGAGGCCCCCTGTCCGCCGAGCAGCTGGCCGCATTCGGTCAGCGTTTCCACCGGGCGCCGGGTCAGGAGGAGGTGGGCAGTGGCCTGGGCATCTCGATCGCGCAGCGCATTGCGGCGCTGCACGGTCTGGAGATCGTCTACGACTCAGACCCGGCAACAGCGACGGTGCGCGCCACCGTCCGCTTTGCCCCGGTCACTTCTGACTGATTTTTTCGAGCAGCTGGCGCACCTCTTCGCGTCGACCGGTGTCGGCAATCTGGCGTCCCGGGCGGGCGGGCGCCTGCAGGGCGTGTTCAAGGTAGGTCACCGCTTTCTCCGGCTGCTTGGTTTCGACCAGGTACTCGGCGTAGAAGAAGTTGGGGTCGATGCCCTTCGGGTTGATGGACAGCGCCTTTCGCAGCAGATCGTCGGCCTTCGCCTTGTCGCCAAAGCCGAGGGGCCAGCCCGGTACCTTGTAGTACAGCACCCCGAGGCTGTTGTAGGCCGAGCCTTCAAGTGCGTTGCCATCGAGCTGGATCGCGGCCTCGTAGAGCGCCTTGGCCTGCTTGACCAGACCGAGTGCACCGAGTCCACCCTTTTCGCCGGCATGCGAGCTGACGATGATGCCCTCCCACACCAGCGGTTCGCTGCGGCCAGGGAACGCCTCACTGACCTTGTGCGCTTTCGCCGCCAGTGCCTCGAAGCGCTTCTCGCGCTCGGTCGGTGGCGTCTGGTACCGGATGACTTCCCAATCGCGTTGCAGGTCGGCCACCGCATCGTCGACCGGTGCCGCGTGAACCAATGAAACGGGCAGCACACCGGCGGTGGCCAGCAGCAGCGCACCGCAGGTGCGCAGGAATGTGGGGCGATCAACGAGCATGGGATGTCTCCTGGGTGGTGGGTGGGTTGGGTTGATCTGGTGACTTGGGCAAACTGGCGCTGTGCTTGTCGAACGCGCCGTCCAGCCACGCGGGCACCAGGCCATTGAGACGCGCGGCGACCTTTTCGGGGAAACCCAGAAAGCGTTCTGCCGTTTCGGTTTCCAGCATGTCCAACAGGGCTTCGGCCACCCGCTCGGGCGGGTCCATGGCCGTGCCTGTGGCCTGGTTGTAGTCGCTCACCGCTGCGCTGTTGAAAGCGGTGCGTGTGCTCCGCGGGCCGAGGTATTGAACGCGCACGGACGTTTTTGCCAGCTCCCGGCGCAGCGCTTGGGCGAATCCCCGCAGGCCGAACTTGCTGGCGCAATAGACACTGAAACCGGGCAGCCCGATGGCGCCGAGCACCGATCCGACGCAAACCACCTGGGCGTGCGGCAGTGCACGAAGGTGCGGCAGCATCGATTGCGTCAGCATCATGGGCGCCAGCAGGTTGGTGTGGAGCACTTGCGACATGCGATCAACGCCGGTGTGATCGAAAGGCCCGAACTCGGCCACGCCGGCGCAATGCACGATCACGTTGCAGTTCCAGGCGGCGGCATGGTTCGCCAGCGCGGCGATGGAGGCGGCTTGGTCCAGCTCAACCTCGCGCCAGTCCAGCTTCGCGGTGGGGTGGCGCCGCTGGATCGTGCGGACCTGCGCGGACAGCCGCGCCGGTGAACGGCCAGCCAGCAGGACCGAGGCCCCGGCACCGGCCAATGCGGTCGCCACCGCCTGACCGATGCCACCGTTGGCGCCCGTCAGCAGAACGCGTGTTGTGGAGACTTTCATGCCGCGACCATTCGGGGCGCTGCGTGGACGGCGGGCAATGGCAGGTCGCGAAACACATCGCCGTACAGCCGAAAGAACACCTGCGCGCAATGGATGATGTCGCGCTGGTCCTGGGGGTCCGTGATCTGGTCCATGAGCAGCTGAAAGTGCTGCACATGCTCCTGATCCAGCGTGCCGTGGGAGCGGAGGTAGCTGAAAGCCGAATCGGGCAAACCCAACGGTTTCTGGATCTGGTCGGCGGCCAGCAGCGCGAGGGAAACGCTGGTGCCTTCCAGCACATGGACCATGCCGAAGAAACCCAGCGGGTTGCGTCGCGCAATGGTGTCGTACGCGTAAGCCACCATGACCTCCGTTGCGACTCCAGGCTGGCTGTGACGCACCGCGCTGGTATCACCGCATGCGCGGATGTCGTCCAGGATCCACTCGTCGTGACCCTGTTCTTCCTCGATGTATTCGTCCAGCGCCGGCGCAAGCCACTCGCGCCCGGCCGGCAGCCGCGATCTGAAAGCCTGCATCAGCGGGACCGTGTGGCGCACATGGTGGTAGGCCTGGTGCAGGAAGGCGACGTAGCTGGGCAGCGACACCTCCCCTCTCAGGCAACCCTGGATGATCGGCGTTGAGAGCAGCGCCATTCGGTTGAGTTCGGTCTGTTTCAGCAGTTGTTGGTGAAAGCTCATGGAGGTTCCGTGGGTGGGTTGATTCAGTGGGCTGAGGCGTTCAGCGCTTGGGCGTGGGCTTGAAAGATGGCGGCTCGCTGGGGTCGGCCGTTGGCGGTGGCCATGCCGCATTCCGCGTTGAATGCGTGGCTGGCACGCACCCACTTCTGGATGCGTGCGTAGTCGGGCAATTTGCTGTTGGCGGCGTCCACCGAGGCCTGCAGCGCGGTGTCGGGCAGCGCGGCGTTCATTGGCCAGAGCACAGCGCTGAGCGCGGGATCGCCATCGCCAAAGACCACCGCCGCGCCGACCCCCGCTTCCTGCAGGGCGCCCTCGACCCATTCGGGTGACACGTTGCGCCCGAAGGACGTGATCAGGATGTTTTTGCGGCGGCCTTGAACATGGAGGAAGCCGTTCGCATCGAGGCTGCCCAGGTCGCCGGTCGCAAACCATTCGGGCACCGGCTGCGGGTCGCCCAGGTAGCCGGCCAGCAGGCTGGCAGACACTTCGATTTCGCCCGCGGCACTGATGCGCACGCGAGCGTGCGGCAGCACGCGACCCGCGCTGCCCGGCAGGTCGGCACCCGGCAGGTTGAGGGTCTGCACCGAAGCGCCTTCGGACAAGCCGTAGCCCTCATAAGCGGGAATGCCCAGGGCGCGACTGGCTTGCAGCAGGCCGGCGCCCACCGGCGCGCCGCCCACGGCCACAAAGGTCAACCCATCCGGTGCACGCTGCCGCGTGGCCGCCAGGTATCCCGCCCACAAACGCAACATCTGCGGCAACAGGATGATGCTGTCGGGCCGGAGGCGCACAACCGCCGCATGGAAGGCCGCTGGATCAAAGCCCGACGAGCCTTTGAGGCCCAGTTGCGAGAGCGGCACCACGACGCAGGTGCTGCCATTCATCAGGGAAGCGTTCAGGCCCGCGATGTTTTCAAGCAGCACCGCAAAAGGCAGCACGCAGAGGTGTCGACGGATCCGAAGCGGCGCCATGGCTTGCACCACGCCGCTGGACACGCTGTCGATGGTCGCTGAGCGCAAGCAGACCCCCTTGGGCGCGTCTGTTGTGCCCGAGGTGAAGGTGATCTTGGATGTGCCGTCGGGCATGGGAACCGGCAGATTCTGCAGGCGCGCCATTGCCAGCGGTTCGCCCGCCACGCTGCAGGGCTCGGCCGGCGCCAGCGGCCAGGGCACCGTGCGCGGCAGCAGCAGCGTGTCGGCACCCGAAGCCTGCAGCGCGTGGGCGATCTGGTCCTTCGTGAAGAAAACCGGCAGCGGCACATGGACAGCACCCGCGCGCTCGGCGGCCCGGTCAGCAACGACCCATGCCACCGAGTTGTCGAGCAAGGTGGCGAGCACGCGAACGCCCTTGGCGCGCAGCACGGCTGCGTATTCGGCAACCGCAGTCTCCAGCGCGGCGGCCGTCCAGGTGTGTGTGCCGTCGTCGAGCACGACAGTGTTCAAGGTGGAAGCGTTCATTGCGCAGCACCGCCCTGGCGCGTGGCAAGGCGCCGCATCGCCTGCGGCAGATTGCCGGCCAGCACCAGCGGGCTGTGCTGGTAATAGCTTCCCCACTGCGCCGCCTCGACGCCCAGGACATTCGGGTTGGCCACACCCAGGGTCAGTGGCGTCACCCCGATGCGCAGAAAAAGAAGGCGAAGTTCATGGGTCAGGGTGCTCACCACCCACTGGAACTCGCGTTCGGCCAGGTGCGCTCCCAGCATGAGGATGAGGCGCCGTCCTTCACCTGCGCGCGTGGCCGCCAGGTGGCCCACTTCGACGATGGATGCCCTGCCCGGAACAACACCGGACCCGCGGCCGAGGAGGACCTCGACCGGCGCATCGAGGTAGCGCTCCAGGAACAAGGGCGACTGGTGCGCTTCGCGGTACCCCGCGGCTGCGACGATCTCCGCACCCTCGCGAAGGTAGGCAAGCACCGGGGCAAAGTGGCGCACGTGCGCACCGTACCGGCGGGCATACACCTCGCTGATGAACCGCTCAACCTCCGGGCGCTCGGGATCGTTCTCCCGGCAGAAGTGGGGAGTGGGCGCCATCCCCATCGCGGGCGGTGCGTGGTGGGTGGATGACAGACGAGACGAAGCGGTGGGCATGGAGACTCCTGTGACGAGCCCTCATGCTGCGCGGTCAAAGTTTGCGTCAGCTTAAGAAACCGCCGTCCAGACGACGGCAAAGACCGTTGCCACCGGGCACAATCCCACCCGGCGCGAAGAGGCGCGCCCGACCCCCAACCACACGGAGAAAAGCACCATGGGCCTGTTCAGCTGGAGAGAGAAACCGTCCGCCACCCTCGACAACGGCGGCGTGATCGCGCCCGACGAGCGCCTGCCTTGGCCGCAGACCACCGTGATGGGTGTGCAGCACGTCATCGCCATGTTTGGTGCGACCGTGCTGGCGCCGCTGCTCATGGGCTTCAACCCCAACGTGGCCATCCTCATGAGCGGTATCGGCACGCTGATCTTTTTCTTCATCACCGGCGGACGGGTGCCGAGCTACCTGGGTTCGAGCTTTGCCTTCATCGGCGTGGTGATCGCGGCCAGCGGCTACGCCGGCCCGGGCCCCAACGCCAACCTGGGCGTGGCACTGGGCGGCATCATCATCTGCGGCCTGGTCTACACCGTCATCGGCTTCATCGTGCACGCGACCAACGTGAAGCACACCACATCGCGCCCCATGACCGGCATGGAGGTGGACGAAGTGGAAGAAGGCGCAGCGGTGCACTGGATCGAACGCATGATGCCGCCAGTGGTCACGGGCACGGTGGTGGCGGTGATCGGCCTGAACCTGGCGGCCATCCCCATCAAGAACATGGCACCCACCGGGTTTGACGCCTGGATGCAGGCCATCACCTTCATCAGCGTGGCGCTGGTGGCGGTGTATGCGCGCGGCATGACGCAGCGCCTGCTGATTCTGGTGGGCCTGATCGCTGCCAGCGTGATCTACGCGGTGCTCACCAACGGCCTGGGCCTGGGCAAGCCCATGGACTTCTCGGGCATTGCCAACGCCGCCTGGTTCGGCATGCCCACCTTTGCCGCGCCGGTGTTCCAGGCGCAAGCCATTTTGCTCATCGCCCCGGTGGCGCTGATCCTGGTGGCGGAGAACCTGGGCCACATCAAGGCGGTGAGCGCCATGACCGGGCGCGACCTCAACCCGTATCTCGGCAAAGCCTTCATCGGCGACGGCGTGGCCACCATGGTCAGCGGCGCGGCCGGCGGCACGGGCGTGACCACCTACGCGGAAAACATCGGCGTGATGGCGGCCACCAAGATCTACTCCACCGCCATGTTCGTGGTGGCGGCGGTCATCGCCATCGTCCTGGGCTTCAGCCCCAAGTTCGGCGCGCTCATTCAAGCGATTCCGCTGGCGGTGATGGGCGGTGTGTCCATCGTGGTGTTCGGCCTCATTGCCATTGCCGGCGCCAAGATCTGGGTCGACAACAAGGTGGATTTTTCGGACAACAAAAACCTGCTGGTGGCGGCGATCCCGATCATCCTGGGCACCGGCGAATACACCTTGAAGTTCGGCGACTTCGGCCTGGGCGGCATCGGCACCGCCACCTTCGGCGCGATCTTTCTGTATTGGTTGCTGAGCCGCGGCAAGGCGTGAGCGCCCTGGCCGGGTGACGGCAAACACCCCATGTCGCTCGACACCCTCATCACCCACAACATGCTGACGCCCGCCTCGCACGAGGCGAGGCCCGACGCGTGTGCGCTGGTGTTGATGGGCGGCGGCGCGCGCACCGCCTACCAGGCCGGCGTGCTCAAGGCGCTGGCGACCATGCAACCGCAGGGCGCGCAGGCGTTTCCGTTTCAATGGTTGTTCGGCACCTCGGCCGGGGCGCTGAACGCGGCCTACCTCGCCAGCGTGGCCGGGCAGGGGCTGGCGGCCTTGCCGTTGCTGGCCCGGTTCTGGACGGGCCTGCGCTCCGAGCAGGTGTACCGGCTGGAAGCGCCGGGCTGGGTGCGGGCCAACCGGCTGGTGGCGGGCTGGACGCTGGCACGCCAGGTGCGGCGCCACCGCGCCCTGCTCGACACACTGCCGCTGGTGGACACGCTGCACCGCGCGATCGACCTGCAAAGCCTGGAGCGGGCGCTGGAGCAGGGCACCATCGAGGCGCTGGGCGTGACCGCGTCGAGCTACACCAGCGGCGAGCACTGGACCTTCTGCCAGACCCGTGCGGGCGTTCCGGTGCAGGCCTGGCACCGCCCCGGGCGGCGGGCTGACTTTCAGCCCATCACCATCGAACACCTCATGGCGTCCAGCGCCATCCCCTTCCTGTTTCCGTCGGTGCCGCTCTGGGTCGAGGGACACAAAGAGCATTTTGGTGACGGCTCCATGCGGCAGCTCTCGCCGCTGTCGCCGGCCATCCATTTCGGCGCGCGTCGCGTGCTGGTGATCGGCGTGGGCCAGCCCCAGCGCTCGGGCATGGTGGTGCGCGCGGACGGCGACCCCACCGCCGGCACCATCGCCGGTCACGCCATGGCCAGCGTGTTCCACGACACCTTGCAGGCCGATGTGGAACAGACCCAGCGCGTGAGCCAGACCCTGTCGCGCCTGCCGCCTTCGCTGGCCTCGGCCCTACCCTACCGGCCGGTCGATGTGCTGGCGATCCAGCCCAGCTTTTCGCTCGACGAGCTGGCGCGCAAACACATCGGCGAGCTGCCCGCGCCGACCCGCAACACCCTGGCCGGCCTGGGCGCGCTGGACACCGCGCGCGGTGCAGCCGGCAGCGCCGCAGCCCTGGCCAGCTACCTGCTTTTCGAGCCGGGCTTTGTGCATGCGCTGATCGAGCTCGGCGAGCACGATGCCTGGCGCCGAAAAGACGAACTGATGCGCTTTCTGGCGCCTCATGCGCCCCCGGGCGGCGCTGCTGCAGTGCCATAATTCGCCATCTCAGCCCACCCCGGAGAGCCCCATGGACAGCACGCCCCCCAGTTGCGTGCTTTCAGCCACCCCCGCCACCGTCTGATCGCCGCCGCCTGCGCGGCGGCCTGAGTCGGGCGGCCTGCTGGCTGAAAGCACCTTTCCCGCCCTCGGGTCCGCCCACGCGGCCCACCCTTTCAGACAGCAGACTTCGCCGGGAGCGCTCCATGCTCAACGTTTTCACCCTGGCCAATGGCCGCCTCTTCCAGGAAGAGATCGAGTCGCTCGAAGAGCTCGCGCGATTCAAGCCGATCTGGGTCGACCTGGAAGATCCCACCCCCGAAGAGCGCCGCTGGGTCAAGCAGCATTTCGGACTGTCGATCCCCGAAGACGCGATGGACGAAGACATCGAGGAGTCGGCCCG